>JBDKUZ010000185.1:0-19891 GCA_039679395.1 Methanospirillum sp. | reverse complement strand
AGCGCAAACTTGAGAAGGGCCGTCACGGCGCCGCCGCACTCAGCCTTGCTCTGGAGGTCCGCGTCCGTCGTCCAGGCGTAGACCATCTCTCCCTTTGCTGCCATCTTCAGGCCTCCGCGATCTTCTCGACCTTAACGGCACACGCCTTGAACTCGGGGATGCTGGCGACCGGGTCGAGCGCGTTGTTCGTCAGGACGTTGGCCGCGCACTCGACGTAGTGGAACGGCATGAAGACCACGCCCTTCTTGATCTCATCGGTTACGCGGGCTCCCACCTCGACCTCGCCGCGGCGGGTGATCGCCCGGACCATCTCCTTGTCCTTGATGCCGAGGGCTTTCGCGTCCTCGGGGTTGATCTCGATCCAGCCGGTCGGCTCCTCGCGATCGAGCGACTCGGAGCGGCGGGTCATGGTGCCCGTGTGCCACTGCCAGATGCAGCGGCCCGTGGTCAGGATCAGCGGGTACTCCGCGTCGGGGACCTCCGCCGGCGGCTTCCACTCGATCGGCGTGAAGATGCCGAGGCCGTCGGGGTGCGAGAACCGCTCCTTGTGCAGGATCGGCGTGCCGGGGTGCTCGGGCGTCGGGCAGGGCCAGTGGAGCCCTTCGGTGCCGAGCCGCTCGTACGACATGCCGCCGTACGACGGGGTGACCTTCGCGACTTCATTGAAGACCTCTTCGGCCGACGTGTACGGGAACTGCTTCTCGTAGCCCATCCGCTGGCCGAGCATGGTGATGATCTCCCAGTCGGCCTTTGCCTGGCCCGGCGGCTCCTGCGCCTTGCGCCAGAGCTGGACGCGCCGCTCGGTGCTGGTCTGGGTCCCGTCCTTCTCGGCGTAGCAGGCGGCCGGGAGCACGACGTCGGCGAGCTCGGCCGTCTCGGTCATGAAGATGTCCTGGACGACCATGAACTCGACGTTCTCGAGGCCCTTCTTCACATGGTGGAGGTCGGGGTCGGAGACCATCGGGTTCTCGCCCATGATGTAGAGCGCCTTGACCTTGCCGGGCTCGTCCGCGAGGACATTGATCAGCCTGGTGACCGGGAGGCCGACCTTGCCCTCGGCAATGTCCTCGATGCCCCACATGTCCTGCATCTTCTTGCGCATCTCGGGGACGATGACTGACTGGTACCCGGAGTAGACGTTTGCGAGCGCGCCCATGTCGCAGGCGCCCTGCACGTTGTTCTGGCCACGAAGGGCGCAGACGCCCGTGCCGGGCCGACCGAGGTTACCGGTCAGCATCTGGAGGTTCGCGACCGACTTGACGTTGTCGACGCCGACCGTGTGCTGGGTGATGCCCATCGAGTACAGGACGTTCGCGGCCTTCGCGTGTGCGTAGAGGTCGGCGGCCGCCTTGATCGTCTCGGCCGGGACGCCCGTGATCTTCGAGACGTTCTCGAAGGAGTACTCGGGCTTCATCACGACCTCCTTGAGCTTGTCGAAGTCCTTGGTCCGCTTCTCGACGAACTCATGGTCGTAGAGGTCGTTCGCGATGATGTACTGCATGAAGCTGTTGAGCAGCGCGACGTCCGTGCCCGAGTAGAAGGGCATGTAGATGTCCGCGAGCTTCGCGGTCGGCGTGAACCGCGGGTCGGCCGCGATGATCTTCGCGCCCTTCTTCTTGGCCTGCATGATCCGCCGGCCGATCAGGGGGTGCTGCTCGAGTGTGTTCGTCCCGATGATGAAGAGGACGTCCGCATCGGCGATGTCCTTGATGGACTGGGTCATCGCACCAGAGCCGAAGGCGCCGGCGAGGCCGACCACGGTCGATGCGTGGCAGAGGCGGGCGCAATGGTCGATATTCGGGGTCTTCATGGCCACGCGCGCGAACTTCTGCATCAGGTAGTTCTCTTCGTTCGAGACACGGGCCGACGAGAGCGCCGCGCTCTGCTCGCCCTGGTACTGCTTGAACTTCTGGGCGACCAGGTCGAGCGCCTCGTCCCAGGAGGCCTCGACGAACTTACCGTCTTTCTTGATCAGGGGAGTCGTCAGCCGGTCCTCGGCGTTGATAAACTCCCAGGCATAGTTGCCCTTGGGGCAGAGCTTGCCCTCGTTGACCGGGCTCCGCTGCCAGGGTGAAACCCCGACGACCTTGCCGTCCTTGACGACAAGGTTGAACCCGCATCCGGTGCCGCAATAGGGGCACGTCGTAGGTACGTATTTCATCTCCATAGAGAGTCCTCGAACAGAGGATCGTCTGAGAGTAAACCTATTTAATTATACTGGTTTTACAGTGAAGAATCGATGAATATCGGTGGATGGCTTTGTCCCCGGAAGGGGGATTCCTGGAGCAATCTTTATATAATCATCCCGGTTCACCATCAAGAGCGCAGGTTTTCGAATGACACGCCCTATCCCGATCGCCCCGATGATGGCCGATCTGGTCCGAAACGGCATCGCCGCCGTCGACGGGAGGGTCTATGCGAACCTCGATCGTTGCCCCCATTGCGGGGGAGCGGTACGGCCTCACGATCTTCGAGCTAAGCGGTTCGCGACCATCACGACGGACACCGGAGTCCGCGACATACACGTTACAGTCAAACGGTTCAGGTGTTCCCGGTGCGGGCGGCTCTGTTATGCCGATTCTCCCTTTTATCCCGGGACGCGCCACGGGGCGCCCATTGTCGAGCTCGCCGCAGTCCTTGCGGAACGGATGCCGCCGGGGCGGACCGCGCAGACGCTCGCGCGCCTCGGTCTCGTGCTCGACCGCGCCACCGTCAGGGGATATGCCGATCTACCCCTGCCGCCGATCACGACCGCGCAGCTCTTCGGCATTCCGGTCCCGGTCTCGATCATCCTCCTCTCCTCGTCTCTGCGCTCGGCTGCGGGAGGGGGCGCCTCACTCGGTGCCGCGCCGCCTGCCGAAGAGCGGAACGAGAGGTAGAAAGAAGACAATAAAGAAAAACGGGAAGCCGAGGAGGAAGAGGATCGCGCTCAGCCCGAGCGAGACCGCGAGCAGGGTAAGCGCGACGAGCCAGCGGTTCACGGTGTCCCATCCCGGAGCGCGAGCGCCCTGACCGCGTGGGCGGGGAGCGCGTCGGCCACGGACGGAGGAAGGATCCGTCCACCGACCGCGGGCGCGAAGGTCCGCGCCCCGATCCCGGCCGCCACGACCTCGGTGGCCCCAGCGGCCGTCACCGCGATCTCGACCGCTCCCGCGACCTCCTCCCGTTGCGCCTCCCAGACCTGCTCGGCGATCGAGAGGGCCCTGGTCTCTCCGAGTTCGGCCAGGTCCGCGCAGACGACCCGTGCGAGCCGTCCGAGCGCACCAACGCGTGTGCGGGGGCCGTTGTCGGGCGCGGGACAGGTGTAGCCGTCGGGAGCTATATGGCCGAGGGCGAGGTGGACATCGCCTGACTGGGCGAAGTGCTCAGACGCGATCGGCGTCCAGAGACCATCGAGCACGACAGCCCTGACGATCGCCGGGACCGTGGTCCTGAGCATGCCCGTGTACACGAGATACCCACGCTGGAGCCGGTCGAGGTCGGTGAGGCCGAGAAGGCGATCGAACGCGTTCAGGGGTACGATATCGGCCGTGGTCGAGCCAACGTCGAGGAGCACGGCGTCCGGGTACGATTCGCGGAGCCAGTCCGCGGAGGCGACCCAGTTCGCCGCGGCAAGGCACGGGTCAGGCCCGTCGTGAAAGAGGCCGTCGGTCCCGTAGAACCGCGCGTCGGGAAAGACCGAGCGGACCTCGCCGACGATGAACGCGATCCCCTCCGCCTTCGAGGCGAAGCAGTCCGCGAGCTCGCCCGACATCACGACGGCCGCCTCCTCGCCCGCGTGCGGGCGAAGCAGCTCAGCGATCGGCGCGCCCGTCCAGAGCGGACAGTACCGGACCTCGGCCCCGTTGTCGTCCGCAATCTTGAGGTTCGCGCCCCCGACGTCGATCCCGATCACAGCCTGGTCACCGTGCCGTCGATCCCGTACCGGACGCGGCCCGAGAGGTGGACCTCCGTCGGCCCCTTGCCCATCGAGGCGCGGACGAGCACGTCGGCGATCTCCTCCTTCATCACGGACGCGATTCCGACGATCGAGGTCGTGACCCGCGGGTTCACGTCGACCACGTACGGCCGGTCCGCCAGGACGATGTCGACGCCGGCGTACCCCTGGCATCCGAGCACCTCGACGGCCTTTCGCGCGACCTCGGCGCATTCGTCGCGCCGAGGGTGGTCGACCGGCGTCTCCCCGCCGCGGTAGTGGAACCGTCCCTCGCCGTCGAGCTCGATCGTCTGTCGGTTCAGGGCGAGGACGAGCGGCCGGTCGCCGGACCAGTACTCGCAGACGTCGCCGACGACACGCGATCCGACGAGCGAGACCGAGAGGTGCTCTCCCTCGATATACTCCTGGCCGAACTCGTCCTCTCCCGCCGCTTCGTCCGAGAGCCGCACGCCGAGCGCGCCGCACCCGCGGATCGGTTTGACGACGCGCCGCCCCTCTGCCCGTTCGGCCGGCACCGGGATCTCGTGCTGCGCCAGAATCGCCGACGATCGCCGCTTGTTCGCTGCGACGGCGACGTTCATGGCGCCGCAGCCGACGTTGTGGCAGACCCCCTCCAGGGTCCGCGTGAACCCGGCGAGGAGGCGGTCGGGGGCGATCACGAGCCCCACCTCGCACCCCGGGGCGAGCCGCCGGATCTCCGCGTCGAGGTCGGCCGACGCGGGCATCACGACCTCGTACCCGATCGCCTCGAAGCTCGTTGTCAGTACGTCGCGCATCGCGGCTCCTTCGGCCGCGACCGCCGGGTCGCCCGCGAGGGACGCGTACTCGGCGAGGAACGCCTTCATGCAGCATCCGTGCACGGTCATCCCAGATGAAGCCGACGGCTCGCTTCGGAACCCTTTTTGCCGTCCCCCGCGCCACTCCTAGTGCGATGAGGCCACGCGTGCTCCTGACGAACGACGATGGCGTCAACTCGGTCGGCCTCTGGGCCGCGTACGACGCGCTCTGTCCGATCGCCGACGTGACCGTGGTCGCGCCGGCCACCCAGCAGTCCGCGGTCGGCCGGTCGATCTCGATCTTCGAGCCGCTCCGGGTCGACGAGCTCGTCCACAACGGGGTCCGTGCATACGCCGTCGCGGGCAAGCCGACGGACGCGGTGATCATCGGGCTCTACTCGCTCGAGCTCTCGCCCGACCTGATCGTCTCCGGGATCAACATCGGCGAGAACCTCTCGTTCGAGTCGATCATGACGTCGGGCACGGTCGGCGCCGCGCTCGAGGGCGCGAATCAGGGCGTGCCCGGGATCGCCGTCTCGCTCCAGGTCGAGGATCAGGGCGACAAGTTCGGCGATCCCCGTCGGTCGGCCCAATCGTTCGATACGGCCGCGTGCGTGGTCCGCGACTGCTGCGAACGGGTCTTCGAGCGCGGATTCCCGGCAGGCGCGGACGTGATCAACGTCAACGTCCCCGCGCGGCCGACGACCGGATACGAATGCACGCGGCTCGCGAGGAAGCTCTTCGCGACCGGTGTCGAGAGGCGGCTCGACCCGCGCGGCCGGCCGTACTACTGGATCGACGGCCCGCTCGTCGACGACGCCGAGCCCGGCACCGACGTTCACGCGATCCGCGAGGGACGTATCTCGGTCACGCCCATCACCCTCGACTGCACCGCGCCGGCCGCCGCTCCCGCCCTCGCGGACCTCTTCTCCGACTGAACCAGAGACTTATCTCCTGATCCGGCGAACCTCCCGCAGATGGGAGACGAGGCGTCGAAACGGGAGGCCGGCCGCGCGGCGGCCGAGCTCGTCGAGGACGGAATGACGATCGGGCTCGGCACGGGATCGACCGTGCGCTTCGCAATGGAGCGCCTCGCCGAACGGGTCCGCGACGGGCTCGACTGCGTCGGGGTTCCGACCTCGCACCAGACGGCAATGCGCGCCCGCGCCCTCGGAATCCCGCTCGCATCCCTCAACGACGCACCGCACCTTACGGTCGCCATCGACGGCGCGGACCAGGTCGACCCGTTCTTCCACCTGATCAAGGGACGCGGGGCGGCCCAGACGCGCGAGAAGACCGTCGCGGCCGCGGCCGACCGCCTCGTCATCGTGGTCGACGAGGCGAAGCTCGCGGACCCGCTCTCGGCCCCGGTCCCGATCGAGGTGCTGCCCTTCGCCTGCGCGTTCGTCGCCTCGCGGCTCGCAGCACTCGGCGGCTCGGGGACGGTGCGCGAGGGAATCTCCAAGGACGGGCCGGTGGTGACCGACAACGGGGGGTTCGTGATCGACTGGTCCTTCGGCGCGATCGGAGACCCCGAGGGGCTCGAGCGTGCTATCGAGGCGATCCCGGGCGTTACGGCCGCCGGGCTCTTTGCCGGGTTCGCAGAAAAGACGGTGGTGATAATCGGGGGCGACGGGGGCTGCCGCGCGGTCAGCCCCGGGTCGTCGCATCCTCGGAGAGAGTGGTGATGGTGCGCAGGCGCTGCATGATGTCGCGCTGCTTCTCCGCCTCCGCCCGCTTCTCCTCCTCGATTGCGTCGACGATCTCGCCGATCGGGCGGGAGAGGCGGTAGATCTTGACGGGGCGTCCCTTGGACTCCGCCTTCGACTCCCTGCTCTCGACCCAGCCCTCCTTGATCAGCCGGTGCATTGCGATCGAGACCTCGGGCTGGCGAAGGTCGGTCCCGCGCTCGATCTCGCGGGAGGTCGCCTCGGGGATCGAAGCGAGGTAGACGAGCACCTTGGCGATGTTGCGTTTGATCCCCAGGCTCATGAGAAGTCCCGCGAACTCCTCCTCCTTCTGGGTGAAGACCATGATCTTTTCGGGCCGCATGTCCTGTCTCCGATATATTACAAAACTTATTTTAGAAACTTCAATAAAATAAATGTATCCATTTTGCCCTACCAGGTAGCGATGTCCTTGATCACTTCGAAGACCTCGGCGTACTTGACGTTGATCTTGAACCCGTGATACATGGCGCGTCCCTTGACCCCCTCGAGCCACCACGGGCCGTAGGTATCGAGCTGCGTCCGGTGAACCATGATGGAGTCGAGCTTCTGCGCGATGCAGTCCGATATGTCGACGAAGTACTGGCCGTGGAACGGGTTCGGCGCGATCCCGCCGGGGATCGTCTGCTCGTACATGTAGACCGAGCAGTCGTTCTTGCGCGTGGTCGCGATCACGGCGTTCGTAACGGCGGCATGATCCTGGTGCGAGTCGTTGTTCGAGTGGGTGTACACGACATCGGGCGCGTACCCGTTGAAGACCTGGTCGAACCGCCGGACGAGCTGGCGCGAGAAGACGAGCTCGTCGGGGACGACGTCCATCACGACCAGGTCGGCGCCGAGGATCGCGGCCGCCTCCTCCGCCTCCGGAACCCGGCTCTCCTTCCGGTTCGGGACGGTCGCGACCACCATCAGCACCTCGTGACCGCGCGCCACGTACCGGGCGATCGTGCCGCCCATCCCGATCTCGAGATCGTCGGGATGTGCGCCGAATGCAAGCACCTTCATGCCGGAAAAACCTCTGCGCAGTCCCCCGCACCCTCGATGGACGCGGGAACCGCCTGCTTCGAGAATGTTGGGGCGGAGGCGCGATAAAGCTATATCGTAGGAGTCGCGACGGGGACGGTCGGGTTAGTTTATTACCGTTTTTGCCGAATACTGATGAAACGGCCGGAGGAGGCCCCACCAGTTGCCGATCGGGACGCGTGACGAGTACGAGTTTTATCTCGAGGCCGACAGGGCTTCGCTGGAGAAGACGCGGCACCGTCCCCGCCTCTTCGGCGACGAGATCTGGCGGTTCCAACGGCTCCTTCGGGCGATGGAGTACTGCGAGAACTGCCGGAACTCCCTTCTCTGGGCGCCCTACAGGGTCCTGCTCTCGCTCCGGTTCCACCGCCTCTCGAGCCGGCTCGGCTTCACGATCCCCCCGAACGTCTTCGGCCCGGGCCTCGCCATCGCGCACAGGGGCACCATCGTCGTGAACGGCGCCGCCCGCGTGGGCGCCAACTGCCGGGTCCATGTCTGCGTCAATATCGGGTCCCGGGCCGGGACCAACGACCAGGTTCCCATGATCGGCGATAACGTCTACATCGGTCCCGGCGCGATGCTCTTCGGCCCGATCCGGATCGGCGACGATATCGCGATCGGCGCGAACTCGGTCGTGAACCGCTCCTTCGAGGAGCCGGGCATCACGATCGCGGGTGCCCCGGCCAGAAAGGTCAGCGATCGGGGAAGCGAGGGTCTGGTCGTTCGGGGTACGGAGATGGCGGGACACCGACGTGGCTGATACGATACCCCTCACGGAGATCGATGCGGAGGCAGCGCCTCCTGCGGCCCGGCCGAGTTTCTCGAAAGACGTGCTGAAGCTCGTGACGGGCACGACCTTCGCCCAGATTCTCGTCATCCTCGCCTCGCCCGTGCTGACGCGGCTCTTCTCGCCGGAGGCGTTCGGCCTCCTCGCGATCTTCACCTCGATCACGAAGGTCCTGGGTGCCATCTCCTGTCTCCGATACGAGTTCGCGATCATGCTCCCCGACGAGGAGCGGGACGCGGTCAACCTGCTCGCGCTCTGCGTCGGGATCGTGACCGGGATCTCGCTGCTCGCGCTCCCGTTCTTCATCGTCTTCGAGCCGGCGATCGTCTCGATCCTGAACTCGCCCGGCCTTACCGGCCACCTCTGGCTTGTCTCGCCGTTCGTCTTCGTCTCGGGCCTCTTCGTCGCCCTCAACTACTGGAACTCCCGGACGCGCCGATACGGCCGGCTCGCGGTCGCGCGAATCGTCTCGTCCGTCGCGATCACGGGCGGACAGCTCGCCGCGGGTGCCGCCGGAATCGCGACCGGGGGCGCGCTGATCGGGGCGAGCGCGTTCGGACAGGGGGTCGCCACAGGTGTCCTGGGCGCCCAGATCCTCCGGGACGACCGCCATATCTTCGGACGCCACCTCTCGCGCTACCGCATCAAAGCCATGCTCGTGCGGTACAAGCGGTTCCCCCTCTACGACTCCTGGTCGGGCCTGCTCAACGTCTCGTCATGGCAGCTCCCGTCCCTGCTCCTGCCGATCTTCTTCTCCCCCGTCCAGGTCGGGTACTACGCCCTCGCCTTCAGGCTGATCGTGCTGCCCATGGACCTCATCGGCAGCGCCATTCAGCAGGTCTTCTTCCAGCGCGCCTCGAACGCGGAGCGGGATGGAGATCTCGCCGCCCTCACCGAGTCGGTCTTCACGGTCCTGCTCCGGATCGGGCTCTTCCCCATGCTGACCGTCGCCCTGATCGGCGAGGAGCTCTTCAGCGTCGTCTTCGGGGCGGCCTGGGCCGAGGCCGGCCTGTACACGCAGCTGCTGGCGGTCTGGGCCGTGGTCTGGTTCATCTCGGCCCCGCTCTCGACCATCTATATGGTCAAGGAGAAGCAGGCCTTCGGCCTCCAGGTCAACATCGCGAACTTCGTGACCCGCCTCGCGGCGCTGGTCACGGGCGGGGTGCTCGGGTCGGCCCGCCTCGCGATCCTCCTCTTCGGCGTCTCGGGGATCGCGGTCTACGGCTTCCTCTGCGTCCGGCTGCTGATGTTCTCCGGAATTCCTATGCGCCGGACCCTGCGCCTCGTCGCGGATGCCCTTCTGCCGTTCCTCCCTGTGGGCGCGGCGCTATTCGTCCTGAAACTGGTCGGCACGCCGGCCCTGATCCACCTGGCCCTGGGGATCCTCGCCGTCCTGATCTACTATGTCTACCTCCTTCGGTCCGACGAGCAGTTCAGGGAGGTCCTGGGGGGTCTCGGCGTGCCGGGAATGCGCTGAACGCGTCCCGTCTTTGTGAACGCGAACAAGAGAAAGAGCGATAGCGAGGGATGGATTTGAACCATCGGTCTACGGGTTATGAGCCCGTCGGGATCTCCTGACTACCCTACCTCGCTTCGGGGACTAACGTGGGGTGTTCCGCGGTATATACCTATCCGTCGGACCTGTCGGATCGTGCCAGCACCAATAAATAGCCGGACCGCACGCCCCTCTCCATGGACGACGATCTCGCTCGCCTCAGGGAGCGGCGAATGCAGGAGATACTCGCGGCGAAGGAGGCGCCTCCGGCTCAGGCAGCGGCCGTGCTGACTGCGACGGTCCAGAACCTTGAGGCCCTCGCGAGGACCTACCCCTCTCTCGTGGTCGATTGCTGGGCCCCGTGGTGCGGACCCTGTCGCCGTGTCGGGCCCGTGGTCGAGACCCTCGCCGCCGAGTTCGCCGGCCGGATCGCCTTCGCCAAGCTCAACACCGACGAGCACCCGCAGGTCGCGCGGCGGTACGGTATCTCGGCGATTCCGACGCTCCTCTTCTTCCGGTCCGGCGCCCTCGCCGGCCGGGTCACGGGAGCGTACCCGATCGACGCCATGCGCGCCGAGCTCCTCCGGATCTTTCGACCAGGATAAAAAGGTCTATGGCTCCGGTTCCGCGCCCGGAGCGGGCAGCTTCGCCGAGAGCCCGAGGGCCTGCGCCACGACGATCACGACGGCCGAGAGCGGGAGCGCGATCACGAGCGGGTCGATCACGTTCCACGGGGCACCGAGGAGGCTCGGCACGCCGAAGAGCGCCTGCGAGATCCCGATCGGCTTCGCCTCTGCCGCGTGGACGAAGACCGTCCAGAGAAGCCAGGCGAAGGCTCCGGTGAGGAAGCTCGCCTTCGCGGCGACCGGGTTCGGCCGCTCCGAAAGAACGCCGATCGCGAAGATCGGCAGGAACGCCGAGGCACAGAGGCCCATGAACATCGCGGTCGCACGGGCGATGATCGACTCGGGCATCAGGAACGCGATCCCGACCGACGCGACCATCATGACCACGCAGCCGACCTGGTTCGCCCTGACCGAGTGCGCGCAGGCGCGCCCGCGGCTCCAGACATCGCAGACCAGGGCCGAGCCCATCGCGTGGAAGAGCGACGAGAGGGTCGACATCGCGGCCGCGAGCAGGGTCAGCATGAAGACCACGATGAAGAGGTCCGGCATCGCCTGGTTGATGTAGAGCGGGATGATCGAGTCGACGTTGCCGCCGGCGGCGGTGAGGGCGATCTGGCCGGACTGCTGGTAGAACCAGACGTTCGTCAGCGCGCCGACCGTGAACGCGACCCCGGTCATCATCAGCAGGAACGGTCCGCCGACCGCCACTGCGCGGTTGAGCGTCCGTTCGTCGCCCGCGCACATGAACCGGACCACGAGCTGGGGCTGGGCCAGCACGCCGATCCCGACGCCGAGCACGAGGGTCGTGACGAGCGTGTACCAGATGGGGGAGCCAAGCGCGGGCATCGAGGTCCACCCCAGCATCCCCTGCGAGGCCAGGTTCGCCGGCACCAGCGGCGACATCGCATCGAGGGCGGCGTTCGCCGTATTCACCCCCCCGAGGTAGACGTACGTGAGTACGAGCAGGACGGTCATCCCGACAAGCATGATCAGCCCCTGGAACGCGTCCGTGTACATCACGGCGATCAGTCCGCCGTATACGACATAGAGCGCGACGATCAAAGCGAAGGCGAGCAGGGAGGTCGTGTAGGAGATGCCGAGCGTCGTCTGGATGAACCGGGCTCCACCGATCAGGATCGCGGCCGTGTACAGCGGCATGCCCGCGATGATCACGAGCCCGGTCCCGTACTGCATGAACGGCGAGTTGTACCGCTTGCCCATCAGGTCCGGGAAGGTGACCGCGCCGAGCTTCTGCCCGAGCCGTCGCGTCGGGCGGCCGAAGACCGCGAATGCGATCAGGATGCCGAGGCCGATGTTCAGCACGGTCAGCCAGATCAGGCCCATGCCGAGCTGGGCCGCGACCCCGCCGAAGCCGACGATCGCGGAGGTCGAGATGAAGGTCGCGCCGTACGAGAGGGCGATGATGATTGGGTGACGTTTACGGCCGGCGAGCAGGTAGTCCTCACTGGTCTTGGTCTGCCGGTACCCGAGGTACCCTAGGGCGACGGTGATCGCGATATAGACGGCGGTCGCGATCCCGAGCGTCAGGGTGTCAACTGCCATTCCCTTCGCCCCGGTAGCCGTAGTAGAGTCCGTACACGATACACGCAAGCGTAAAGCCGATGGCGAGGCCGTAGCCAAGCACGATCTGAGGGTCGCTGATGGCGAACATGAGTCAAATCACCGAAAGGATGGCGAAAGATACCCGGAGGTGGTCTATCAGAAACAATACGTGGGAACCGGCGCGCTGGCGGGTTCCCTAGCTAAAGAAGAATGCGACGACGGAGGATGCAGATGAAGAACGAGATCGGTTGTGCACCATCCGGGATACCTTGGAAAAATATCCGCCGCGCAGGGGAAAAACCTTCCGCGTCCCGGCGGGTCAGCAGCTTTTAGCCGGCAGGGCCCGAACCTGAATGCAATGCCCGGTGCCTACGACGATCTCCACGGCACGCTCCAGCTGACTCTCCTCCAGCGGCTCGGCTGGACCGCGCTTCGCCCGCTCCAGGAAGAGACCTGCCGAGCGGCTGCAACCGGCGCGGATCTGCTCGTGATCGCGCCGACGGCGGGAGGCAAGACCGAGGCCGCGCTGATCCCGGTGGTGGACCGTGCGCTGAAAGACGGGGCATCCGGCGTCTACTGCATCTACCTCTCGCCGCTCAAGGCCCTGATCAACGACCAGCTCGATCGGATAGAAGGCCTCTGCCTCCCGGGCCGGCTCTCGGCCGCCGCGTTCCACGGTGATATCCCGCCGTCCGAGCGGCGCCGCGACCCCGACGACGAACCGCACGTCCTCCTGATCACCCCCGAGTCGCTCGAGATCCTCCTCCACGATCGCCTAGCGGCGCGGCGCTTTGCGCCTCTGTGCTACGTCGTGATCGACGAGGTGCTCGCGTTCGTGGGCACGGACCGCGGCGTCCAGGTGCGGGCTCTGCTCGACCGGCTCGACCGTGCGGCGGGCAGACCCGTGCAGCGGATCGGCCTCTCGGCCACCGTCGGCAACCCCGCCGACGTGCTCGCGTGGCTCTCCGACCCGGACCGAAAACAGGAACTCGTCCGGCTGCCCTCGCCCCGGACCCCGCGGAAGTTCTCGTTCGCCATCGAACCCGGGGAGGATGGCCGGGCGGACGCGATTGTCCGGCTAGTCCGGGGCCGCCGCGCCCTCGTCTTCGCCTCGTCCCGGAGCCAAGTAGAACGGCTCTCGACCCTGCTCGACGGGCGAGTCGCGGCCCTCTACTGCCACCACTCCTCGGTCTCGCCGGCTGTGCGGCAGGAGGCCGAAGCGGCCGCGAAGGCGGGCGAGCCGTTCTGCATCGCCTGCACCTCGACCCTCGAGCTCGGGATCGACATCGGCGACCTCGACCTCGTGGTCCAGCTGGGCCCGCCAGCCTCCGTGGCCTCGTTCCTCCAGCGGCTCGGCCGGACCGGCCGGCGCGGTCGACCGCCCCGGTTCGCGTTCGTGCTCTCGGAGCCGTCCGCCCTCCTGCTCGCGCTGGGGGCGGTCGAGGCGGCCATGCGGGGCGAGGCCGAACCGGTCCTACCGCCGTCGCGGCCGTACCACGTGCTGGCCCAGCAGCTCCTGCTCGCGCTCGCGAAAGTGCGTCGGGCCAGGCGGGCCGTCCTGCTCGACGAGGTGGGGTCGCTCGGGCCGTTCCGGGAAATCCCGGCGCGGGAGGTCGAGCTCGTGCTCGATCATCTCCTCGCGGAGGGCTTCGCCGCGGCCGACGGCGACCTGCTGATGACCGGCCCGGCCGCCGAGACCGTCTTCGGCGGCGCGCACCGGCAGGAGCTCTTCAGCGTCCTCCGCGGCGGGCGCGACTACCGGGCGGTCACCCCCGACGGCGAGGAGGTCGGCCGGCTCGACGCCCGCTTCGCGAAGTCCGACGCCCCCGGAGCCTTCTCCCTCGGCGGAAAGGGCTGGAACGTGGTAGGCCGCGACGACGCCCACGGTCTCCTGATCGTCGAGCCGGGGATGGCCGGAGCCGGCGGCTCGCGCAAGGCCTTCTGGTCGGGCGAACGCGGCGGGGCGAGCCCGCTGGTGGCTGCATCGGCGCTCCGGATCGTCGCGGCCCGCGAGAGCTCGCTTCCGCTGGAGGAATCCGCGCAGGCGGCACTCGACGTGGCCCTCGCCGAGCTCCCCGACGGCATCGAACCGGTGGGAGTCACGGTCGTCGAGCGCTGGAACGGCCCGGTGCCGGAGGTGTTGGTGATGACCCCGTTCGGCGCGCTCGGCAACCGCGTGGTCGCCGCGTTCCTCCGCGCCCGCCTCGGGCCGCGGCCGGCGATCGTGCCGGACGATGTCGGCATCGTGCTCCGCCGTGCCGGCAAGGCCGGACAGGGCGGTGCCCGGGTCCACGCCGCGCTCGAGGCGATGCGGACGGCTCCGCCGGAGGAGGTGGCCGCCTGCCTTCCGGAAGTGCCCTCCTCCTCTCGCGCCTTCGGGCCGCTTGTCCCGCCGGCGCTCTTCGCTCGTATGGTCGCCGACGACCAGTATCACCTACCGGAATTGCTCGAGGGACTCGCGGCCCATCCGGCTGTACTCGTAACCGACGATGACGGCGCTCACCATGGCTCCGAGGCCGAGCAGGATCTCGTCGGGTGGCCTGAGGCCCGGCGCGAAGAGCGTGGGGAGGCCGAGCACGCCGCTCGCGAGGATCCCGAGCCCCGCGACGCCGACAACGACGGCGAGAACGGGCAGCAGGCGCTCGGCTAGGCGCGTTATGCCCCCAGGCACGAACGCCGGCCGGAGCACGGCGAGGATGAGCGCGAGGGCCGCGAACCCGAAGAGCCACTCGGAGGGCGACCCCAGCTCGGCGACGAGGCCCGAACGGAAGTAGTCGGGGTAGTGGCCCGGCATGAAGGGGCCGAGAAGCGGGAAGTACCACGCCGACGGGTCGCGCCACATGGCGTCCAGAAACTGGTGCGAGAGGACGGCGATCGCGATCGCGGGCGCGAACAGGGTGCGCCGATCGCGAAGGAGCACGGTGACGGCCACGAACAGGACGAGCACGAACACAAGCGAGTGGGCGATGAGCCGGCCGTTGTCGAGGGTGGACGCGAAGAGGATATGGCCGAGCGGCTTGTCGATCAGGTCCGGCAGGATGCCGGCGACCAGGCCCGCCGTGACGAATCGGCGGTCGCCGGTCGCGCGGGCGAACGCGAGGCCGATCGCGGCCCCGACGAAGAGGTGGCAGAAGACGAGCATGCCCGGTCAGGCGTATGCGTCGATCAGCCGGGCGTAGATGGCGACCGCCTCCTCGAGGGCCGCGACGGGGACGCGCTCGTCGACCGCGTGGACCCGGTCGAGCTCGCCCGGGCCGTACTCGACCGTGGGAAAACCGGCGAGGCGGAGGGCGCGGGCGTCCGAGGCAGCCCACTGGACGATCGGGACGGCCGGCGCGCCGCGGACGGCCCCGATGGCCGCCGCAACTCTCCGGACGATCCGGGCACCGGGCGGGGTGCAGCTCGGGCTCGACGAACTCATGCACGCCATCTCCGCGAGGGGGGCGTGCGCCTGCAGCTCGGCAGCGAGCCCGGCCGGGCCGCACCCCCAGGGGAGTCGGAGGTCGAGCTCGAGCTCGCAGCGCTCGGCTACGATGTTCGCCTTCTCGCCTCCCTCGATCCGGCCGGGGTTGTAGGTGATCCGGCGGAGGACCGCGCCCGTCCCGGGCGCGTCGAACGCGGCCTCGAGCACCGTCTCCGAGTCCGCGATCACCGGCGCGAGCTCGGGGCCCGGGTCGTGAACCCGTTCGTACAGTCGCCGCGCGTACGCGATCAGGGCCACGGCCTCCATCACGGCCGAGACACCGCGCACCGGGTAGAGCGAGGCGTGCCCGGGCTCGCCCGTGAATGTGAACCGGGCCCGGAGCAGCCCCTTTTGCCCGATGCAGGGCGCACCCGCCGGAGTCGGCTCGGCGATCAGGCAGTCGCAGGGGGAGAGCAGCCCGGCGCCGAGCAGGTGCCCGATGCCGCCGCCGCCGGTCTCCTCGTCGCAGACGAAGGCGAGGCCAATCCGCGAAACGTCGAGCCCGCGCTCGACCGCGTCGCCGACGGCCGCGATCAGCGCGGCGCAGCCCCCTTTCATGTCGGTCGCGCCGCGCCCGAGGACGTACCCGTCCCGGACCTCGCCGCCGAACGGGTCGAAGGACCAGGTCTCGCCGAGCGCCGGGACCACGTCGAGATGGCCGCAGAGCAGGAGATCGGCCGAGAGACCGTTCGCGACCACGTTCGCCCGGTCCGCCGACGCGCCCGCGATCGCGGGCCGGAGCCCGAGCGCCTCGAGCCGGTCGCGGACGTACTCGGCGCAGTCCCGCGTGTCCCCGGGCGGGTTTTCGGAGCGGCAGGCGATCAGATCGGCCGCGAGACGCGCGACGTCCGTCATGCGCTCCGTGTTGCGCGGTACTCCTCGAAGAACCGGGCAAGCGAGCCCGTCTCCTCGTACAGCGACTTGAGGAACTCGTTCTCGAAGAGCTCGTCGATCGCCATCGTGAAGAACCCGACCGGGATGGCCGACCGGCTGTCAGGGTCGAGGACAAGCCGGAAGGACCGGTACCCCGCCGGGTCCTCGGCATCGTAGACCGCGCGCCAGATCGTCGGGAGGCGTTCGAACCGGTCGGGGTGGGCACCTTTGAGCCAGTTCACGAACCCCCGGAAGAGCGGGCGGTCGTTCTTCTTCTCCTCGTCGATCCGCCAGCGCATGTACTCGGCGCCCATGATGTTCTTGGGCGAGGCGTAGTTGTACGAGAGGAGCCCGAGCGTGTAGTCGAGATGGGCGCAGGCGTCGATGAAGTGGAACTTCAGCACGGGGTGGAAGAGCGAGGTGTCGTGGAGCATCAGCGATTTCTCGTAGAGATGGAGCAACGCACGGACGTACTCGTTGTTTTCCCTCATGCCGTCAGGGTAGGGGTGTGGGGTTCAAATACCTTTAGTTGCCCGGCCCCCGGGAAGAAAGAGGTGAAGTGATGGGCCCGCGGAGATTCGAACTCCGGACCTCCGCCGTGTGAAGGCGACGTCATAACCAGCTAGACCACGAGCCCGATGCATCGACCGGGAATTGAACCCGGGCTATTGGCTTGGAAGGCCAAAGTCATACCACTAGACCATCGATGCGAACTGCCTTCATTCGTTCGCAGTGTGGTCTATTATAATTTCTCGTCCGTCCTTTTTATCGTTTCTGTGCGGCGTTCAAAGGAAAAAACGGAAGATCAGGCGATGATCCGGCCCTGGCCGAGTTCCGCGCGGATCTGCTCGAGGGCCTCGATCCGGCGCTCGAGCGGGGGATGGGTCGCGAAGAGCTCGGCGAGGGTCGAGCCCCGCACGGGCAGGATGAAGAACGCGTTCGCGCTCTCCACCTTCTGCTGCCGCTCCGGGGGAACGGCCGAGATTCGGCCGTTGATCTTGAGCAGGGCCGAGATCAGCGCGTCGGGGTTGCGGGTGATCAGGGCGCTACCGCGGTCGGCCGCGAACTCGCGGTAGCGCGAGAGGGACATCAGGAGCAGGTTCGAGACGACCCAGACGATGATCGCGGCGATCCAGGCGATGATCCAGGGGTTGCCGCCGTCGCGCCGGTCGCCGAGCGAGAGGAAGATCGCGTTGTGCATGATCAGGGACGCGATCATCGCGACGAACGAGGCGATCGTCATGGTCAAAATGTCCCGGTTCTTGACGTGCGCGAGCTCGTGGGCGAGCACGGCCTCGAGCTCGCGGGGGGAGAGGAGCTTGTGGATCGAGTCCGTGACCGCGACCACCGCGTGCTTCGGCGACCGGCCGGTCGCGAACGCATTCGGGATTGGCGAGGGCATGACCGCGACCCGCGGCATGGGGATCCCGGCCTCGGTCGAGAGCTTCTCGACCGTCCGGTAGAGCTCCGGGTACTCGTCGGGATCGACGACCCGGGCCCCGGTCGACATGAGAACCAACCGGTCGGAGAAGAAGTACTGGACGAAGGCGAGCCCGACCGAGAGCAGGACGAGCCACCAGAGGCCCACCCCGAGCGTCCTAAGTACCGCGAGGAATGCGAGGTAGACGAGGAGCAGAAGGCCCATCGTCAGCCAGATCCGCATCGAGAGACCGTAGTCACGCGGCCATTTCATAGATACTAGGATCGAGATGCGCGCCCATAAACGCATCGATGGAGGAGCACCGGAGCGACCCTATCCGACCGTTTTTCCCCTCGCGAACGGCCGCAGTGTATAAACGCGGCGCCGTTTCGGGCAAAGTTCCCGCTCGCGACGTCGGCCATGAGATCCGATTCCGTTATCTCTGTGCCATCCGCAGACCGTCTCGATGATGGATGATCAGGCCGGTCCTCCGCTCGGCATCTTGCCCCACCTCCGCGATACGATGCCTCCGACGGATCTTCATCCGCCCGCACGCGGCCGGCGGCTCCCTGACCTCGAAGTTCGACCGGAACGAGGAGGTCGTGCTCTCGCTCGCGGCCCGGTACTGTGCCGGGGAGTTCACGATCCCGGACGTGCAGCGCTGGACCGGGTGGAACTACCGGAAGGTGCGGCGGGTGCTGCTCGGCTACGCGCTGCGCGGCACGCGCTTTCCGGGGCTGCTGGACAAGACGCCGGCGCTCTCGGTGGAGGAGCGGATGGTGCCGCAGGTCGACGGCGACGGCCGGGAGGTGCGGCGCCGGCTCTACGTCTTCACGTTCGACGAGGATGTCTACCGCGAGTCCCGGTACACGGGTCAGGTCTGGCTGGAGGAGGACGAGGCCACGAGTAACATCTGCCGGGCATCTGATGGTGCTCGTGATGCACCTCGTGGCGCGCGACAGGGAGGGCCGCGATCGGAGAACGGAGGCGATTCTGTCGCGCGCAGTTTGACAAGTACCATCATATCGGATCACAGAGAGGAAAGGGAGACCGGGGAGGAGACGGACGACTGCGCTCTCTGTTCTCCGCCCGTGATGGTACTCGTGAAGAGAAATGAAGAGGAGAAGGGAGAAAATCGCGAAGGGAGCCCGGACGGACCCGCGCCATCAGGTACATCATTGGCGTCGCGTGATGTACCTGATGGTACTCGTCAAACTGAAACGGCGGAGATGTCCCCGTTTGACAAACGGCCGCCGTTCCTCCGCGCCCGATCAATTACATCGGCGACGGCGCCGGGCGGCGACGACGGGATCGACCCGCGCCGGTTCGTGCCCACGGGCGCGCCGGACCGAACGCGGTGCGCGCGCTGCGGCGGTCCCCGCCCCTGCCGGCGGTGTTCGACCCGGCGGCCCTCCGTCGCGTTGCGGCGAGGGTCGGCCGGTGCGACGTCTGCGATCTCGAGGCGGCCGCGTACTCCGGCGGAGGCGTCCGGCTCTGCGAGGCGTGCTACGACCGGGAGACGCGGCGGCGCGTTCGAGAGGGCGAGCGGTTCGTGCCGGTCGCAGGCGCATGACGGGACGAAAGAGGAAGCATTACTATCCGATGCACCGATGCAGGACCATCGGACGGTGGCCGGGTGAAGAGCATCTTTTTCTTCATGGTCCTGCCCCTCCTCTGAAGCGGGGCGAACGAGCCGGTGACGGCGTTCGACTGCAACGGCAACGGCCGGATCGACTTCGCCGACGTCGTCCGGCTCTTCAACCGCCTCTGATCTCTTCTCCGGCGGGGCCGTATCATCGGAGGAGCGGAGCCCGCTCACCCCTCTGTCGCGACGGCCGCCTCGACGACGGGACGTTCGCCGAACGCAGGGCCCCGATCGAATGCGACAACGGCCTTACGAGATCGGGCCGGTGAGCGATTCCCGGAGCGGCAGGCGGGGCCGAAGGCTGTTTCGTTCGGGCAGTGCTCCGTCCGCGTCGACCTCGAGCATTCGTTCAAGCGCCCGTCGAGCTCCGAGGGCGACGGCGGGATCGACCCGGACCACGGGCGTCCGGGTCCGCACGGCCTCCTCGATGAGGTCGAGCGTGATCATGCGCATGTCCGCGCATGACATCAGGTGCGAGGCCGGGACGAGGATCTTGTTCGGCGCCAGCTTCCGCATCCTGTAAAGGATGGAGATATCTGTCCCGACGATCACGGTC
>JBDKUZ010000184.1:0-32784 GCA_039679395.1 Methanospirillum sp. | reverse complement strand
TGGAGCACCTCCGCCAGGAGCGGGTCCAGGTCGAGGGCTGCGAGGGGATCGAGCAGGAGGAGTTCGAAGGCCTGGACGATATACTCCTCGAGAACGCCGCCGACCAGGAAGACCACGAGCAGCATCGCCAGGAGGACGCCGACCACGATCGGGACGCCGGGCACGGTCCGGGTGAGCAGGCGGTCGATACGGGCCCCGCCGCCCCCGGCCGACGAGACGACCTCGTCCGCGATCGTCCGGGCGTGGTTGTGCCGGTTGGTCGCGATGATCTGGCCGGCCGACATCCGGTGTCGGCGACCGATCTCCTCGCCGACGGCGCCGGCCGTATCGAGGAGCTCGGGGTCGTCCCCGATCCCCTGGACCGCCTGGAGGGCCGTCCGCCGGTCGACCCCGAAGGTCCGGGCGAGCGAGTGGAGGGCGGCCTCGACATGGTGGTCGTACGGGACCTCGACCGAACTCGCCCGGGCCTCGAGCACGGCCGCGGGCAGGAGCCGGTCGATCCCCAGGCCCGTCGCGGCCGAGGTGGCGAGCACGGGGATCCCGAGCAGCGCCCCGAGCCGCTCCGTGTCCACGGCGGTCCCGCGGCGCTCGGCCTCGTCGATCATGTTCACGACCGCGATCATGGGCCGGCCGTACTCGGCCACCTGGAGGAGGAGGTAGAGGTTCCGCTCGAGCCGCGTCGCGTCGAGAACCGCGACGATCGCCGTGACCTCGTCGTCGTCGATCACGTGCCGGACGAGGGCGTCGGTCTCGGCCCCGTCCTCGAGCGAGTAGATGCCGGGCAGGTCCAGGACCTCGACCCGCTCGCGCTGGAAGCACGAGGCGCCCGAAAGGAGGTTCACGGACGAGCCCGGGTAGTTGCCGATCTCGACCCCGACCCCGGTCAGCTGGTTGAAGATGAGCGACTTCCCCACGCCGGGGTTGCCGACGAGCGCGATCTTCAGGGGC
The DNA here is from genome assembly GCA_039679395.1 of Methanospirillum sp. Taxonomy (GTDB): domain Archaea; phylum Halobacteriota; class Methanomicrobia; order Methanomicrobiales; family Methanospirillaceae; genus UBA288. Next base: position 31,836 of record JBDKUZ010000184.1, on the reverse strand, counting down.
ATGGGGCCGCGAGCACCGTGGCCGCGCACTCGGGCGAGAGCCCGATCTCGCAGCCCTTGACCTCGATCACCACGGCCCGGTTCGAGAGCCGGCGCCGGACCACGACCTCTTCGCCCGGCACGACCCCCATGTCCATGAGCCGCCGGTACCGCCCGCAGGGGCGGACGACCGTGATGCAGACCCGCGCACCCTCGTCGTAGTCGACGAGGGGCCGGCCGTCGCCTCCGCTCCCGCCCTCGCACGGCCGGGCGCACGGCGCCGGGCAGCGGAGGTGGTCGGCGAGCCGCTCGATCGCCTCGTCCGAGACCCCGTGCTCGAGCGTGCAGGCCTCGCGGTCCGCGGCCTCGCGCGCCATGCCGAGCTCCTCGAAGAAGCAGGCGAGGGTTCGGTGGCGGCGCGCGATCGTCCGCGCGACCCGCTGGCCTTCCCGGCTCAACCGGAGGCGCCCGTTCATCCCCCGCTCGAGTCGGCCGTGGGCCTCTGCCGCTTCGACGGCCCCGGCGAATGCGGCCGCATCAAGCCCGAGTCGGGCAACGAGCGCGGTCTCGCCGGGAACGGGCTCCTCGAGGAGGGCCTCGAGCAGGTCCTCCTCATGATCCCGAAGTGCCCCGGTCATGCACATGCTGTTCTCCGGCCGGACGGTTATGGGTTGCGGGGACTTTCGCATAGACTGATATGGGGGCAGGACACCTACACTCTGAAGTGAGATCGATGGAGTGCACGAACCGCCAGGTCGCCGAGACCCTCCGGTTGATCGGGCAGCTCCTCGAGATCCAGGGTGGGAACCCGTACCGGGTCCGGGCGTTCATGAGCGGCGCCGATGCGATCGACCGGCTGGCGCGGCCCGTTGCAGGGCTCTCGAAGGACGAGGCGGTCGCGCTGGGAGGCGTGGGAGAGCACCTCGCGGCCGTCGTGCGCGAGGTCTGCGAGACCGGCTCGAGCACCGAGCTCGAGGCACTCCGGGCAGAGATACCGGCTTCGCTCCTCGAACTCCTCCGGATCGAGGGCGTGGGGCCGAAGACGGTCGGCCGGCTCTGGCGGGAACTCGGGGTCACCTCGGTCGCGGAACTCCTGACGGCGATCGAGAAGGGCCGGGTCAGGCGAATGAAAGGGTTCGGCGCCAAGAGCGAGGCCGAGATCCGCCGCGGGGCCGAGCGCTATGCCACGGCCGACCGGCGCATGAACCGCTCCACGGCCGATACCGTGATCGCGGGGCTCGCGGAAGTCCTCGCGCCGGGAAAATACGTCGTTGCGGGCTCGTATCGCCGCGGGAAGGCGACGGTTGCCGACCTCGACATCGTCAGCTGCGAAAACCCGGCGGCGCTGAACCCGCGCCTTCGCCTGGTCGCGGACGAGGTGATCGAGTCGGGGGAGCGCCGGACCTCGATCCGCTACCGCGGCGAGCGGGTCGATATCCGCTATACGACCCCCGATGCGTTCGGACCGATGCTCCTCTACTTCACCGGGTCGAAGCCGTTCAACATCAAGCTCCGGGACCGCGCTCTCCTCGAGGGGCGACGAATTAACGAATACGGGATCGCCGGGCGGGCAGGGGCCGACCTCCGGGCCTTTCCGACCGAGGCGGCCATGCTCGAGGCCCTTGGCCTGCCGTACATCCCGCCGGAGCTGCGCGAGGACGCGGGCGAGATTGAAGCGGCCGAGCACGGCCGGCTCCCCGACCTGGTCGCGGCCGGGGATCTCCGGGGTGACCTCCACGTCCACTCGAACTGGTCGGATGGCTCCCTCTCGCTCGCCGAGCTCGCGGCCGAGGGAGAGCGCCGGGGGTACGAATACCTGATCGTCTCGGATCATTCGGGGACCCTGAAGGTCGCACACGGCCTCTCGGAGCGGGATCTCGCCGAGCAGCGGCACACGATCGAGGTGATCAACCGCGACTCGGCCTGCCGGTTGATTGCGGGGATCGAGGTGGACATACTCTCGGATGGGTCGCTCGGGTTTCCCGACCGGGTTCTCGCGGACCTCGAGCTCGTGATCGCGAGCCTGCACGGGGGACTCCGGCAGGACCGGGACCAGGTGACCCGGCGGGTGATCGCGGCCTGCGAGAACGAGCATGTGGACATCATCGGCCATCCCACGGGTCGGATCATCGGGCGGCGCGAGCCCGCCGCCGTCGACCTCGAACGCCTGGTCGAGGCCGCGGCCGCACACGGGACCGCTCTCGAGATCAACGCCTCGCCCTTCCGGCTCGACCTCGAGGACAGGGCGGTCAGGGCTGCACGCGATCGCGGCGTGCGCCTCTCCATCGGCACGGACGCGCACCGGCCGGGCGAGTTCGACAACCTCCGCCACGGGCTCGCGACCGCGCGGCGCGGCTGGTGTACGGCCGCCGACGTGCTGAATACGCTTCCGCTCAAGAAACTGCTGAGGAGAGCCGGATGATCCGCTGGCTGTACGAACGACACCTGGCCCGCCAGCTCGCCGATCGCCCCGACCGCATCTGCGTCCTGCTCTCGGACCGCGACCTGGTGGCCGCCCCCGGGAAGGTTCGGGAGTGCGTCGAGTGGTGCCGCGAGATCGGCATCGGCGCGGTGATCTTCCATATCTCGACCGCCGATCCGGAACGGCTCGCGCAGTTCTTACCGGAACTCCGACGGATTGCGGAGGTGGCCCGCCTGACGCTTCATTGCGGCGACCTGACCGAGTCCGCGGGGACGGGCATGGAGGTCACGGTCGCGATCGGCAAGAGCGGGCGCGAGGAGATCGCCGGCTGCATCCGGCGAATGGCCGAGGACAGGGTCGACCCGGCTCTGGTCGACGAGCATACGTTCGAGCGGTACCTCACCTTTCCGTACGCGCCCGATCTCGTGATCAAGACCGGCGGCGACCACCTGACTGATTTCCTGATCTGGCAGTCGGTCTACAGCGAGCTCTTCTTCTCGGACGTGAACTGGCCGCTCTTCCGGCGGCTCGACCTGCTCCGTGCCCTGCGCGACTACCAATCGCGAGCCCGTCGTTTCGGCCGGTAAAAAAGAGATCAGACCTTGACCGAGAGGGCGACGATCCCGCCCGGTTCGGTCGTCTCCCCTCGCTTGAGCACGACGCCGTCCTGCTCCACCCTGACCTCGAGGGGGTCCGCGGTCTGGTCGAGTTTCTGGATGTTGGCCGTGATCATCGTGACCGGGCCCGTGATCGTCCTGACCTGGGTCCCGCTTCCGACGACCGGCGTCTCGGTGTAGGTCTCCGTCTGCTGCCCGATCGTCCCGGACCACCCGCCGACCGATGAGACCACGACCCGGATGCCGGACGCCCCGGCGGCAGTCGCTGCCCCGGTCGCCGTGGTGCTCGCGGTCGTCACCTTCGTGGTGGCACCGGGCAGGATCCCGAAGGCCGACGGCCGTTGCGAAGCCGTCGGCTCGGTCATCGGAGGCGTGTCCGTCGCGACGGCTCCAATCGTCTGATTCGCCTGAACCCCTGCCGAGGCGACTGCAACCGTTCCGGGGGTCGGGCGAACAGGCGTGGCGACCGTATGGACGGGCATGCCGGTGAACTTGTTCACTTTGTCGGAATTTGTCGCGTCGCCGCCCCCCGGCGGGAAGATCGCGAAGACGATCAGCGTCAGCAGGATCACGCCCGCGATCGCAAGAATCCACGAGGGCTTGATCGACCTGCCAAGCGCGGCCGGGTCGAGGAGCGGGCCGCGGGACCGGGACCCCCGCCGCCCCTTTCGCTGCCGTACCGCCTTCTCGGTGTACTCGCGCGGGACGATGATCGGCCCCTCGTCGGCCTTCGTCTCCCGCGATGGCGGGGCGGGGCGCTCGGGCTCGGGAGGCGCTACGGGCGGTTCGAGCCAGGGGATGATCGGGTCGTCGGCCGGCGGCGGAGCCGTCGGGGGCGAGGGAGAGGCAACCGGCGGTTCGGCGGGGACTGGAGGCGCGGCGGCTTCCGCGCGAACGGAGCTCGGTGCCGGGACCGGCCACTCGTCGCGGACGCGGGTGCGCTCGGCAGGCCCGGGACGGTTCTCATCGGCCCACTCGTCCTTCGGCGGCACCATTCGGCGGAGCGCAGCCTCGGCCCGTGATCGCGATGTCGAGATGGGCTCCTCCTCTTCGATCGGCTCCACCGTCTCGATCTCCGGGATCTCGGCCGCCGGAGCAGCAGGCTCGGCGACTTCCGGCTCGGGCATTGGGGGAGGCACCGCGACCGGCGGAGCGCCCGGAAGCACTGCGACCGGCTCGTTCGCATCGCGGCTCCTGCGCTGCCGCAACTCGGTCAGCGGAAGCTGGATCCGTTCGTGCCGGCGGTCCGGCCAGGCCGAGATCGGACGCCGGTGCCGATCCGCGGGAGGCTCCGCGAGTGGCGATGCCGGTCCGGGCGCGGCGCTCTTCGCGTCCTCCCCTCGGTACAGCGGCGCCCCGCAGCGGGAGCAGAACCGATCGTCCGGGTCCTCGATCCCCGCGCCGCACTGATGGCAGAACATGTCCCTGTACTACTATACTGCGCTAGCAGCGTAATAACCGTGCCGAATCAGGCCGGGCTCAGGCGGACGCGATCCGCTGCTGATAGACCCGGATGGCCCGGAGCAGATCGATCTTGCGGAACTGCGGCCAGTACGGAGCGCAGAAATAGACCGCGCACTCGTTGCCGTTGGCCTGCCAGGGGAGGAAGTTCGAGGTCCGGTATTCGTTTCCGGTTCGGATGATCAGGTCCACCGGAGGCAGTTCGTCCCCCTCGGCCAGGCTCTCCTCGACGAGCGCCGGCGTGATCTCTGCGGGTGCGAAATGGCCTTCCGCCGCGTCCGCGAGGATCCGGCGGGCCGCGCTGACGATCTCGTTTCGGCCGCCGTAGGCGAGCGCGATGTTGAGGTGGAACCGCGAGTATCCGATCGTCGCGGCCTCGGCCGTCTCGACCGCCTCGAGCAGATCCGGCGGCAAAAGGGACCGGTCCCCCACCATCCGGACCCGGATCCCGTAGCGATGGACCCGCTCGTCCCTGACGGTCGCCAGGAATTTTTCACGAAAGAGGCTGAAGAGTTCCCCGAGTTCATCCGGGTCGCGGTTGAAGTTCTCGGTCGAGAACGAGTAGAGGGTGATGTGCTCGACCCCGAGGTCGCAGGCCCATCCCAGGAGGCGCTCGGTCGTATCGGCGCCGGCCCTGTGACCGACCGCGGTGTCGGCGCCCCGGTTCCGGGCGTATCGGCGGTTGCCGTCCTGGATGATCGCGACGTGCCGCGGAATCGCCGTGCACTGGTGCATGAGGATCCTCTCGTATACGGGCTCGACGAGCGTGCGGAGGCTCATAGAGGGGTCACCTCCACGACCATACCGCGGTTGGGATACCGCTCGACGATCGCCTTCTCGCCCGCGACAGCGGACCGCCCGGCGGCCAGGCGCTCCCAGCCGAGCTCGATTGCGCCGTCGACGACGACATACTCGCTGTCGTCGAGCCCGAGCGCGGCGATGACGGGGCCGGCCCCCTCCGGGAAGCGGACCATCCCGTAGACCACGGTCCCGTCCCCGGTCACTTCGTCGAACGGCCGGGCCGTATTCACGGCGATCCGGATCATGCGCTCGCGGAGCTGGACCGCGTCCTTGAACGCGGACGAGCAGTACCGGACCTTTTCGTCACCGAGCAGGGGGGCGGCCCACTCCCGAGCACCCGCGACCGCGTTGCCGAGGGTGTCGGCGAGCTCGAGCCCCCGGGCCCGCATCCCGTCGGCGGAGGCCTCGCCCCACTCGAGCTCGTTGATGTTGAAGAAGTCCACGAGCGGCAGAAGGGGCCGGAGCCCCTCGATCCCGGGGAGGGACGGGACCTCGATGCCGATCGCGAACCCGCGGGCGCGAGCGCGGAGGATCGCGTCGGGATACGGCGTCTCGAGGATTCGCTCCCAGTCCTGGTGCGGGGGGTGGAGCCGGATCTCGTCCACGAGGCCGGCGAGGGCCTCGAGCTCGTCGTCGCCCGGAGCCCGGCCGGTGTAGAGGTGGATCTGGTGCTCCGGCCCGAAGGTCGTCTTGAGAAGCCGGCAGAACCGGACCACCCGGTCGATCGCGAGGAGGGGGTCGCCGCCGGTCACTCCCGTGCCCAGCGCGGACATGATCCCGGCCTCGGCGAGCAGGTCGTCGTCGCGGACGACCTCGCGGTCGTTCGCCCAGACCCGGTCGGTCCCCTTCCGTTCGGCCGAGAGCGGGCAGTACCAGCAGCTCCGGCCGCACCGGCCCGTCACGAAGAGGACGAGTTTTGCGCCCTCGCGGCAGAGCGTGCAGCCCGGGGCGACGTATCGCTTATCGGCGTCCTCCATCGACCAGAATGATGGACGCCCGAGATTATCAGGGTATGCGTCCCGTACCGGCAGCGTAATAGCGGATTGTCCCCAACCCCTCACGCTGCATGACTGCCGCAGATCACGGCCCCCGGCCCCGCCGGCTCGCGCTCTCAAGCGAGGACGAGCCGCGGCTCTCGCCCACGGCCCTGATCTTCCTCGTGGTCTTCGTGGTCGTGATCGCGGTTGCGATCGGCGCGACCCTGATCTTTCTCCAGGTCTTCGCCGGGCAGGGGCCGCCGCTCGGGATCGCGGTCGGGTACGACGGCGCGACCCTCAGGATCCACCATACGGGCGGCGTCGAGCTCGCACCGGGCGACTACCGCGTCCTGGTCGATGGAAAGGACCGGACCCGGGACGCGAAACTGGAGAACGGGACCGGGAACTTCTCGGTCGGACGGACCCTTGCGCTTCCCGCGCCGGCGCCCGTGCAGGGGGTCGTGATCCGGTACGAGGGCGACCAGGGTGCCCACGTCGCGATCGCCCAGCGCTACGCCGAGGAGTTCGTGCCGACCGGCCCGAGCGACCCGTGGGCGATGCCGTTCCCGCCACAGGCCACCTCGACTCCCCGGGCTCCCGAGGTCCCGCCGAAGGAGTACGCCTTCCCGCCCGCGCCGGCCCCGCTCCCGCTCGCCGAGGAGCCCCGGTCCGGCGTCATCTACGTGGCCGCGGCCGACTCGTCGCCGATTCCGCCCGGCACGGTCCTCCGCTGCGACGGCGTCGGCGACGACGTGGAGATCAACGACGCCCTCCGTCGAGCGGGAACGGTCGTGCTGCTCGAGGGGACGTTCCACGCCTCGCGCCGGGTCACGGTCCCGGACCATACGGCCCTGCTGGGCCAGGGCAAGGGCCGGACCCTGCTCGAGTTCGAGAACGGGGCGGACCCGTACCAGCCCATCGAGGTGGCGAGCCCGTACGTGACCATCCGCGACCTCCGGCTCCAGGGGCAGGGCTTCATCCGGATCTCCGCGAGCCATGTCCGGGTCCGCGACGTCGTGGCCACGAGCGTGACCGGCGACGGCCGCCGGCTGCCGTCGGGCGGAAACGGGATGTTCTTCGTCTGGGCCGACCGGGCCGACGTCGAGGACGTCGAGTTCTACGCCTGCACGGCCTACGACTGCTCGACCCACGGGTTCAATATGAACCAGGACTTCTCGGACAGAGTGCCGCGCACGATCCGGGCGACCCGCTTCATCGACTGCTACGCGGCGCTCTGCGGCTACGGCGAGGCCGGCGGATCGCGCTCGCCGTGGATCACCGGCTTCGACCTCCAGGAGAGCCAGGACCTCGTCGACTGCCGGGTGATAAACTGCATCGCCGAGTCGAACTGGGAGTCCGGGTTCCACTTCGAGCCCGGCGCCCGGCTCGACGCCACAGGGCGGGAGATCGGGCCGGCGACACGAAGCGAGGGCGTGGTCCTCGAGGGCTGCATCGCGAAGAACAACGGCTGGCGAAATACCGACCCCGAGCGGTTCTTCATGTCCGGGTTCTACGTCCACCGGAACGCCAACCTCACCGAATGCAGCGCCATCCACAACCGGAACGCGGGGTTCTACGTCCAGGGCGGCCAGAACATCCGGTTCGACGGCTGCACCGACCGGGGCTCGACCTACGGCTGGGAGATCGTCAAGTCGAGCCACGACGTCACCCTCGCGGGGTGCCGATCCGACCAGGCCAGGGTCTGGGCCATCTGGGCCGCGTACGCGAGCCGGATCTCGGTCACGAACTTCACCCAGGTGGGGGCAGGGAGCGCTCGCGGGGTCCAGTCCATCCTCGGCTGGTACAAGGACGACGCCCGATACGGACGGGCGGTCACGGACTCCTCCTTCGGGATCGCGGCCTCGGGCCCGGCCGGAACGGACCCGATCACGCGCGACGGAGCGGGCAACCGCTACCAGATCACGGCTCTCCCGGCCTAGGCGGCGCGCGCCCGCCCCGCCCTCGCGCTCCCGTGCTGGTCCGGCCCGAGCTGAAACTCCCCCGTGGAGCGTTCTCTCCACGTTCCGGCCGATCTCCGGGACGCGGCGACGAGTATGGCTTCTGCTCTGCCGGTTTGTCCTTCAGAACCTTTTAGTGGCCTCCGAGATCAGTACTATTTAGATATGTTTGCACAGGGTCGGATTGGTTATTCTTCAGCCCCGTCCGTACCGGATGGGGCTCTCCTCGTCTCCCTCATCGGAGCACCGGGGGTGTCGGCGTGACCTGGACCGGCCCGTCGCCACAGGGTGAGACCGCCGGACTCGTCGCGGCCGCACGGCCGCCGAAGCCGCTCGTCGAGCGGACGAGCGGTGTGCTCTGCCATGTCACGTCCCTCCCCTCGCCGTTCGGTTGCGGCGATCTCGGGCCGTTCGCGTACCGGTTCGCGGACCTGCTGGCCGAGGGCGGGCAGACGTACTGGCAGGTGCTGCCGCTCAGCCCGACCGAACCGTCGTTCGGCAACTCGCCGTACTCGAGCACGTCGGCGTTCGCGGGGCACACGCTCCTGATCAGCCTCGAACTGCTCGTCGACGACGGGTATCTCGAGGAGAACGAGCTCAGGCCGCTCCCGGCCTTTCCCGACGGCCGTGTCGACTTTCCGGCCGCACGAGCCTACCGCGCGCCCCTTCTCGACCGGGCCGCGCGCCGGTTGCTCGAGGCCCCGCCGGCCGACTTCGCGGCCTTTATCGAGCGCGAGGCGTACTGGCTCGACGACTACTGTCTCTTTGTCGCGTGCAAGGAGCGGTACGGCGATGCGGCCTGGACGGAGTGGCCCGAGAGGCTACGGGGGCGGCTGCCGGACGCGCTCGAGAGCGCCCGCGCCGAGCTCCGGGACCGCTACGAGATCGAGCAAGCCCTCCAGTACCTCTTCCTCGACCAGTGGCAGCGCCTGCGGGCGTACTGCGCCGAGCAGGGGATACGGTTGATCGGCGACCTCCCGATCTACGTCACGCACGACTCGGCCGATGTCTGGGCGCACCCCGAGCTCTTCCAGCTCGGCGGAGACCGCTGCCCGTCGGTGGTCGCCGGCGCTCCGCCGGACGAGTTCTCGACCACGGGCCAGCGCTGGGGCAACCCGGTCTACCGGTGGGCCGCCCACAAGCACGAGGACTACGCCTGGTGGATCCACCGGTTCGGCCACCTCGGGAGCCTCTACGACGTGATCCGGGTCGACCACTTCTGCGGGTTTGCCGCGTACTGGGAGATCCAGGCCGACCAGCCGGACCCGAAGTTCGGCAGCTGGCATCCCGGTCCCGGCGAGGAGCTCTTCTCCCGGGTCTACGACGCCTGCCCGGACCTCGCCCTCTTCGCCGAGGACCTCGGCCCGATGACGGCCGCGGCCTCGCCCCTGCTCGACGTCTTCGAGATCCCGAGCATGCGCGTGCTGCTCCTCGGGCTCGGGCCGGACATGGCCGCGAGCCGGCACATCCCGCACCACCACGACCCCTCGACCATCCTCTACCTCGGCACGCACGACAACGACACGGCCCGGGGCTGGGTCGAGACCGCCACCGACGAGGAGCGGGCCCGGCTCGCCCGGTACCTCGGGCACGCGCCCGAGCCCGAGACCGTGGCCGACGACCTGGTCCGGCTCTGCATGCAGTCGGTCCCGGCCACGCTCGTGCTCCAGCTCCAGGACCTCCTCGGCCTCGGGCGAGAGGCCCGGATGAACCTGCCCGGCTCAGCGTTCGGCAACTGGGAGTGGCGGTGCACGCCCGACGACCTCTCGCCCGAACTGGCGGCGCGGCTCGACGACCTCTCGGCCACCTACGGCCGGCACGCCCCGGCCCGGCCGAACCCGGCGCTCGCGGGCCACGGCTTCGCCAGGACTTAAGGCACTGGTTCGGAACCCGCACTCACCCCACGCGCATCGCGCCTGCAGACGGATCTTGAGGTTTGCCTGCCGGCCGCGAGGGGTCGGTCACCACTGCTCACGGATATTTGGGTGAATGTTCTGACATATCGGACGCCTGGTCCGGGGCCGGGAGTGGCGATACCCAATCTCTCTCTCTCTCTCTCTCGTACGGTACGGTACCAAATGGTATGGTACGGTACCATGACTGGGAAACCGACGGAGGTAGCGGTTGGTCGGCCTTATGAATGACGAGAGGATCGATCGGCTGACCATTCGGCCGGAGACAGAAAGGGAGAATAGCCTCAGCCGCAGGGGAGAATCCCAACTCTCCTCTCCTCTCCTCTACCCTGAGTACGTACAGGAGCTTGGAGCTGAGTCAAGAGAGCTAATAGCTCTAGAGCTACTAGCTCTCTTGACTCAGCTCCAATCCGATCATCCTGATGGCCGGGGTATCGGATAGCGAAACGTAACGGGAAATCGGTTGTGGATGGAGATCGAGCATCGTCGGAAAGCACAGCGATTCTCTCTCTCTCTCTCTCTCTCGTACGATCCACTGTGTACTCAGAACAGACAGTTACTGTCTGTTCAGAACAGACAGTTCGCGGAGGCGGTGATCGGTGAGAGTTGACCAGTACGGCCGGGTTCTGCGGCAGGCCACCGTCTGGATTCCCGTCGAGATTCGCCGGCTGATCCATGCCGAAGGCCGACCCCGCCTCCGGCCGGCCGACCATCCAGCCGGAGACGGAAGGATGGTCAATCCCTGCTGCGGGATGGAATCGTAACTCTTCTCTCCTCTCCTCTCCTCTACCTTGAGTACGTACAGGAGCTTGGAGCTGAGTCAAGAGAGCTAACAGCTCTAGAGCTACTAGCTCTCTTGACACAGCTCCAACCCGACCATCCCGATGGCCTAAGGATCGGATCGCGAAATGTTCCGGAAAACCGGTCCCGGACGGAGATCGACTATCGTCGGAAAGTACAGCGATTCTCTCTCTCTCTCTTTCTCAGTACGTACAGGAGCTGTGAGCTGTGTCTTGTGATGGTGTAGCTCGCGAGCTACATGAGCACGAGACGCAGCTCTCATGATCGGTCCGTGGGGCGGTCAGGCCGGACGGATCGGCCACAAGACAGGGGCATCCTGAACCGCGTAACCGGCAGGGCGGCGATCCTAGCGCGCGCCGGCCTCACGGTCGCCGGCCCCGGGCAGATGCATTCTGTCCGCCTGAGGCCGGTGCGTCGGCGGCGATCCGCACGGGGCCCGAGCCGGCCCCGTCACGGCCCCATTCTTCAGCGGCCGGCCGGGGGCGCTGCAAGGAAAAACCAATGTTTAAGAGACCTCGTGCCAACTATCACTCGGGTAGCCGGCATGCGTGGCAGACGAAACGAGGATGCGCTCTCGGAGATTATCGGGTTCGTGCTGATCCTCGCACTGGTGGTCGTGGCCTCGACGCTCTATCTTCTCTACGTGGTGCCGGCAGAAGGCCGCGAGGACGAGATCACGCATATGAACCAGGTCCAGGACCGGTTCGTCAGTTACAAGACGAGCGTGGACGGGCTGTGGATGCGAGCCGACTCCTCGACGGAGACTAGGGGCGTCTCGCTCTCGACTTCATTCGATCTCGGCACGGGCGGAGGCAATACGCAGTCGAGCGGAATGTTCCTATCGTTCATGCGGCCAATCGGAACCGCGGCAAAAATGAGCATAGATGGAGAGCAGGGGGACACCATCACTGTCAGAGTGGATGGTCAACTTGTCAATGTGAGTGGTGTATTTCCCCTTCTAAACGTCCCGCCAGGGTACGTGAATTATACCACCGACAATTACTACTGGATCCAGCAGAGCTATTCATACGAGATGGGAGGAGTTTTCCTCGAGCAGGCGCGAGAGGGGGTCTCGGTCAAGGTCTCCCCGGCTCTTTCCCTCTACAAATACGGCTACAAAAACAACACAGACAACGTCAAGCTTAACCTCTGTCTCATCAAGGTGATGGGCGCGAGCAAAACGGTCGGCGGTACCGGACCGCTCCGGATAGAGACCCGCCTCCGCGAGGACTTCGAGTCGATGGACAGATCGCCGGAGGACCCGGCCGACAATGTCACGATCACGGTGAAAGCGAGGAACCAATACTGGGCTCGGGCGTGGCATCAGGTGTTCATCGACGCCGTAAACCGGGACCAGAACCTCGGAGCCAACACATCCTGGTACAAGATAACGCCCGAGACGTCGTCCGAAATAACCGCCGATCCGAATTCCTGGACCATCGAACTCAATCTCCCGAACGAGACCTCTCCGCAGGCTCCCGGCCCGGGTCATGTTCTTCCTGCCATCAAGTGGGCGAGCACGCAGGTGACATTCGAGTATGCCGACAACGGATGATGCGGTCTCGGAGGTGATCGGAGGGGCGCTGCTGATCGCCCTGGTGGTCATCGGAGCTGCGATCATCGGTACGTACGTGATGTCCCAACCCCAGCCTGAGAAGATCCCGAAGGTGCAGTTCAGCGTCAAGCAGATTGGAGATACTCTGTACATCACCCATGAAGGAGGGGAGACCATTGACAAGGGGACGATCAGGGTGGAGATCGACGGCGTCCTTTGGGCGGAACATACCATCGCCAACTGGGGATTCGGGGATCTGCCGATCCCCATCTCCGTAAACGAAGCTGACAAAGCGAAGGACATCTCGGTCTCCCTCGTTTACAATGGCGGCTCCGGCCAGACGCTGATGCGCTCAGTCAAGTCGCCGTATGGTTTCTATGTCTTCCCGTCCAGGGATCCCATCGAGACGATCAACCTCCCGCCAGGGTTCAACCAGCCCCGCGACTTCACCTGCTGGACCTATGCATGGCCTCCTGGCCCGGACCCGCAACCGTTCTTTGCTCCGCTCAATGCCAAGCATGTTTACGTTGCCGCCAGCGATTCGACAATCACTCCGTCCACCCCCCCGCTCTTCATCTGCGACGGGACCGCTGATGAGAGCGAGATTGACCAGGCGATCTCGATAGCGCAGGGCGGGGTTGTCGAACTCCTCGATGGCCACTTCCACTGCTCGGGTGGGATCACGTTGGCCGATCATACAACCCTCATCGGGCAGGGCTCCCTCGACGGAGGGACCGGGCTAGAGACCGTGATCGAGACTCAGACGAAGTCAGTTCCAATCGTGGTGAAGGCTGAATACACGAACCTTGGAGGATTCACACTACGGGGGGACGCATTCATTCGCGTCGAAAGGAGTCATGCCCGGCTCCGTGATATCTATGCAACGAGCGTCGGCCTTGACGGAGTCTGGCACAAAGCTTCGGAGCGTGGGATGTTATCCATCTTGGTCTGCCCTCCGCAAGACACTGTCGACGATGTAGAATTCTATCGGTGCACGGCGTTCAAGTGTCACACACACGGGTTCCACATGGACCAAGAATGGGACGGCACTCCTCGCGCTACGACGAACATCCGCTTCGTCCAGTGCAGGGCTACTCTCTGTGGTTTCGGTGTCGCCGGCGATCCCGGTGTCCCAGACTCAGTGACGGCGGATAACGAGTCACGTTCGGAGTGGATCACCGGTTTCGATCTCCACGAGTGGCAGGATTTAGTCAACTGCGAGGTGATCGGCTGCGTGGCGCAGGACAATTGGGAGTCCGGTTTCCATCTCGAACCCGGAGGACGTTATGACGAGAAGGGCAATATCATTGCGGATCGGACTGTGTCGAAAAACATCGTCTTCCGGGACTGCCTCAGCACGGATAATGGCCAACGGAACACGTACGATGGCCACTTTTTCATGTCGGGCTACTACCTATCCCGAGATACGCACCTTTTCGACTGTTTCTCCTGGAATAACCGTAATGCGGGATACTACGTCCATGGCGGAGCCGACTGCGACTTCGAAAATTGTCATGATGGGCAGGATGATGGGATCCTTGCCGACGATGGGACCCTTGCCCATAAGGGGAGCACCTATGGATGGAAGGTCTGTAAGGCGAGCTCCGACATCACTCTGACCGGCTGCAAGTCCTTCCGTAACCTCCGCTGGGGCCTCTGGCTCTCGTTCTCGAAGGGCATCAAGGTGTACGGCTTCGAGCAAACCGACACCGGCGGAGACCGCGGGTATCAGAACATGCTAGGATGGTATAAGGACGAGCCCGCGTACCAGCAGCCGGTCACCGACTCCGAGTTCTCCATTACGGCCATCGGCAATACGATGCCGATCATCAACCGCGCGGGAGCCGGTAACACCTACGACCTCTCGTACGGATGACGGAGGATTGCAAGGGCAATGCCAACGTATATGGCAATCCTATTTTCCTCTTCCCAAATCCCGTGGAAAATCCTGCAGTGCGTTATCCGTATTTCGGAATTATAATATACTTGAACCGGTAATCCTACACCAGAACAATATGGAACGGGATCGCGGGGAGGATGGGATCTCGGAGGTCGTGGGCTTCGTGATCATCCTCGCGGTCGTGATGGCCGGGCTCTCGCTGTACATGACGTATGCGGTCCCCGTCCAGGGGCGAGAGGGAGAGATCAATGTGATGGACGGCGTGCGGTCCTGGTTTGTCGATTACAAGACCGGCGTGGACCAGCTCTGGCTGAACAGCCCACTCGTCCCGAATGCGACAGGCTCCTCCGCGTCCGCCGTCGCAGCGGCCGACGAGGAACGGCGGGCGCTGTACAGCACTTCCGTCGGACAGGTCACCCTTCGCTCCGTCCTCAACACGGGTGTACTCCAGGAGAAGGGGTTCGTCAGGCGGTACATGCCTGTCCTCGCACCGATCCCGGCATCGGCGGAGGTCTCGATTCGAACGGACGACACTCTCACCATCACGGGATGGAGGGGTAACTCCGACCCCGCTCCTCCTGTAACCGTGACGTACCCCGCTCCGGCCCTCGTCTACACCTCGCACAACAACTACTGGCTCCAGCAGGAGTACTCCTACCAGCTCGGCGGCGTCTTCCTCCGGCAGTGGGACCTTGGGGGGACAGAGCCCGAGCGGATGACCGTGGTGTCGGCTCCGCCGCTCTCCATCTACCCGCCGGAGGGGGGCACGCCTTACCAGACAAAGGTCGGGCTCGTTGTGGTGAACGTGGAGGCGCCGACGAGCGGATTCGGCGCGATGTCCCCAATCCGTGTCGAGACAAACCTCTCGGCGAACCCGCGCGCCTTGGAACTTGACGCAAAACCGCCAACGACCGAATATTCGAACGTCACCTTGACGTTTCAGGGGGCCAGTCACGAATCGGCGATGGCGTGGTACAGGGTCTTCACTGGAGCCGCTGCCCGGAACAACCTCAACCCAAGTTATTACAAGATTACCCCCCCAGCGGACAATGGGGCCACAACCTCGATCGATATCGTCGGGTATTTGCCTGACGATCAGGTTGTACGGGACGTTCAGTTCGAGGCAGTTGTTGCGAACTACAGCATGCGGATGGCGAACGTACCGACCATGATCGAATAGGGGAGATGGGAATGGATGAAATGAAGAGAAGGGAATCCGGCGCCTCCGAGGTGATCGGCGCCGTACTGCTGGTCAGCCTCGTTGTGATCGGCGGGGCCATTGCCGCGGCCTTCGTGTTCGGGCAGCCGACGCCGAAGGAGGTGCCGCACGTGAGCTTCAGCGCCTCATTGAACAGTTCGGCCGAGGTCCTGACTCTGTATCACACAGGCGGGGACTCGCTTGAATGGGACCAGTACCGTGTCATCGTCGACGGTGTTGACAAGACCCCCAACATCACGGCGTCCCAGCAGGAGAAGCCGTGGTCGTTCGAAGCGCCACTCGAGATTGAGGGGATCCCTGGTCCGGTGGGAGCGATTGTGCTGACTTATCGCGACAGCAGCGGAGGAGAGACAGTCCTGCGGAAGGTAGGCTTCTCGGATCAGACCCCGGTGACGACGGTCGCCCCCCCAGGCCCCTGGACGATCTCGGGATATAAGTGGAACGTCACCTCGACCGGTCAGCCGATCGGTCCGCTTAACGGGATCCCGATCCGGCTAACCAAGACGCAGGGCGACTTCGACTTCCCCGTGGAGGGGAGGGTCGCCACCACCGATGGCAACGGCTACTATATCTTCCCCGATCTTCCGGCGCACGAAGCCATGTACAGTCTCGCAGAGGAGCCCAACCGGACCGTCTGGAAGCCGTACAGCCCGAGCACCGGGAATTACACATCAATCCCGCTCAATCACCACCAGACCAGTGCTGTGAAGAACTTCTCGAACGAGCGCCTGCCACCGCCATCGATAAAGATCTCTGGCCACAAGTACAATGTGACCTGGAAGGGCGATCGGATCGGCCCGCTCCCGGGGATCGTCATCAACCTGACGCTGATGAGTGGCGACGCGCCCGGATTCCCGGCGCAGGGCAAGACCACGACGACGAACGACACAGGGTACTATGAGTTCGAGGTGCCGGGGTGGTGGGACTTCGAGGTACCTGCGGTGCTGCCGACTTATCGCCTCACCGAAGAGGTCGACAGAGCTGACTGGAACCCGTACAACCCGCTCTCGGGCGTCATCGAGAATGTGCAACCCCCTGCGACAGGTCAGGACTTCAGCAACTGGAAGGTCGTTCCGAACAAGAAAATCTCCGGATACAAGTGGGGGTACTACAACACGACGGGCTGGCTGATCGGGCCGGTCCCCAATATTCAGATCGACCTGACGCTGACAAGCGGCGAGATCCCCGATACAATGCAGGCAGGTCAGACCAACACAACGCGCACGGATCCAAACGGCTATTACGAGTTCGTGGTCTCGGGCTTCCCGGCCAGTTACACGCTCAGGGAGACGATGAACCTGTCCGAATGGAGGCCCTGGACTCCGAGCACCGGATCTTATGAGAACGTACCTCCCGGCGCGACGAGGGACTTCGGAAATATGCGCATCGTCCCGTTGCCACTCGGAGGCAGCGTGATGCGCCTGGAAAAGGAGGAGGAGACCGGAACGAACACGAGCGGATACCTTGTCGGGGGGACCTATCTGCAGGTCGATACGAAAGGTGGTGACCACGTGACGTTCGGGACAACCGAGTTCACGTTCGGGAACAATGAGGAGGTCCGGTTCGTCCTCAACGGCGACCAAGACCGCGGACGGCTCACCATCACGAAAGGCCCAACCGAACTGATCGAGTTCTCGTTTAACGTCACGATGCAGAAACAAATCAATGGTGTCTGGACGAACGTGACGGGCGCCTCGGGCATGATCACCGACATCCGCATCACGAACCTCAACAAAAACAAATCCACTACTGAATCTACCCTGACGTACCGGCAGCCGCCCTACAACTCGACGACAATGCTGCGTCTTGACGGAAGGCCCCGGATCACGAGCCCCCCGGACGACGGGACGCCGCTCGAGTTTGACAATCTGCACATCGTCCATGACAACTCCGAACACGAGGGCAATAACATCATGTTCATCTGGCTCGAACCGGGCCAAAACAGCCTGCTCGTCGAGGGCGACTACGTGTTCCTCTAAACCATTCCATCTTTCGACGCATGACTGGCCGAACCCAGCGAAATGAGAACGCCAATGCCGAGATCCTCGGCGTCGTCATACTGATCGGGATCTTCGCGATCACGGCCGGCATCATCTCGGCTACGACCCTCTCGTCGCCGGCGCCCGTGAAGGTTCCCGCTGCTTCGATCGAGATCAAGAACTCCTCGGAGACGTCGCTCCGGTTCGCCCACAATGGGGGAGATCCGCTCGCTCTGGAATCGCTGTTCGTGCTGAGGACGAATGCCGACGGGTCATCCGATCCTTTGCTGCCCGCTGCCGACTGGCTCGATATTACTGACAGACCCGCCGTCGAGAACGGGTATGTTAAAGACGCGATCGACAACCCATATGCCGCGATCACTCTGATCTGGCAGCCCCCCGATGGGGGTTCTTCGGTGATCGCGAGCTGGGACCCGGACGGCATTCTCCCGGGACTTGGCGGCGGTTCCGTATCCGGGGCTCCGTACGTCCCCCGCACGCAGCCGACGATTACCCAGATGCCCATGGCCTGGTCGTCCGCGGACGCACTGACGGCGAATTTCACCCCGTTCAATGGTGCGCCGCCCGTGCAGGCCGGGGACCCATGCTGGTTCGAGGATCGCTCCAGCGGCCTAATCTCGCACTGGTCATGGAACTTCGGCGACGGCACGACGTTGGAGGCGACGGCTTCGGACGTGCCCCCCGATCAGAGCTATGTCTTCAATCATCCCTATGCGTACGAAGGTACCTACTCGGTGACGCTCACCGTCTCCAACGAAACCACCGGCGCCCGCGATACAGCCATGCACACCATCGTGGTGACGCCACGGTTGGGGGATGTCAGCCCCATCGACTTCACGCTGAACCGCTCCAGCGGCAATCGGGAGCTCACAGTCGCCTGTACAGCTTTCCTGGTGCCCCCCTCCACGATCAACGTGACGGCCTGGCAATGGGAAACGACCGATGGCATAAGTGGTAATACGACGCTAGTCGGGCCGTTTTACGGCGACCTCATGCACGCGTCGAGCAGGAGCCAGGACTTCACGTTCCTGAACCGTGACGGCATTATCAACTATAATAATTGCACGATTAAATTCACCGCGTGGTCCCCATACCTCGCGAACCCGATCACCGTGACGAAAACCATCACGGTAGGACTGCCGCTGAAGGCCAGTTTCATGCCGAACGTCACCGTGGGCGTTGCGACGTTCCCGATCAGGTTTATCGATACCTCTACCGGTGTCGTCGACACCTGGCTCTGGGACTTCGGTGACGGCACTCCGACGAGCGATGTCCAGCATCCCGATCACGTCTTCACGGTACCGGGCAACTACACGGTCACCCTCACAATCATTGGTTACGACCAGACGGATCCGGGCATTCCTCCAGGCACCCACAATGTGACGGACACGACGTGGAGGACAATCACCGTAGAGGCGCCGGTGGTCGCGGACTTCACCGTGAAGGATAATATTACCGGGGGTCAGCCTCCGTTCACCGTCCAGTTCTACGACAACTCGACAGGCAACCCGACGAATTGGACCTGGTCGTTCGGCGACGGTGCAATCTCACACGATCGGAACCCGGTACACACGTACACCACGGAAGGCAGCTTCACGGTCGGGTTGATCGCCGAGAAATTCGATCCCGACACCTACGACAGCGAGGTCAAGCTCTCTTACATCAGCGTCGGCTCCCCGGTCGTGGTCGCCTTCAATGCGAACTCGACATCCGGTCTGGCCCCGCTCTCGGTCCAGTTCACGGATCTTTCAAGCGGTAACCCGATCAACTGGACCTGGGACTTCGGCGACGGTCAGACCTCGCATGAACGCAACCCCGTTCACGTCTATCCCACTGTCGGGTCCTACTCGGTCACCCTCACCGCGGCAAACTCCTATCGTAGCGGAACGCTCACGAAGGTCGCATACATCAACGTTCTGCTCCCGGCGATCAATGCCGCCGCGAGTACAGGAGGGAGCATCTCCCCCGTCGGCCTGGTCAGCGTCCCTGTGGGCGGGTCGCAGCTCTTCACGATTACGCCGGCAACAGGCTATCACATCACGTCCGTAATGGTCGATGGTGTCAACCAGGGTGCGGTTTCGAGTTATACGTTCACGAACGTGATCGCGAATCACGCGATCGTCGCGTCGTTCGCCATCGATACGTTCACGATCACGCCGACGAATGCAAATCCGACCATGGGATCGATCACGCCGAACACGGTTCAGACCGTCAACTACGGCGCGAGCCGCTCGTTCACGATAACCCCGGCGACGAACTATCACATCGCATCAGTTACGGTCGACGGTGTCAACCAGGGTGCGATTTCAAGTTATACGTTCACGAACGTGACCGCGAATCACACGATCGCCGCTTCGTTCGCGATCAACACGTTCACTATCACGCCGACAAATGCGAACCCGACCATGGGATCGATCACACCGAACACGGTTCAGACGATCGATTACGGCGGAAGCTCTACGTTCACGATCGCGCCGGTGACGGGCTACCACATCGTGGCTGTCACGGTCGACGGCGTCAACAAGGGCGCGATCACCACTTATACGTTCACGAACGTGAATGCGAACCACACGATCGTCGCGTCGTTCGCCATCAACACATACACGATCACACCGACGAACAACAACCCGACTATGGGATCGATCACCCCGAACACGCCCCAGACTGTCAACTACGGTGGGAGCAGCACGTTCACGATCGTGCCGGTGACGGGGTATCACATCGTGTCTGTCTTGGTCGACGGCGTCAACCAGGGTGCGATCCCCTCCTATACGTTTACGAACGTGAACGCGAGTCACGCGATCGTCGCGTCGTTCGCAATCAATACGTACACGCTCACCCCGACGAACGCCAACCCCGGAATGGGTACGATCACGCCGAACACAGTCCAGACCGTCAACTATGGCGGGAGCCGCACGTTCACGATCGCAGCGGCCACGGGCTACCGCATCACGAGCGTCACGGTCGACGGTGTCAACCAGGGGCCGATCACCAGTTATACGTTCTCGAACGTAAAAGCGAACCATACGATCGTCGCGTCGTTCGTTAAAACATACCGGATCACGTGGACGTGCACTCATAATAACTGGGGGACGATCACGCCGGGCACGCCCCAGATTGTCGATATCGGCGCGAGCTGCTCGTTTACGATAACTGCGAACTCCGGTCGAAGAATCGCTGCGGTGAGTGTCAACGGAGTCCCGATTAGCCCGGTCCCGACCTCCCCGTATACGAAGACTTTCGTCGATGTGACCGCCGATCAATCGCTATCCGTCACGTTCGCTAACTGATTTCCCCATCTTTTTGCGAATCGATTTGCGGTCCCGTCCTCATCACTCGTCTCTCCGTCATCGCCCCGATGGTCTCCGCCATTTTGACGATACGGGATGATGGCGAACGATCCCGATAGCCATTCCAAGCTGTCCCTCCCGTCTCCACGGGATATCACGACGATCGCCATCCCCAAGGACGCTCATCCCCGCCCCCCCAACCCCCGCGCAATCACCGACAGATAAAGTCGTGGTGCATGCTCCTCCCTTGGTTCGCAACGGTATGTTCGACGGATCGGGGAAGACGTCGGAGAGTGCAGACGATGGTGCGCGCCGGAGCGACGGCAACCTCCTATCATCCATGCAACGGCCCCGCTGGAGGGTTCGGGCGGCGGCGATGAGACCTGACGGACGAACCGGAACGTCATCATTATTGTCGGGTATAGCTTAGTGCCAGTAGAGGCGGTTGTGTATGAGATCTGTGTGTCTGGTCTGTCTCCTTCTCATTCTGTGCTGCGGCGCTCCGGCCGTTGCGGCCACGGACCATTACCTGTTCGTCACGTCCTGGGGCGGCGTGGGAACCGACGACAGCCAATTCTTCAATCCTATCGGTATCGCCGTTGACGCCGCGGGCAGCACCGTCTACGTCGCCGATACGCTCAATAATCGGGTTCAGACTTTCAATGCGAGCGGCGGGCATATCGCGACGTGGGGAGAGTACGGATCCGACGATGGCTGGCTCGATTCACCCCATGGCATCGCCGTTAACCCCGCGGGCAGTACCGTATACGTCGTCGATACGTTCAACCACCGGGTCCAGACGTTCAACGGAACCGGCGGGCATATCGCGACGTGGGGCGGGAACGGAACCGGTGACGGTGAATTCTGGTACCCTCGGGGGATCGCCGTTAACCCCGCGGGCAGTACCGTATACGTCGCCGATACGAACAACAACCGGGTTCAAGTATTTACCGCGGATGGAGAGCATATCGCGACGTGGGGAAGAAATGGCACTGGCGATGGGCAATTCGCTTCTCCCTCCGGCATCGCTGTTAACGCTGCGGGCAGCACCATCTTCGTTGCTGATACGGACAACGACCGGGTTCAGTCGTTCACTGCGAATGGAGAGCATGTCGCGACGTGGGGCAGGAATGGCACCGGCGATGGCGAATTCGACTATCCCTGGGGGATCGCCGTCGACACCTCGGGCACCGTCTATGTCGCTGACAAGGGCAACCATCGGATCCAGACGTTCACCTCGACCGGTAGGCACATCGCAACGTTCGGGACCTATGGGTCCGGTGACGGTCAGTTCACGGATCCCATGGGTGTCGCTGTCGATAGTACCGGAAAGAACGTCTACGTCATGGATACGAACAATCACCGTGTCCAGGAGTTCGCCGCAAATGTCTCTGAGCCCACGCCGGGGGTCGTGGCAGTACCCGGTGGTGCCGGAATCCCGATCGATACCAATGCCGATGGCCTGTACGATGACGTGAGCGGTAACGGCCGCAAGGATTTCTCGGATATCGTCCTGTACTTCATTCAGATGGGCTGGATCTCGGCGAACGAGCCGGTCGTGTCCTTCGACTACAACGGCAATGGCCGCGTCGACTTTGCCGACGTGGTCTGGCTCTTCATGCACCTCTGAGTCTCCAGTACTGGCACCTCTCACCTCGCCCATGTTTTCAAAATTCGAGTGAACCTGATAAATTCAGAGCCCATCATTCTCTTCTTCAGGGAGCAATGACGTCAACATTCTCTCATACGGATGAGACGTGGCCGGGAGATCGGCCTGAGAAGAAGGTCCATCCTGTCACGTGCTCCAAACGCGGAAAATTTTCAGACGCCAGAAATTTGCTCCGGTTATCCAATTCAATTTACATAACTATGATATACTCGAACAGGTAACTGTACCACGGGTCATATGGATCTGGATCGCGGGATGACGGAACCCGCCGATCGCTCCGAGGTGACCCCGACCTTTCACGCAGCGGGTATTGAGACTGCTCGAGCGTGGACGGATGCGAACACCGGCGGTGCCAGAATTGGTGTCGATTTCGCCTCCACCAGGGTGGGGACGGATGCGAGGATCACCATCCCCGGCCCCTCCGCCGACAGGGCGACGAACGACGTCGCGCTCGATCCGCTCGTCGTCGACTTCAGCACGAGCTCGGTGGATGTGCCGACTCTGATCGAATGAGAGAATGATATGGAAAAGAGCAGGGATTCTGGCGCCTCCGAGGTAATTGGAGCCGTCCTGCTGGTCGGCCTCGTCGTGATCGGCGGTGCCGTCGTGGCGGCCTTCGTGTTCGGGCAACCGATACCGAAGGCGGTGCCGCACGTGAGTTTCGGTGTCTCGCTGGATGGCACGGACACGCTGACTTTGCACCATAACGGCGGCGACACCCTCGTACCGGACGAGTACGGCGTCTACGTTTACTACACGGATGGTACGTACTCCGAAGCCACCGAGACCGAAACGAGTGTCACCTGGTCGTCCGGCGGGGCCCTGCCGATCGGTCGTGACCCACTTAAGAGTGTGGGATACGTCGTCCTCGCGTTCAAGGACGGCAGCGGCGGTGAAACGATGCTGCGCCGCGTACCTATCGAAGATGTTCGCGCCGAGACCGGTGCTCCGACGCCGACGCCAACAGTCACTCTGACGTCGACACCGACAGCCACCCCCACGCCCACCCCGACGATCTCGCCCGGCAGCGGTTTCATCAGCGGGTTCAAGTGGAACGACCTCGACGGCGACCACAAATGGGACGATGGCGAGCCGCCGCTCGCCGGCTGGACGATCTATGCGGAGGTTCAGGGTGACGGTTCGAGCTGGAGTGAGGCCGGGCGGGCAACCACCGATGCGGACGGCTTCTACACTATCGGCGGGCTCTCGGAGGGGCACTACCGGGTCTACGAGGTCCAGCAGGACGGGTGGGAGCAGACGTACCCGACGGACGCGGGTGGCTTCCACAACTTCAACCTGAATCACGGCCATCCGTCAATGGAGGACCAGAACTTCGGCAACCACCAGCTCGCAACGCCCACCCCGACCGCTACCCCCACTCCGACACCAACCGCAACGTCCACCCCCACCCCGACGGGCGGAATCACCGGGATGAAGTATAACGACCATGATGCGGACCACAAGAAGGACAAGGGTGACGAGGGGCTCCCCGGCTGGACGATCTACCTCGAGCGCCAGGAGGACAACGGTTCCGACTGGATCGAGGTCGGCCGGACCGTGACCGATGCGAACGGCAACTACGCCTTCGACAACCTGCAGGATGGTCATTACCGGACCTACGAAGTCGAACAGCCGGGCTGGGAGCGGACGTATCCGACCGACTCGGGCGGCTGGCAGAACTTCGTGATCAACAAGGGCAAGGTCAACGGCCCGGATACCAAGCGCGACTTCGGCAATCACCAGATCGGCATGATCACGGGCCGCAAGTACTCGGATCAGAACGCGAACCACCAGTACGACACCGGCGAGCCGTATCTCTCCGGCTGGACGGTCCAGCTCTACCGCAAGAGCGGCAGCACCTGGACCCTTGTCACCTCGACCACCACCGACGCCGAGGGTGTCTACCGGTTTACCGGAATGGCAAACGGGAATTATCGCGTGGCTGAAAGCCAGCAGTCGAACTGGTACCAGACCGCGCCCACGGCGACCGAGGGCACGTACCTCGTCACGGTCTCGAATACTCAGACACACGTCACCGGCCTCGACTTCGGCAACCACGACGGCCCGATCGCCGGGTACGGCAACTACATGGTCCTGAACAACCCCCAGAACTCCGCGGTCATGCGCGACGGCTACTATATTCAGTTCCGCAACCACGGACCCTGGGACTACGTGACGATCGGAGGTCAGCGGATCGATGTTCCGTCCGGTTCGACGGTTCGGCTCGAGATCAACGGCGACCAGACCTCGGGCAATATTTACATGATCCACCAGCAGGTCTCGACCTTCAGCTTCAACGCGAGGCTCTACGTCAACGGCCAGCTCCGCGGCTCCGGCAGGATCGATAACATATGGTTCGCCCCGACGGGTGCATACGGGGGAGGCGGGGTCGACCAGTTCGTCTCGAATATCCACTATCTGATGCCGCAGGCGAACACCGGCTTCCAGTTTACCGTAGACGGTCAGAATATAGTCAATCCGCCCTGGTGGCCGTACACGAACTGGGGCGTCCATATCTATAACTTCGGACCGGCCTCGCACCCCGGCGGCTGGGAGGACACGGTCCTGAACCTCGACTTCCAGAACGGGAGGACCTACCTGGTCTGTTCGGGCTGGTACGAGGTCATCAGGTAATCTTTTTTTCAGGTCTTTTTCATAATCGGTATCCTTCCCGGCTGGCACCGACCCGTACGGGTTTTCACGACGCGGACGATGCATCGGGGGAGGGCCTTCGACCGTACCTCGTCCCAGGCCACACGTCGGGCGCCCTCGCGCCGATGGACATCGATTGACGAACGGCCTCCTGAACGCCCTTTCCTCTGGCCGTACCGGGTTCAACGTCCCGACTGACGGCGACGGCGATCTTCGGTCGTGACGGGCGCGTCACTCCCGGGGTACGGTCGTCCCCCCGCGCGGGCGCTCCGGGTGCCATGGCACCCATGGGCATGGCGGCGTATCGGTTCATCGGCAGTACTTCGCTGAGTCGATATCGGGTGCGAACGGGATGTGATGAGTACGGGGCCTCCCTTTCCACCAGGCGAGGAAGATAAAGGATGGCACAGAACACATTCTGCAATCAGGTTTCCGTCCCTATGTCCTTCTACTGTCTCCGCTGCGGCGAGTGCTGCTCGGCCATGGGTGCCGTCCATGCGCTCGAGGGCGATCCGGCCACCGGGCGGTGCGTCGTCGTCAACCGCTACACGGGCGAGCGGACCTCCGTCGCGGTCGATCCGGACAAGAGCGACCAGCTCTCCGCGCCCCCGGTCCCCGGCGCCTGCCCGCTCTTCCGCCGCGACGCCGACGGCCGCGGCGTCTGCCCGGTTCACGAGACCTGGCCGGCCGTCTGCGCCGAGTACGGCTGCTGGCGTCTCCTCGTCCTCGACCCGGCCGGCCGACGGGCCGCGCGGGTCATGGGCTCGCGCCACGTCGCGGTCGACGACCCGTCGCTCGAGGCCGCGCTCGCACCGCACAGGGCCGCGCTCGCGCGGGCCGTCGACGATCTGGCCTGGGATGCCATCCTTACCGATGCCCTTGGACGGGCGGGGTACCGGGTCGTGCGATAGGCGGGCGGAACGCTTATCGTCGGGGACCGACACCACTCCCCGATGCGGTCCGGACGTATCCGGGGGTGTGCGTGACCATGGTTTCCGGGATCGACGCCGAGGACGTCGCGGTCCTCTGTCTCCTCGTGGCCGACGGCGACCTCGCGATCACCGCTGCCGATCTGGCCGACCTCCTCGACGCGACCGAGCGGCGGGCCGGGGCGAGCTTCGGCCCCGTCCCCGGCGCCCTCCGTCGAGCGCTGGGAGGACTCGTCCTCGAGGCCGCCCTCGCCTCGCCGGAGGAGATCCGCGACATGGGCGTCGACGGCGTCCTTGCCCGGGTCACCCTCTGGGACCTCCTCGCTCCCATGCTTTCACGGGATCGCGTCTGGTTCGCAGCGGACGGCGGCGTGCACTGGACTCCGGCTGCGCCGGGGTCGCCGGCAGGGCAGGGATCGCGGGGGCGAGCCGCGGCGCTCCTCGCCCTCGCCGCGTCGGGCGCCGCGCCGCCCGCGGTGATCGCGGTCCTCGAGCGCCTCGGGGTGACCCGCGCGTTCATCCGGACTCTCCTCGATCCGGACCGCCCCACCGAGGACGACGACCTCCGCCGGCAGGTCGCGTACCAGGACTGGTTCGAATAGTCGCCCGATACGTATCCCCCGAGCCGTTTCCCGCCCGACAATGCGACCGGAGCATATTTACTGATGAACGGCGGGAATGCCCTCCATGAAGGGACTGGTGGGGTATGCGGTTCTGGCGGCGGCGGTCGCGCTCGCCCTGCTCGCGGCGGGGTGCACGACTCAGCCGGGCGCCAACAACACGACCGCCACCGCGACCGTTCCGGCCGCGGAGTCGTCTCTGGTCGGCACCTGGCAGCTCACCTCGTTCCTCGGCGCGAACGGCGAGACCGTCCGGGCTGTCGCGGGCTCGGTCCCGCTCGTGACCTTCTCCCGCGACGGCTCGGTCACGGGCACGGCCGGCTGCAACCACTTCACGGCGAACTACACGGTCAGCGGGGACCGGCTCTCGATCGGACCGACCGTCTCGACCCTGATGGCCTGCCCGGTCCCGACCGGTCTCATGGACCAGGAGCAGCGGGTCTTCGAACTCTTCCCGCTCACGGCCGGATACACGATCTCGGGAAGCACTCTGACCCTTCTCGACCGGTCCGGCAATCGGATCATGACCTTCGACCGCGCTCCCGGAACGGTCAGCGCTCCGCTTGTCGGCACCACGTGGCGGCTCGCCGGGTTCGCGGACAACGCGACCGCCCGGTCCGCCCTTGCAGGCCCGAACGCAACGCTGCTCTTCTCCTCGGACGGCCGGCTCTCGGGCACCACCGGGTGCAACGACGTCTCGGGAACGTACACGACGAACGGCAACGCGCTCTCCATCGGGCCGCTCGCGGTCACCGAACGGGCATGCGCCGATTCAGCGGCCGCTGCCCGGGAGCGGGACCTGCTCGCCGCACTCGGCGTTGCCACCGCCTATGCGATCCAGGGTGACCGGCTGATCATCTCGGACGCCGCGGGGAGCCGAACGGTCGAGTTTGTCAGGGCCGCCTGACTTTTTTATCCGCCGTCGACGACCTTGGCGTACGGGATATTTCCCGCTCCGATCTCGGTCGTGAGCGGGATCCCGAGCTCGCGGCAATACCCCGCCATGTTCATCCCCGAGAACGCGACGATCGAGAGGCGGAACGGATCGGGCGGGGCATTGAAGACCTCGAGGCCCATCGTCACCGGGAAGATGAACCCGGCCTCCTGCATGGTGCCGATGAGCCCTCTCACCTGCGCCTCGGCCGGGCGCGGGACCTGGCGGATGTTCGCGAGCCCCACGCCGGTCCCGGTCGAGATGAGGGACCCGATCGAGGTCAGGCCCGAGGAAATGAAGAGCGCGAGTGGGTCGATGGTCGTCCCGCGGTACCCGATCAGGTCCGCGAACTCCGATGCCGTCCCGTCGCGGACCCGGAGTGTCCCGCCGAACGCGACGTGGACCGGGATCCCGTGGTGCTGGAAGACGCCGTCCATCGTGATGGAGCAGACCGTCATGATCCCGACCGAGCCCGACGGTACCCGCGGGTGGCGGTCCACGATTCGATAGTGAGAGAAGAAGCCGCACCCGGCCCCGATCACGGCGTCGAACGCGCCCTGGACCTCGTCCAGCCGCTCCTCGGGAACGATCGAGAGGTTGTACGCGACGTCCCCGGTCATGGTCCGGGGGTTGAACGTCGATCGGAACGCGAGCCGCTCGAGCTTCGAGATGATGAATCCCGTCCTATCGTCGACGAGTGCCTTGTCCGTCTCGCTGCGCCCGCGTTCGGTCAGCACCCTGCCGTGGTTGCCGACCTTATTCGTGAAGCCCATCTCGTCGAGGTACCGGAGATAGTACTGCACGGCACGGTCCGAGAGGACGAACCCGCGCTCGGCCATCAGTTCCGAGAGCCGTTTCGCCCCGACCGGTTCCTGGTGCTCCTTGAGGATCCGGAGGATCTCGACGACCTTACGCTCGGTCCTGATCATTCCTGACCCCGACGGCACCCTGGCTCTCCTGGTATCGCCCGCGGTACGGCTGGTGGTTCGCCATCACCTCGGAAAAAACGATCTGAACGCAGCGATCGCCCGCCGCGAGCCGGACCTCCTCCGGGCCGAGGTTCGAGAGGGCCAGCGTCAGTTGCCCTCGAAAGCCGGGATCGACGAACCCGCCGCCGAGCAGCACGCCCTGCCGGGCAAGCGAGGAGCGGGAGCGGAGCGTCGCGGAGAGCCCGACCGGGACCTCGACCCATTCCATGGACGGGACAAGGCGGCACTCCCCGCGCGGGATCACCGTCTCTTCGCCGGCGCGAAGATCGTAGGACGCGACCTGGAGCGACTCCCTGGCAAACGGCCGGATGGTGAGGCGTTCGCCCGGTTCGAGCGTGCGGAGGCGGCGGACAATCTCGTCCCCGGACAGAATCATAGCAAGATCAGGAGCTTCCGAACACTTAATAGTCATCGATGCGCAATCATTTGCCGGATCTATAGGGTAGAGGACATCCTCTTGGGCTTCGAACCCAAGGACCCGGGTTCGATTCCCGGTGGATCCGTCGTCGTGCGAAATCGTTAAGACCCCCCGTGCCGTCTTAATAATACAACATCTCCCGGAGGGCCCGGACTGGGACCGGGCGTGCGCGCGACCGCAAGCCTCTTGTCGGTTGCGCCGGTTGTATCTGGCATCGGTGGTCGAACGTAACGAGGCACAGCTCGATGAATACCGGCCCGCGAAGGGTCTGGCCATGTTCTGTTCTCCTGTTCTTCACCGGTACGGCCGGCGCTTCCTCGGGTATGCGTCGCGCAGAGGGCGAGGATGGGTAAAGCATGCTGAATGAGCTGATTGATAAGCGAAAGACAATTCTGGCGGAGTCCGAGCAGCACAAGGAGCGGCGCAACGAGCTGAACGCGACCGCGAGCAAGTTCGCCCGCGAGCGCAACGCACTGAACGGAAAGACCCGCGAGTTCGTCGAGGAGGCGCAGAAGAACAAGGAACTGCGCGACCAGGCGAACAAGGACGTTCAGGCCCAGAAAGAGGAGCGCAACACCTTAAACGAACAGGCGAACGTCCTCTTCGAGGAGATCGAGGCCTTCAAGAAGGAGCACGGCTCCCTGAAGAACCGCGGGATCAAGGAACTCCAGAAACAGATCGAGCACATGGAGTTCCGGCAGCAGACCGAGGTCTTCTCTGTCGACAAGGAGCGCGAGCTGATCGAGAAGATCAAGCAGCTCCGGGCCGAGATCCGGGACCAGGAGGCCGAGCTCGAGCAGAACAAGGAGATGCGGACCAAGCTCTCCGACGCCCGCGATCTGCGCCGGCAGGCCTCCGAGGTCCACGCTCGCGTCACCGAGCTCGCCGAGCTCGCCCAGCGGCACCACGACCTGATGGTCGAGAACTACCGGAGCGCCGACAAGTCCCGCGAGGCCGCCGACGATGCGCACAAGCAGTTCGTCGAGGCTCAGGAGGCCGCGGATGCCGAGCACAAGTCCTTCCTCGCGTGCCAGAAGGAGCTCCGCGACTACGACAAGGTGATTGGCGGTCTCAGGAAGAAGACCCGGTCGACCAAGGTTACCAAGGAGCAGAAGGCGGTCCGACAGGAAGCCGAGCGGATCTTCACCTCGTTCCGGAGCGGGGAGAAGCTCACGACCGACGACCTGCTCCTGCTCCAGCGGTCGAAAATGGTCTGATTTTCCCGTTTTTTTCCATTTCCTAGTGCCAGCAACCCTTTAATAGATCCCATACAACACTCCTTGTGATGGCGGAGCGGCGTACCCTCGTGCTCTCGGTGGACCGGGATGACGACCTCGGGTACAAGGCTGGTCTCGAAGGCCCCGTGGTCGGACGCGAGGCCTGCATCGCGGCCGCCAACGCGCTCGCCCTCGTCGATCCCGAGGACTCCGACGTCAACGCGATCTTCCAGGCGGTCAAGGTCGCCGACGGGCTCGTCGCGAACTGCGAGGAGGTCGAGGTCGCGATCGTGGCGGGGGACCACCTGCACATGATCGAGGGGGACCGCAAGATCGCCCGCGACCTCGAGCGCGTGATCGCCCGGACGGGCGCGACCGAGTGCATTCTGGTCACGGACGGAGCCGAGGACGACTTCGTTCTGCCGATCATCCAGTCGAGGATCGCGGTCTCGTCCGTGCGCCGGGTCGTCGTGACCCAGATGGTGAACCTCGAAGGGACCTACTACATCCTCAAGAAACTCCTCGACGATCCCAAGATCTCGCGCCCGCTCCTCGTCCCGGTAGGGCTCGCCATGCTGCTCTTCGCCATCGCGTACCTGCTCGGGTATCCCGGGGTCGCGATGATCGTGGTGGTCGGCGTGATCGGGGTCTACCTCCTCTTTCGCGGGCTCGGGTACGACGACATCTTCGGTTCGTCGTATCGGGCGCTGTCGAGCTCGCTCTCGCACGGCCGGTTCACGCTGGTCACGAACCTCGCGGCCGTCCTGCTCCTGATCATCGGCGCGATCACGGGCATTACCACGATGGTCGTCCACTACATGGGCGGCGACCAGTCGAGCGGACTCTTCATGGTCCTCGCGTTCGCGTACGGCGCCGTCCCATGGTGGGTCTCGGCCGGCCTCGTCTCCTCGGGGGGCCGGCTCGTCGACGTCTGGCTGGGCGAGCGCGGCGAGCTCTCTCGGGTGCTTCTCCTGCCGTTCGTGACGCTTGCGGCCGGCCTCTTCGTCTACGGCGCCGCGATCTACGTACTCGCGATCAACAGGGCGCCCGAGTTTCCGATCCTGGCCGAGGCCGGGCTCCAGTACTTCGTCGCACTCACGCTCGCAGCCTGCGGGTGCCTCGCGCTCGGACTCTGGCTCCAGCACTCGACCCGCCGGTCTTCGTCCGACGACCGGGCGTGTCCGCAGGCCGAGTGACCCGGCCTAAAGCGAGTCCAGGCTGATCCCGTTGAACTCCTGGCTGATCGAGGCGAGCTCGCGCACGCCGAACGCGGTCTGGACTGCGTTCGCGTCGAGCGCGTACGCGACATCGCACATATAGTCCAGGATATCGATGGAGAGCTCCCGGTTCTGCCGGGACTTCCTGACCTGGTCGAGAAGAAAGGTGAGCCGCTCCGGGGCCTCGTTCCGGAGCTTGGCGACGGCGATCACGCACATCGAGATCCGGGTGATGTTCCGGTCCGTGCCCGTGATGATCTCGAAGAAGTTCCGGACGATCTGCGCCTGGTAGATCTCGC
>JBDKUZ010000183.1:0-9938 GCA_039679395.1 Methanospirillum sp. | reverse complement strand
ATGGCCGAGACGGCCGCGATCCTGAACCCGGACAAGACCGTGATCCACCCCGAGCCCCTCTCGCAGTGCGCGATGGCCTCCCGGTTGACCGTCGCGGAGATCGAGAGCGCCCGCGCCCGGTATCCCGGCGTGCCGGTCGTCACCTACGTCAACTCGTCGGCCGCGGTCAAGGCCGCCTCGGATATCTGCTGCACCTCGGCGAACGCGGTCCGCGTGGTCGAGAGCCTCGAGGCGCCGCGGGTGATCTTCGCCCCCGACCGGAACCTCGCCGCGTACGTCGCGGCCAGAACCGGCATCGAGGTGATACCCGTGCCGGCACTCGGCTGCTGCCCGACGCACCAGGCCCTCTCGGTCCGCGACGTCGAGGAGCAGATCCGCACCCATCCCGACGCCGAGGTGATGGTCCACCCCGAGACGACGCCGGCCGTCCAGGCCCTCGCGGATTTTATCGGTTCGACCTCGGCCATGATCCGACGAGTGCGGGAGACCGACGCCACGACCGTGATCGTCGGGACCGAGGTCTCGATCCTCTACAGGATGCGGAAGCTGGCGCCGAACAAGATCCTCGTCCCGGCCTCAGCCCTGATGTCCTGCGCGGACATGCGCATGATCACGCTCGACCTCGTCGAGGATGCCGTGCGGACCCGGACACCCGTGGTCCGGGTCGATCCCGCCGTCGCCCTCGGAGCTCGCCGGGCCCTGGAACGAATGCTCGAGGTGGGCTGAGATGGAACGCTACCTGGTTCGCTACGGCGAGATCTTTCTCAAGTCCGACCCGGTGCGGCGGAGGTGGGAGCAGGTGCTCGCCGATGAGATCCGTGAAAGGATGCCCGGAGTCGCGGTTCGGAGCGGGCGCGGACGGCTCTGGGTCGACGGACCGGTTGACCGCGAAGCTCTCTCGCGCATCTTTGGCGTGGTCTCCTTCTCCCCGGTCGTCCCGTGCTTTCTCGACGACCTCGACGAGGCGGTGCTCGCCTACTGGGAACGAAAGTTCGCTCATGCAGACGTTGCCTCTTTCGCGGTGCGGGTAAAGCGCGTGGGTAACCATGCGTTCTCGTCCCAGGAGAAGGCCGCATCGCTCGGGGCCCTGATCGGGGCATCCTGTCCCGGGCTTCCGGTCGACCTCACGAACCCCGATGTCACGCTCCATGTCGAGATCCGGGACGAGCGGTGCTACCTGTACCACGAGGTCTTCCCCGGCCCGGGCGGCCTCCCACCGGGGACACAGGGGACCCTCGTCGCCCTCGTCTCGGGCGGGATCGACTCGCCTGTGGCGGCGTACATGATGATGAAGCGCGGCTGCCGGGTCCTCCCGCTGATGGTCGCGCTCGACGGGTTCCTCGACGAGTCCGTCGTCGCCCGGGCAGAGGCCGTGGTCGAACGACTTCGCCCGTACCAGCCCGACATTGCCCTCCATGTCCTCCAGGACGGCTATCTCCTGCGGGCGAAGGAGGTGCTCCGTGGTGCCAGTCAGGAGCGGTATACCTGCGTGCTCTGCAAGCGGCGGATGTACCGTCTGGCCGGGGCATACGCGGCCGAGCATGGTGCCCTCGGAATCGTGACCGGCGAGGCCCTCGGTCAGGTCGCGAGCCAGACCCTCGATAACCTCCGGGTCCTCGACGATGCGGCGCCGCTCCCGGTCTACCGGCCGCTGATCGGCTATGACAAGGAGGAGATCATCGCGATCGCGCGTCGCATCGGGACATTCCAGACATCGATAACGGCGGCAGCCGGATGCCGGGCCGTCCCCTCGATGCCGACCACGAAGGCGAAGCTGGAGCTCGTGCGGGAGTTCGAGGTCGCAGTCGAACGGGAGGCGGCGGGCACTGACCCATGATTCGGAGCGGCCGGTGCCGGGTACTCCTCCGATCTGGACTTCCCGGCGTAGGTCGTGACGTCTTTCGCCTTCCGCTCGACTCTGAAAAAGAGGCTATTCGGGGTACACCGGAAAGCAGAAGGGATTGCACGAGATGATCCTGATTCCGGTCGTAGTTGTGGATCGGGCCGATCATGACGCGTTCCGGTAAGCCGCTCAGGCTCCGGCATGTTGTCGCCCTCTATACGGGCGCGGTTCTTGGTTCGGGCATCCTGGTACTCCCCGGTCTTGCCGCCGATCTCGCCGGACCGGCTTCGCTCGTCGCGTGGGCGCTGATGGCGGTGCTCGTAATACCGATGGCCCTGACAATGGGTCTGCTCTCGTCCCGATTCCCCGACGCCGGGGGGGTGTCCTCATTCGTGACGAGGGCCTTCAACCCCCTTCTCGGATCGCTCATCGGTTGGTTCTTCCTTCTATCCGTCGTTGTGGGGGCCCCGGTTCTCGCCCTTACGGGGGCAGGTTACCTCTGCGCAACGACCGGGCTTGGCGATTCGTTCCGGCTCCTGATCGGGATCATCATCCTCGCAATCGGCCTTCTCGTCAACTATCGTGGGGTGAAGATCACCGGCCAGGTACAGGTAGCCGTCGTCCTGACGACGATCACCGTCCTTGTCGCGACCGTCGCTGGGAGCCTCGCAGCGATCGCACCGACGAACTTTGTACCTTTTACTCCGTACGGTTGGGTGAGCGTCGGCCACGCCTCGACCGTGATCTTCTGGTGTTTTATCGGATGGGAGGCGGTCTCGCACCTGGCCGACGAGTTCGAAAACCCGCAAAGGGACGCCGTCCACGGAACTATCATCGCGGCGGGGATCGTAAGTGCCCTCTACATCCTGACGGCCTTCGTCGTGGTCGGCACGCACAGTTACGGGCCAGCCGTCTCGGACATCTCATTGGTTCGGATGATCGGAGCATCGTTCGGCGAAACGGGTGCGTTCATTGCCGGTGGCGCGGCTCTCTTCATCTGCATGGCCCCGGCGATTGCGTATATAGGAGCGGCAGCCCGACTGACGCGTTTCCTGGCTTCAAACGGCTTCGCCCCGAGGGTGTTGTCGTATTCTTCGAAACGGTACATGACCCCCGCGGGCGGCCTGTTGTTCCTTGCGGTATGTTTCACAGTACTTCTCTTCGTGTTCAGCACCCGGATCGTTTCCCTCTCTTCGCTGATCCAAGTCCCGAGCGGGACATTCCTCCTGACATATATCGGCGGATCCGCCGCCGGGGTGGTGTTGTTGAAGGATAGCACCTGGGGGTTTCTTCTGAGCGCCGTTTCGCTCCTGCTCACGGTATTGGTCTTCCTGTTCATCGGTGTGGCCGTCTGGTACCCGCTTGCCATCATCATTGTCTGGGGGGTCTTCGTTGTCGTCTCCAGGAAGGATCGATCAGTCTCCCGGTGGAGGGAATATTGATAGAGATCCGCGAGATCCCGACGTTCGGTGCCGGTACCGCCTTCTCGAGCGTCTCGCCGTCGAGACTCGGAGGAGCTGGGGGATCCAGGGGAGCACGCACGGAACACGTGCAGACCGGAACGAAGATTCGCCGGAGTTTTTGAGTGAGGGACCCTTCCCGATGAATCGTCTGCATCCCATTCCAGTCCACGTGACGGTCGGGTTCCATGCCGCTTGTGATCGCGGCAATACTTGCCGATGTATGCAGTATTTACTGCCGAGAAGGAGAGATGACAGTATGGTTTCACGATCGTGAAACCACCTGCCAGGGTGGCGGAATGGCAACGCGGCTGACTGCAGATCAGCGTAACCCGGTTCGACTCCGGGCCCTGGCTCTTTTCCGGACTCTCCTTTCGAAAAGCCCGAACCGACCGCGTCATACGACTGATAGCATCGATCACGATCTCACGGCGGAATCGATGGCATATCTCCTGAGCGTAAACCGTCGTCGACGGTTCGCCCCCGCGGGCGGCCTTAAGATCGCAGCGATGGCAGCGCCCGGGGCAGGCGGGAGGTCCTTCTTCGTCGTGTCCGGGGGATGCCGGGCACGGCTCTCGATCAACCCCGCCTCGTCCATTCGCGCGACTTCCCGGAAAGATGGCGTGGTGATCGTGCAGGCGACCCGAATCACGGGGAGGAGGTGCATTCACGCCCCGGATCTCCCGAATCTGTCCAGGCCCGCGTCCCTCCGTTCGGATACGCGTCGGAGGGCCGCCCGGCACCCGGTCACGGATACGAAGCCGGCTGCTCTTTTCCCGAGCGGCTCCGCCGGAGGTACAGGCCGACGCCGATCGGGATCAGGAAGGTCAGAAGATAGTAGAGGAAGACGTCGGGAGCGTAGTAACTCGCCCTGAAGAGCCGCACGATGAAGAGATAGTCGAGGACGATCGCGATCGCTGCCCAAACGGCCCCTACCCCGGCACAGTACCGGAGGGAGAGGTCTCGCCCCCTGAACCGCCACCACGCGACCGCGATCGTGACCGGGGTGAAGACCGCGCTGATGATCCAGCCCATGACGCTCGCGAAGGGCGTGAAGAAGAGCGCCAGCGAGACGAGGTAACCCGCGAGCCAGAGCGCCGCGCCGACCACGACGGTATCGATCGTCCACCGTTTCATGCGTCATTGGTATAGTCCGACCGCGAACGGATACAATCTTCGGCCGAAACACCGTGGCGCCCCGCTCCTCGTTCGGCGCCTCAACCGGCCGGCTCGAGGTTCAGATGGCCACGGAGCGCGGAGAGGGTCTCTTTGTCGGATACGAGCGAGAGGTCCGGGGAGAGGATGTAGACCGGCAGCCGGCCGAAGACGGCGGTGCGGACGAACCGATAGACCCGCGCCTCGAGGAGGCCCGTCGCAAGGCTCCGGTACTCCTCGCAGTCCCGGCCGGCCCCGCTCTCGAGGCGGGGGCCGAGGTCTCCGTCGATATACCGAATGATTGCGCCCGCGACCTGCCGGGCGAGGCGGCGGCTCTCCCTGCCGTGGACCGTGCGCGTGACCGCGTACAGCCCGGAGAGGAGGAGGAGGAGGACGAGAGTCTGCCCCGCCGGGCCGACATGCCCTCCAGCCAGCACCTCGAGAACGGGCGGTTCGGGGATGGTCAGAACCGGGATAAGCAGCACGGCCCCGAGGGCGACCGGCACGGTCAGCAGGACGAGCAGGGTCCAGCCGATCGCGCGATGCGCCGCGAAGAGGGAACGGACGGCGGCCGTCCGCTCGCGAAGGCGGCCGACCCCGGGGGTCATGCGCCAGACGGCGAGACCGTATCCGAGGGCCAGAACAGACTGGACCGCGATTACGATCCCGAGCCCTCGCGAGGGCGGGCCGTCCTCGATCCAGCCGATTGCGACCACGAGGTTGACAGCCGCGAACCAGGCGAATGCGGGGGCGACGGCGCGGGCGTTGATCACGAACGCGTTCGCGGCGAGGTAGCCGAGTTTCCGGCCCGAGTCGAGAAGGCCGAGTGTCCCGAGCGTCCGGAGATACCCATGTGTCCCTTTGGTTCGATGGTCATGTCGGAACAGAGGGAGCCAGAAGACGACCGGGTAGACGATCGAGAGGAGGAGGGCCGCAGCGACCCAGAGATAGGGCCCACCCGGCAGGACCGCGATACAGACAGCGGGCACGGCGAGTGCGAGGACGGTCGCGACCGCCATCGGGACCGGTCGGTCGGCAGCCGTCGCAGCCAGGAGAGCCTCCTGCTCCGTCCGTGTCACGGCCGCGAAGGCCGCGAGAAACTCCTCCTTTCGGCTGATCCGGCAGATGTCCATCGGTCGGGAGAGGCTCAGGCCCTGTTATGCCCGTCCATCGAGTCGGCGATCTCATCCACGCGGTGACGTCGGAAGTAGAGGATTCCCACCAGGGCTACGGCCGTCGACCCCACCAGGTCAGCGATCATGTCCCACATGGTATCGGCCAGACCGGCCTGCATCGGCCCGGCGAGCGAGCCGCCGAAGAGCTGGTCCACGGTGAACTCGTAGATCTCCCACAGGCCGCCGAGGGCCATGCCGAAGGTCACGGTGAAGAAGACGATGAAGAGCGGGGTCAGGTTCATGCGCCAGTACCGATCCAGGAAGATCGCGCCGAGGAAGCCGAGCAGGGCGATCGAGCTCGCCGAGATCAGGTGCGCGGCCTTATCGTAGTACGGATATCCCGTGACGTACCAGCCCTCGACGTAGCCCGAGATGTGAATCGTGAGCGAGAGGGCGATCAGGAAGTAGACGAACCAGGGAAACCGAATGTCGAGCCGCTGCGCAGCCACGTAGGGCACGAAGGTGGCGGCGAACATGAGGATTGCCGTGAACATCGCCTGGTACTGCCCCTCGACAAAGGCGATGACGCCGTTTGCCGCGATCAGGGCCTGGAAGAGATAGGCGAGATACATCCCCTTCGAGGCGGCCATCAGGCCCTATCTGCCGGTCCGCCCACTTATCTTTTCCCGTGGCGATGGGAGATCAGCAGATGTAAATATCATGGCACAAGAGATCCCGTAACGAGGACCAGGTATGCCTCCACTGACGGACTTTCTCGGCCCACTTCACCAGGGCGTCTGGGAGGTGATCGTGCCGCAGGAGTCGGTCACCGAACCGCTCGAGCCGACCTGGAAACGGTCGGCGCTCAATGTCCCGAGCCCCGGGACGATCGCGAGCTACCGGAAGGGCCAGTACCACGCCCACGAGACGGAGCGGGACTACCGGGTCCACCTGGACCGGTACGACCCCGAGCGCAACCCGGTCATGCACCTGGTCGACGACGCGCCGCTCGCGCTGATGCTCGTCGAGACGATGGAGACCCTCGCCGTCTCGGCCAAGGACGCGCGGCGCGAGGAACAGGGCGCACGGGTCGCGGACCTGCGCCTCTCGGGCGGGATGCGGATGGCCCTGGGCTTGCTCGTCTTCGCGACCGGGTTCATCCTCCTCCTGCTCGCATTCGGAACCGTCGAGATCCTCTTCGAGCAGATCATCCCCGCCCTCGTGGCCGTGGCCGGGCTCGTGCTGATCGCAAACGGCCTCCGTCTCCGGCTCCGGGCCGAGCACGCGGCCAAGGACATCGTGCGCGGGCTCGCGCTGGTCGCCGGCGGGGTGCTCCTCTACCTCTTCTGGCCCCTCTACCTGCTCTTTCTCGTGCTCATGCTCGCGGTCTGGTTCCTCTCGAGCGCGGCGGTCACGCTCGCTCGAGTCGTCCGCACGCGCGGGAAGCTCCCTCAGGGGTTCGCCTTCACGGCTGCTCTGGGGGTCGCCTCGCTCCTGCTCGGGTACTGGGTCTTCGTCGACCCCGAGAGCCTCGTGCGATTTCTCGTCGTCGCGCTCGGCGTGATCACGGTGCTCGCGGGGGCATTCCTGGTGCTCGACGGCTACGGGATGGAGAACGCGGCGGGGCTGATCGAGGCGCAGGAGGCGACCGATCGCCCTTCAGCTGCACCCTAGCCGGGCCCGGCACGAGGAACAGATCATCTTGCGCTTCCGGTCGAGCTCGTCGAGCGAGCGCGGGGCGTACATCACGCACTCCCGCTCGGCGCAGTGCTCGAGCCCGAGGAGGTGGCCGATCTCGTGCGCACCCTCCTTCGCGACCCGGTCCATCAGGTCGTCGTCGCAGGGAGTACGGCCGTAGAAATGGTTGTGGAGCCGGGCCGTCGAGACCACGGCCGTCCCCCGCTCGGGGCGGGCGAGGCCGAAGACGTACTCTTCGCCGGGGGCGTAGAGGTCGTCGGGGACGACCAGGAGGACCGGGTCCTCCCAGCCCCGCCGGCGCCGAGCGGCCTCGAGACAGTTCAGGACCGCGGGCGCGCTGTACTGCCTCCGGAGCATGTCGAACCCGGTCAGGAGGAGGCCGTTCGGCTCGATCAGGCTGCCCTCGGCCCCGAGGATCCGCTCGATTCGCCGCTGGACCGGGCGCTGGAGCCCCTGGGGCGAGCGGTGATCCCAATAGAGGGCAAAGCGCACAGTGTACGTGTGACGGACGGCCCCATTAAACAGATCGAACGGGCGGTCGGCGCATACATCGGCGCCCGCTACGGCTCCGCGGTCGAGGTCGGGTGCGGCCGGAACACGACCGCGGCCGAGACGGCCCGCGCGGCGGGCTGCCGCGTGCGCACCGTCGATATCCGGCCGTGCGATACGGGAGCGATCCCGTTCGCGCGGGACGACGTCTTCGCCCCGAATCTCGCTCTCTATCGCGGCGCGGACGCGATCTACGCGGTCCGGCCCGGGGTCGAGATGGTCCCGCCCCTGATCGCGCTTGCCCGGGAATGCGGCTGCGACCTCCTGGTCTACCACCTGGGCGACGAGGTCTGGCTCGGCGGCGGCGAGCGGATCGCCACCGGCGGGGTGATCATCCACCGGTACTACCGCGCCCGCCCAAAAGACTCAGAACAGGGTTGACTGGTTCCGCGCCTCGCCCGCCGGGCGCGGCGGCGCGGCCGGCTCCTTCGACTGTGCCGACCGCCGCTTCGGCTTCTCCGCCTTCTCGAGTTCGCGCCGCTCCTTTGCGAGCCGTGCCGCGATCTCGGTCGACCGCTCCCGGTTCCCGGTCAGCAGAGCGAGCTCGTCCGCGTCGAGCTCGAGCGTCCGCGCGAGCGGCTCGGGGTCGTCCGCGACGAGCGCCCGGACGGCCTCCAGGTAGTACTCGCGGAGCTCGGCCCGCGAGACGACCATCCAGGCGCCGAGCTTCCGCATGAGCGAGGTCCGGGCCGCCTTCCGGCGCCGCGCCTGCGCCATCCGGCCCCACCGTGCCGGGGGCGAGAGCCGCGAGTGCACGCCGGCGCCGTTCGCGGCGCGGGCCGTGCCGAGGACCGCGAGCTCGGTCGCGTACCGCCAGAGCGTGTAGTTCTGCCGCCGGTACGTCCGCGCGATCGCCCTATCGGCCGCGGCGAGGGCCGGGTAGGCCTCGCACCGCGCCGGGGGCGGGAGCTGCCCGAGCGAGCTCTCGAGCCACTGGACGATCGCGTCGGGCTTGTCCTCGACCTCCCACGCGAGGGCCATCAGCTCCTCGTCCGGCCGGTCCCGGAGGACCGCGCCCACGAGCTCGAAGATCGTCGAGCGCTCGTCCTTCTGCGAGGTCCGGACCGAGCCCTCGTCCATCTCCGTCCGCCCGATGGCGGCGGCCTGGAGCATGGTGACGGCCGAGCGCATGTCCCCGTTCGCGCTCTCGGCCACGACGCGGAGGGTCTCGTCGTCGCACGCCACCCCCTCCTCCCGGCAGATCTGCCGGAGGCGCGGCACGATCGACCGCGCCGCCAGCGCCTTGAACTGCACGGGCTCGCTCCTCGTCCGGATCTCGCCCGCGACCTCGTAGAGGTCGTTCGCGATCAGGACCACGGGCTGCCGCGCCGTCCTGATCAGGTCCACGATCGCCTTGGCACCGCCGCGGTCCGCCGTCCCGTGGAGGTTGTCGGCCTCGTCGATCAGGATCAGGCGCCGCCCGGTCCCGAAGAGGCTGCCGGTCACGGCCGACTGCCCGGCCACGCGCTCGATCGCGGCCCGCGTCCGCTGGTCCGAGGCGTTCAATTCGACCGTCTCCCAGTCCATCTCGCGGGCGAGCGCGTGCGCGGACGAGGTCTTGCCCGTTCCGGGCTTGCCGTACAGGAGGAGGGGCCGGTCGCCCGGTCTCCAGTTCCGAGCCCACTCGACCATGGCCCGGACGGCCGTCCCGTTCCCGACCAGGTCAGCCATCCGCTGCGGCCGGTAGCGCTCGGTCCAGTCCATGCTTAACTGATCGGGCCGGGCGACAGATAAATTATCAGCGATGAGGCACGAATCGATAAGAAAGGAAGGTCGCACGCCGTGGAGAGATCGCAGCCGACAGCGTTCATCGCTGACCGTATCAGGGAGTACGAGGGGGTTCGACGGAAGCACTCGATCGGCGAGCTGGTCCAGGCATTCGCCATGGACGCGCCGGACGTCCTCGCGGACTTCGGCGAGGACGCGGCCGTAATCCGGCACGGCGACCAGGCCCTGCTCCTCGCGGCGGACGGGATCTGGTCCCGGCTGATGGAGGCCGACCCGTACTGGGCCGGGTACTGCGCGGTCCTCGTCAACATCCACGACATCGCGGCCATGGGCGGGCGGCCGCTTGCCCTGGTCGACGTCTTCTCCATCGCCGACCGCGCGATCTGCGAC
>JBDKUZ010000182.1:0-33127 GCA_039679395.1 Methanospirillum sp. | reverse complement strand
ATGATGGCCGGTATCACGGTCGTATAGACATCGATCGCGAGATGGCCGAGCGCGAGGCGGAGGACCTCCCCGGGAATACCTCTCACGCGACCAGGCTCCGGATGCGGACGCACTCGACCGGGATCTCCACCATCGCCTTCCTGTGGTGGCCCATGGACCGGGGCAGAGAAAGTTGGGCCGAGACGGTCTCGAGAATGTCGCCCCGGCCTTCGATGTAGCGCTCGAGAAACGGAAGCGTTCCCGTGTTGAAGATACTGTAGATCGACCGCCCATGCGCCAGGGCCGCGTCCACGAACGGGCGGTCCGCGTGGCGGGCCTGCGCTCCGAATGGTGGGTTCATCACGACCGTGTCGTAGACCCGGCTCCGTACCGGCTCAGGCAGATCGGTAACGTCACCCTCGACCCACTCGATCGCCACGCCGAGTCGATCTGCATTCGCCTCCGCGACCGCGATCGCCCCGGGGTCCGTCTCGATCCCGGTCACGTTCGCCGCACCGAGGAGCGCGGCCCCGCATGCGAGCATGCCCGTGCCGCTCCCGAGGTCGAGGACGGTCCGACCCTCGATCTCGCCATGGCCAGCCGCGAAGAAGAGGAGGCGGGCCGCGAGCGGGGCAGGGGTCGGATACTGCTCGAGCGCGGGCTTTGGGGT
The DNA here is from genome assembly GCA_039679395.1 of Methanospirillum sp. Classification (GTDB taxonomy): domain Archaea; phylum Halobacteriota; class Methanomicrobia; order Methanomicrobiales; family Methanospirillaceae; genus UBA288. Next base: position 32,478 of record JBDKUZ010000182.1, on the reverse strand, counting down.
CGGAAAGCCCGCAAGTCCCTGGAGCGCGATCTCGAGCTGGCGGAGACGCATGGTTACTCGCACTCATCGACGGTGTAGTCGTCCCAGGCCCGAGCCCCGACCGCGACCTCGAACTCGGTCGGGGCGAGCACCGGGACAGGGAATCGGATCTCGTCGTCGTACGCAAGCCGCGGACAGGCCGTATTCACGTAGGCGTCACACCCGAGATTGACCAGGGCGTCAGGTGTCACCTCCTCGAGCGCGACCACGACAGCTCTGTCGGGGGCAAGGGCCGCGAGCCGCCGGGCAAGCCCTTCGCGCCGCTGCCCGGACTTGGTCGAGAGCAGAACGCCGATCGTGGCGGCGGCGCGAACTCGCTCGATCAGGGCGAAGCGGCGGCGGAGCAATCGCTCGGGGTCGACCTCCTCGGCCGTGCCCCGGTACGGATCGCACGCGATCACGCGCGCTCCGGTCGCAAGCGCGACCCCGAGGGGGTGGAAGACGCCTGTGCCGAGGAAAAGGATCTCAGTGGCCTCCGTCTCGCGGGCCGCCCCGAACGAACAGCCGAGCACCTGACCCGGCAGCGGCGTCCGCGGCGTCGGCCCGCCGATACGCGCCTCGATACCACGTGCTGCGAGGAGATCGGCCGCTTCAGGCAGCAGGTGCGCATGCTGAGCCGTGGCCACGAGCCCGACGGCCGTTCCCCGCAGGAGTGGGAGGGCACCCTCGATTGCGGCGAGATCCGCGTCGAACGCAAGCGGCAGGAAGAGAACTCGGCCGTCCGCATCGCCGAGCGGGGTGTGCCCGACATGGACGAGGACGTCGCCCGGTTCGCGCGAGAGGTCGCAGGCTCCGTAGCACGGGTTACCGTCGAGCGTGACCGCAAAGCCCCGGGATTGTAACGCGAGCGCGAGCCCGGCGCCCCGGCGGCGGAGGCCATCGGGGAACTGGAGCGTCACCGAGTGGGCGCCACGGCGTCCGAGCTCGTCCGCGAGTACGTCGGGGTCGACGCCGAACGGATCAGGGGCCGTGCCCGATCACCTTCACGCAGTCCGTGACCTCGATCTCGACGAGGTACTTGTAGGGGCGGCCGATGTCGGGGTTCCCGCGTTTGATCGCGACGCAGACGTCAACGACTTCGACCCCGATGAAGGCGAGCGCGCCAAGGATTGCCTTCATGGTCCCGCCGGTCGAGAGGACGTCGTCGACAATCACGACCCGCATTCCGGGCGAGAGGCCGTTGATATAGAGTTCTCCCTTCGAGTACCCGGTCGTCTGGTGGATTGCGCACTCGCCAGGGAGCTCGTACCGCCGTTTCCGGACCACGTTGAGCGGGATGTCGGTCATCAGCGAGAGCGTGGTCCCGATATGGATTCCCATGGCCTCGGCCACCACGATCATCTCGACCTGCTCCAGGTCCATGACCCGGACCATCGCACGCCCGATCTCGCGGAGCAGGGCCGGCTCCACGACCGGGATGCCGTCCGAGACCGGGTTGATGAAGTAGTGATACTCGCCCCGCCGCACCATCGGGCAGGTCTCCAGCGATTCTGTCAGCCTCTCATACATAATATGCCTCCGCGTCCATGAGGAACCGCTCGACCACGTCGCCGTTCACGTGGGGCATACAGACGATCCTCATATCGCCACGACGGGTAAAAGAGACCCGCCAGTTCGGCGGCGCCGATGCCGTTCGGAAGGTCGCGACGTTGACGTCGGGGGTCACAGCCCGCTCTACGCCGAATGCCTCGAGCCCCTCCATCATTCGCCGCGTGTTCTCCATGCACCCCGCGACGACCGCGCGCATCCCCTCCTGCCCGAGATGCTCGAGGACCGCCCAGGCCCCGACCACGGGGGCGCCGGGACGCGTGCCTGCGAGGGTGTACTCCTGCTTGACCGTGAGGTATGGCGTCTCCACGTTCAGGAGGTCCAGTTCGCTCCGGTCTCGTACGAGCAGACAGCCGGCCGGGATCGTAGACATCCCCATCTTATGCGGGTCGACCGCTATCGACGAGACCCCGGGTAGGGCGAAATCGAATGGGGTCGGATTCGGCAGAAATGGGACGACGAGTCCCCCGAAGGCCGCGTCGACGTGGAAGAAGAGGTCGTGCTCCACCGCGAGTCTGGCGAGGGCCGGGATCGGGTCGACCATGCCGTACTCTGTCGTCCCGACCACACCCACGAGCCCGACCGTCGCGTCGTCGACAAGGGCCTCGGCCGCATCCGTGTCCATGCGGAGGTCAGGCCCGAGCGGTGCCGTCCGCATCTCGAGCCCGAGCATGCGGCAAGCCTTCTCGAACGAGAAGTGCGATGAGGCCGGGACCACGACGTTCGGTCGGTTCACACGCCGCCGGGCCTTCGCTATCCGCAGGGCCTGGATATTCGACTCGGTTCCGCCCGACGACGCATACCCCGCCGCATCGGGCAGGTGATAGAGCGCACCGAGGAGGCCTACGAGTCGCCGCTCGATCTCGGCCGTACCGGGAAAAAGTCCGGGATCGCCGAGGTTCGTCTCCAGAAACTGAATATGCGCTCGGACCGCCACGGGGTGGGGCAGGGTGCACATCGAAGAGAGAATGGAGCAGTGGGAGAGGTCCTCGGCCTTCTTCTCGGCAAGAATCGAGAAGACCTCCTCCTCGGAGAGACCGCACTCACGCATTCGAGCGCCGCGCCGCCTCGAGAAGGATCCGGCGCTCGGTCCTGGCCACCGCCTGCCGGATCTTCGCGACCGCATCGATGTTCGCCGAGATCGAGGCGATTCCGTGCTCGACGAGCCACTCGGCCATGACCGGGTCGGATCCCGCCTGGCCGCAGATCGAACACTCCACCCCGTACTCGCGGCAGACCCCGATCGCATAGTCGATCAACTTGAGGACTGCGGGGTGCTTCGGCTTGTACATGTCGGTCAGGTACTCGTTGTTCCGGTCGATCGCGAGCGTGTACTGGATCAGGTCGTTCGTGCCGAACGAGGCGAACCGGATGCCGGCCTCGCAGAACTGCTCGATGATCAGGGCCGAACTCGGTATCTCGACCATCACGCCGAGAGTGACGTTCTCGACATCGACTCCGAACGAGGCCATCATCGCCTTCGCCTGGACGAACTCGTCGGGGTGGCCGACGAGCGGGAACATCACGCCGAGGTTCTCGTACCCCTCGGCCCAGAGCCGCTTGAACGCCTCGACCTGCAGCCGGAACTGCTCGGGTGAGTGGAGGTCGCGCCGGATCCCGCGCCAGCCGAGCATGGGGTTGTGCTCGTGGGGCTCGTCCTCGCCGCCCTGCATGTTCCTGAACTCGTCGGTTGGCGCATCGATCGTGCGGACCCAGACGGACTTGCCCGGAAACGCATCGAGCACGGTCTTGATGCCGTCGTACAGCTCCTTGATGAACTCCTCCTCGCGCCCGTTCTTGATGAACCAGCTGGGCGTCTTGCCGAGGCCGAGCATCAGGTGCTCGATCCGGAGGAGGCCGACGCCATCAGCTCCGGTAGCCGCAGCACGCTGAGCCGCCTCGGGGATGGAGACGTTCACCTTGACCGATGTCGCGGTGATCAGAGGGGCCGCGGCTGCCTGGCTCGCGACCTCGGCCACGGCCTTCGGCGTTGGTGCGGGTGCAACCTCACCCTCGTAAACGGTTCCCTTTTCGCCGTCGACCGTGATCATCTGCCCGGTCTTCAGGACCTGGGTGGCCGTTCGCGAACCGACTACGGCCGGTGTCCCGAGCTCGCGCGAGACGATCGCGGCGTGGCAGGTCATGCCTCCTTCGTCGGTCACGATCGCCTTGACCTTTCGCATGGCGGGCACCATGTCGGGGTTCGTCATCTTCGTGACCAGAATGTCACCCTCTTTGACGAGGCCGATCTCTTTCGCGTCCGCGATGATAACGACCCTGCCCGATGCTGTCCCCGGAGCTGCCCCGATCCCCTGGACAAGAACTTTCGCCTCGACCGGCTTCTCTCCGCTGCTGCCGGCGTTCGAGGTCATGCCGATTGTCGTGATCGGCCGGGATTGAAGGATATAGACATCGCCGCCCACGATCGCCCACTCGACATCCTGGGGAACGCCGTAGTGGTCCTCTGCGATTCGGCCAAACATCGCGAGCCTGGCGACCTCTTCGTCCGAGAGGACCTGCGCCTGCTGTCGCGATATTGAGACCTCGCTCTCTCTCGTCCCCTTCGATCCGTCCGAGACGATCTCGATGAGCTTCCGAGCGATCAGCCGGTCCACGACCTTGCCCGCGCGCTGATCGTAGACGTAATTGTCGGGCGATACCGTTCCAGAGACGACAGCCTCGCCGAGGCCCCACGATCCCTCGATGATCGTCAGCGGCTCGCCGGTCACCGGATGGGAGGTGAACATAACTCCCGCCTTCTCCGAGTGGATGAGCTGCTGGACCACCACCGCGATATTGACCGAGTGATCGTCGAAGCCCTGCTTTGCCCGGTAGTAGATCGCGCGGGCGCCGTAGAGCGAGGCCCAGCACTTCTGGACCGCCTCGAGCAGATCCTCCTCGCCGCGTATGTTGAGGAAAGTCTCCTGCTGTCCGGCAAACGAGGCGTCGGGGAGATCCTCGGCAGTTGCGGACGAACGCACGGCGACGATCAGGGGTTCGGGGGCCATCTTCCGGTAGGCCGTCCGGACATCCTCCGCGATCCGCCGGGACATCGGCGCGTTGAGCACAAGGTCCCGTGCCTCGTTCGCCGCCGCCTCGAGCGCTTCGTTGCTCTCGACGTCGAGCCCCCTGAATTTCGAGAAGATCTGTTCCTCGAGATTCGCCTCGATCAGGAACCTGCGGAATGCCTGGGCCGTGACCACGAAGGCCTTGGGCACGGGCAGACCGAGCGAGGCCATCTCGCCGAGGCTCGCCCCCTTGCCGCCAACTGACGGGATGTCCTCTTTGCGGATCTCCTCGAGCATCAGGGTATTGGGTACATTCTCCGGAACGCCGCTCATTTCGCACCTCTCAGTGAATCAGAATGGACTGGTATGTCGGCCGCGGCCGATGCGGTCGAGCCCCGCTAAAGCAGGGTACCTTTTTTTGTCCGGCTCAGGGATTACCTTTACCGTCGATGGCGAAGTCTGATTAAAAGGTGTGCTGTGGGATAAATATTATCCTTATCTTTTTGCCCGTGAGATCAGATTTTCCCCACGATCTCCTGGATCAGGGCATTGATGATCCGCGCCAGCCCGATCAGGAGGAGGATGTTCATAAGCACGAAGATCATGCTGAGAGTGCGCTGCAGCAGCGCGTCCCAGATCGTCGGTTCCGGGGTTGCCGCTCTCCCCGTTACGGCAAAGAGCGCGTTGAGCAGGCTGAACGCAGCCGGCGGCGATCTCTCTGGCGTGTCTCGGCCGACTGCATCGCCGGGTTCACCGCAGTCCTGCGATCCGCCCGCGATTGGCGATGGCTCGTCCGTCACCCGATTCGAGGTGAACACGGCCCCGGTCTCCTCCGAGTATACAGCCCTCTGGACCACCACCGTGATGTTGACCAAGCGGTCGTCATAGCCCTGCCTGGTGCGGTAGGAGATCGCGCGGGCGTCATAGAGCGACGCCCAGCACTGCCGGATCGCGTTGAGCACCTCCTCCTCACCATAGGTGTTGATATAGATCTCCGGCTGGTCGGCGAACGAGGGGTTCGGCAGATCCTGTACCGTCACGAACGAGCGCACCATGACGATCAGTGGCTCCGGTACCAGCTTCCGGTAGGCCACCCGGATATCCTCCGCGATCCTCTTCGGCATCCCGGCCTTCAACACGAGCTCGCGAGCCCCCCTCGCTGCCGCCTCGACCGCTTCGTTATCCTCGATGTCGAGCCCCCTCAACGCAGAGACGATGGGTCCTTCGAGGTTCGCCTCGATCAGGAACCTCCGGAATGCCTGGGCCGTGACCACGAAGGCTTTGGGCACGGGCAGACCGAGCGAGGCCATCTCGCCGGGATTGGTCCCCCTGCCGCCGACCGAGGGGATCTCCTCCTTGCGGATCTCCTCGAGCATCAGGGTATTGGGTACATTCTCTGGAACGCTGCTCATCTCGCACCTCTCAGTGAATCAGAATGGACAGGAACGCCGGTCGCAGGCGATGCAGCCTGGCGCCGTTAAAACAGGGTATCATTCTGCCCCGGCTCGGGGATTACGTTTACCCTCGGCGACGGAGGTGGGAAAAACGTGTACTGCGGGATAAATATTATCCTTGCCGGTCGCTCCGTAGGAAGGCCGCCACCGCGACGGCAACGAGGGCTGCGAAGACCACGAGCACTGGCACGCCCGAACGGGTCGTTGTCACCGGCGTCAGATTCGCTGAGAGGGTTGCGGTCTGTCCGGCCTGGATGTCGACCTGCTGCTCGCGCTCGACGTAGCCGTCGAGCGAGAACCGCACCGTGTGCATCCCGGCGGGAACGTCAGCTATCGAGAGGGGGGTCGTGCCTTTGAACGATCCGTCGATCGCAACCTTCGCGCCCGATGGGGTCGAATTCGCCTGAATCGACCCGCGCACCACAAGGACCGTCGGCGTCGCGCTCACGCTCGGATTACCCGCTGCGGTGAGCCGCGGCCGGACCTGGACGGTCGCATCCGGAGTCACCTGGACCGTCAGGCGGTACTCGTCGTAGCCGTCGAGTCGACCCGAGAGCGTATGGCTCCCGGCTGCCACCCCCGTCAGCTCGAGGTCGCCGTAACTCGTTGTCACACCCCGGTACTGGTCGTCGAGGTAGACCCCTGCGCCCGCCGGATCGGACGAGACCGCGATCCCGCCATTCGAGGAGGCCGGAAGGAGCTGGAGGTACGCATTCACCGGAACCGTAACTCCGTTCGTTACCTGGGTCGTGGTCGTCCAATCGGCGTAGCCCGAATGGTCGAGCTCGATCTGACGGGATCCGGTCGTGGCGGCGACTGTTAGCGGCGTAACCCCGCGGTACACTCCGTCGACATAGACAAATGCACCCGACGGCGAGGAGGCGACCGAGATGAAGCCGACTGCTGCCGTCGCGGTCAGGACCGGATCCAGATAGGTCATAACTCCGTTCTGTACGTCGACCGTGTCCCCGTATCTGATGTAGCCGGGCAGCTCGAGCACGACCGTGTGCAGTCCCGTCGAAAGTCCGCTGATCGTAATCGGGGTTCGACCGCGGTACCCTCCGTCGATGAGCAGATCGGCGCCTGAGGGCGAGGAGACGATCGAGACCGAGCCCGTCTGGCTCGTGGTCGCAGAGAGTGTGATGCGGATATCGCTGCGTTGAGCCGAGCCGATCCAGAACGGATGCTGGTCGTCGAGGTAACCGCTCTTGGAGAGAACGAGCTGGTGGGGGCCGGGATCGATATTCTCGATCAGCAGAGCTTCGTTTCCGAGCGGTGTCTTGCCCTGGTACACGCCGTCGAGCGTCGCCGAGGCCCCGCCCGGGACCGAGCGGACCGTGATCGAGCCCGCGGCGATGTTCGCGCCTGCAACCGGCAACACGATCGCGATCAGCAAGAGGACGAGGCAGAGGTGACGGAGATACTGGGAAGGCATATCATCTCCTCGTGCGACGTCAGGTATAAGGATTGCCTTTTTATCCGGCAATGCAATCCCGTCGACTTCCTCTGCTCGCTCGTCCCTGCACGACGAGCATCTGGGCCTGTCGAAGAGAAGAACGATTGTCGAGCAGGTAGGCGGGGGACGCCGAGGATTGTCGGTCCGAAAAATACAAGTTCACTGCGCTGTCTCTAGAGGTAATGATCCGGCCCGATGACAGAGTAGGGTGAAAAGGTGCAGTACAAGGGGGTAGTCTACGATATCGGAACGGAGTTTTCGCCCGGCCGGTCAACGCGGAGCAGTTTCGACCCGACGGTAGTCCGCCGGGAGATAGAGATCATCGGAAGCGACCTCCACTGTACCGCCATCCGACTGTGCGGCGGAGATCTCGCCAGGCTCAGGGAGACGGCCGAGTATGCACTCATGCAGGGTCTTACCGTCTGGTTCTCGCCACTCCTTATCGATGCCAACCCTGATGAGACCCTGCGGTACCTCTCCGAATGTTCCCGTGTCGCCGAAGAGCTGAGACGACAGTATCCCGAGATCGTCTTCGTCGTGGGCAACGAGCTCAGTTTCTTCATGAAGGGCATCCTGCCCGGCGACGACGAGTACGCCCGCATCCGATCTTTCGTCAGCGGGCGGGGTCTCCTGCGGCATCTTGTTACACGGGGACGGTGGCCCGGAAGCAAGCTCAACCCATTCCTTTCGAAAGCAGCCGCAACTGTGCGGAACGAGTTCGACGGCCGGATTACCTACGGATCGGGCCCGTGGGAGCATGTAGACTGGCAACTGTTCGACCTCGTCAGCGTCAACTACTATCGCGACGCGGGGAATGCGAGGAAGTATCGCAAAGGACTGGCTCAGTACTACACCTACGGAAAGCCCGTGGCGATTACCGAGTTCGGGTGTTGCACCTACAAGGGGGCGGGTGAGAAGGGGGCCGCCGGCTGGAACATCATCGATACTGCGAGAGCGCGGAGGTCGATCCGGGGTCGGGTCGTCAGGAGCGAAGAGACGCAGTCCCGGTATCTTTCCGACCTCCTTTCGCTCTTCATGCGGGAGCCCATCGCCGCCGCCTTCGTGTTTCAGTTCGCGGGCTATAACCTGCCCACCGACGATGACCCCGAATTCGACCTCGATATGGCCAGTTACGGCATCGTCAAGGTGCTGCCCGAAGGGAGAGAGGGGGTTTGCTATCCCGGTATGCCCTGGGAGCCGAAGCTCTCGTTTCAGACTGTCGCGGACCTCTACACCAGGTAGAGATCCATCGATCGCGAGGTGCTCATTCCGGGGGCGGCCGACCTCCGGGAAAGCCATCGCGTAAGGATGGATGACCGACGCAATTGCGGAGGCCTCGAGACGCCCCGGGAGCGGGCTGATCCGCAGGTCGTCTCCACCATGTCAGTCGCCGATCCCTTTTTGCGTCTGCGGCCCCGACCTCTATGGTGCATTCGTACCTGGTGGAGTCGTTCTGATGGCGGAGACACTAACGGATAAAACGGTCTGCGTGGTCGGCCTCGGCTACGTCGGCCTGCCCCTTGCCGAGGCGTTCGCGGCGCACCTGCGCACGATCGGCTTCCGGCGCGACCAGAAAAAAGTCGACGAGCTGAACGCGATCCCGGGCAACCGGATCGAGGCCACGACCGATCCCGCGAAGATCAGGGAAGCGGATTTCGTGATCATCGCCGTGCCCACGCCGGTCACGCGGTCGAAAGACCCCGACTTCGAGCCCGTGATCTCGGCCTCCGAGACGGTCGGCGAGAACCTCAAGCCCGGCGCGATCATCGTCCTCGAGTCCACGGTCTACCCCGGGGCGAGCGAGGAGTTCATGATCCCGACCATCGAGAAGGCATCGGGCATGACCTGCGGGAAGGACTTCTTCATCGGTTATTCGCCCGAGCGGATCAATCCCGGCGACGAGGCCCACGACCTGCCCCATATCTTCAAGATCGTCGCGGGCCAGGACGAGGCCACGACGGACGCGCTCTGCGACCTGTACGGTCTCGTCACCAACGTCTACCGCGCCCCCGACATTCGGACGGCCGAGGCCGCGAAGGTGATCGAGAACGTCCAGCGCGACCTCAACATCGCCCTGATGAACGAGCTCTCCATGCTCTTCGCCCGGCTCGGCCTCGACACGAACGAGGTCCTGAAGGCCGCGGGCACGAAGTGGAACTTCCACGCGTACCGCCCCGGGCTCGTCGGCGGCCACTGCATCCCCGTCGACCCGTACTACCTCGTGCAGCGAGCCAAGCAGGTCCGATATCACCCGCAGGTGATCTTGGCAGGCCGGGCGATCAACGACTCGATGCCGAAGTACGTCGCGGACATGGCCGTCAAGGGCCTCAACCGCGTGGGCAAGGCCATCAAGGGCGCGAACGTTTTGATCATGGGCCTGACGTACAAGGAGGATGTCGCCGACATCCGCGAGTCGCCCGTCGAGCAGATGGTCGAGGAGCTCAAGGAGTTCGAGACGAACGTCTACGGCTACGACCCACTCCTGCCCGAGTCCGTGATCGAGCACTTCGGCGCCATTCCGCTGCAGCAGCTGGACCGGCCCATGGACGCCGTGATCATCTCGGTCGCGCACCGGCAATTCAAGGATATGACCGCGGCGGAGATCGGGAAACTCATGCCCGACCGGCCCGTGATCGTCGACGTGCGCGGGATTGTCGACCCCGCGGAAGCGCAGAACGCCGGCATCGATTACCGGCGGCTCTGAACCTCTCTTTTTTCATCGGAAAGGTATTTACCCGGCGTCCCGAAATGGGGCGACATGAGTTCTGCCGTCTACTTCGCGTCGGTTCGCGCCCGCGGCGATGCCGAATCGAAGATGATGAAGGTCCGCCGGCTCTTCGACGCGGCGGATCTTGCGGACTGCATCGCCCCTCATGACTTCGTCGCGATCAAGATCCACTTCGGCGAACGCGGCGGCGACGCTTATATCAACCCCATCTTCGCCCGGCAGGTTGTCGACCGGGTTCACGCCCTGGGCGGCCTGCCGTTTCTGACGGATACCCGCACGCTCTATAAAGGGAGCCGGGCGAACGCCATCGATCATATGACCGTCGCGTACGAGCACGGTTTCTCGTTCGCAACCGTGAACTGCCCGATCCATATCGCCGACGGCCTCTCGGGGAGGCGGGGGTCGAACGTCGTGGTCGACAAGAAGCACTTCAAGGCCGTCAATATCGCTGCCGGGATCGTGGACGCGAACGCGATGATCGCACTCTCTCACTTCAACGGCCACGATGTCGCAGGTTTCGGGGGCGCGATCAAGAATATCGCCATGGGCTGCGCCTCGCAGGCCGGCAAGCAGCAGCAGCACGCGGTGAAGACCATGGTCCGCGAGGAGAACTGCGAGGCCTGCGGCCGATGCGTCGCCGTCTGCCCGACGGGGGCGCTCTCGCGCCGAGAGGATGGAAAGGCGCGGATCGACAAGGAGCACTGCATCGGCTGCTTCGACTGCATGAATGTCTGCCACACCCACGGTGTGGACATCGACTGGGAGGCCGAGGCCGGGCCGTTCCTCGAGCGCATGGCCGAGTACGCCTTTGGCGCGATGAAGGGCAAGGAGGGCAAGGTGGGATTCATGAACTTCCTGATCAACATCACCCCTGACTGCGACTGCGTCCCCTGGTCCGACGCGCCGATCGTCCCCGACATCGGGATCGTCGCGTCGAGGGATCCCGTCGCGATCGACGCGGCCTCGTTCGATCTCGTCAACCGGCAGATGGGCCTTCCCGGCTCCCTGCTCGAAACGAACCTCGCGCCGGGCGAGGACAAGTTCAAGGGCCTCCGCTGCCTGACCGACGGCTGCCGGCAGCTTCGGTACGCGGAGGAGATCGGCCTCGGGACGGCGGATTACGAGCTGATCGAGATCTGACGCTCTCTCTATCGGCAGTTTTTTGGTTCTCGACGCCTCCCTGGGAGCATGCACAGGCTCTCCGGCCTTCTGGCCGGTCTCGTGTTCATCCTCCTGGCGACGGCCGGATGCGTCTCGTTCTCCCCGACTGTCTCCGTGGTCCACGATGCGGTCTACCCCGCCGCCGGATTGGCGATCTTTCAGCTCGAGAATCAGAACGGATATGTGACCGTGACCGGCTGGGACCAGGACCAGGTGCAGGTACGAGCCCTGAACGGTCGGCAGGTCTCCAACGTCTCGGTCGCGGTCTTTGGGGACCGGATGACCGTCCGGACGCTCTCCGCGTCCCCCGTCGGCATCGGGATGCAGCTGGACTACGAGATCCGCGTCCCCCGCGCCCTTCAGCGCGTCGAGCTCGCGAGCGCGAACGGCCGGATCGAGGTCGACGACTACAATGGCACGATCGACGCCGAGACGTCGAACGGCGCCATCCGGCTCACCGGTACCCGGACCTTCGAGCGGCTCTCCACGTCGAACGGTCGAATCGACGCGGAGGTCCGTTCGCTCGATGCCGATGCCCTGGCGACCACGTCGAACGGAGCCGTCCGGATCCTCATCTCGCCCTCGGTGAACGCCACGGTGGACGCCCGGACCTCGAACGGGCGCATCGCCGTCTCGGGCCTTGCACTGAATGCCACGAGCACGGGGCAGAACCAGGTGACGGGCACACTCGGTACGGGCGGCAACACGCTACGCGTCGAGACCTCGAACGGCGAGATCACGCTCGGCCCGCTCTGAGCGCTGCCGGTATCGCGCGGGCGGCCAGACAGAGGCCGGGGCGGCCGCGTGACCGCCTATCCGCCGCTCGCCGCCCCGCCTCGACGACATGGGAACTGCCGCGGTGAGGACGCGATCGTCGGACGGCGGGACGTGTACGACACCATCGAGTGCTGTACGCCTCCTGAACGACCTGTTGACTAGATCGTTGACGATACATCCAGGTCTTTTTCCGGATCGCATCGTGATCCTTCGAGTTCAGTCTCATTATGATCCGCAGAATGGAGCGGAGAGAGCACCTGTTCCGGCGCGCTTATGTTCTGATCGCTCTCTCTGATTCACGCCGTTGACGCATCCCCTCCCGTTCTCCGAGAATCCGGCCTGATGTCCATCCCTCCCACGATTCCACCGAATCCGATTTGCTCGACAGGTCATGCAACCACAGGTCAATCTGCTCGGTGTTGATCACAGAGGCCATCCCGGCGATCGGCCGACAGGCCCTCTCGACCCTCTGGTGCTCGAAAAGACGAGCAGCCTTATCCGAGATCTCCGTTCGAGCGAGCGGCGTCGGGACCTTCGGATTCCAGATGGAGACGGCGCCCTGCGGAGAGAACGCTGAGAAAAAAGGGGTTTCGGGTCCCGCGCCTAGCGCGAGAGGACGGCCATGATGATCCGGCCGTACGCGGGCCGGGTGATCAGTACGCCGATCACGACGCCGAGGATCGTGATGATCGCGAAACCCCGGAGCGTCGAGAGGTCCAGCAGCATGAGCGGGACCATCGCGGCGACGACGGTTGCGGCCGATGCGACGATGATCGTCAGGGCCCGCGCGAGCCGTTTCAGGTACAGGTTCGGCGACGGCACACGCCCCTCGTGCAGGATCTCGTCCGTGATGATCACGAGCTGGTCGATACTCGTGCCGAGCACGGCGATCAACCCCGCGATCGTCGCGAGGTCAAGCTGGATGATGAACCGGGCGATCCCGAGCAGGATTACGAGCTCGGCCAGGTTCGTCAGCACCATCGGCAGCACGATCGCGGGCTCGCGGTACCGGAAGAAGATCACGAATCCAACCGTGAGCACCGCGAAGACTGCCGCGAGCAGGCTCATCAGCTTGAAGTGATCGCCAAGCACGGCCGAGACCGAGCCGGACCCCGCGACCTTCACGTCGACCGGGAGCGCGCCAGCACGCAGGTGAATCTCGAGGGCTGTCGCGGCCTCTTTGCCTGCGTCGCCTGTCCCGGTCGAGGCGAAGAGCTGGCGCACGTTCTCACCCGAGCGGAGCTTCGCGGCCAGGTCGCTCGAGAGCGGCGCATCGTAGACCGTCGCGTTGTCGAGGACCATCACCAGGTGGTGGTTCTCCGGGTCGCTCGCGGCGCCGTACTGGATTGCGGCCTCGCGGAACGCAGTCGCGCCGGCATCGGAGAGGGTGAACCCGACGCCCCAGTTGTTCGAGCCCGGCGGTTCCTGAGCGGGCATTCCGACCGAGGTGATCTGGTCCCCGAAGAGAACATGCTCGGAGGCGTTGCCGGTCGTCACAATACGGATCTCGAACTTGCCCTGCTTGCCCACGATCTCCTGGGCCGTGTTCATGTCAACGCCGGCGAGTTCGATCCGGATGTAGCGCGTGATTCCCGTCAGGCCCGAGAGCGTGTTGACCTTCGCATCCCGGGTGCCCAGACTGTTGATCTTGTTCTCGAGGATCCGTTTGATGTCGTCAGCGGTCGCCTTCGAAACGCCCTGCTGAATCGAAACGACCGTGCCGCCAGCCTGTTGAACCGCTGCGCGGACTTGGTCGTCAGATAAGGCCTTCCGGATCTCGATCTGGTTCGGACCGACCAGTTCGACGTCCGTATCGAGTTGCGTCGAGAGGTTGCTGACGAAGTCGGTCACCTGCTGCGTCGTCTGGAACGTCACGACCTCGGCCTGGAGGTCGAGCTGGATCCAGGCTCCTTCGTTGAGGTCGAGGCCGTACTGGAGGTTGGTCTCGATCTTGCCGTTCTCGACGTGCGGGTAAATCGCGATCACCGAGGCGACCACGAGCACCAGGACGAGCGCGACCCGCCAGTCCGAGAGAAGCGCGCGCCAGTTGATCTTTCCCGAACCGCTCGGCGCTGCCGTAACAACGGGTCCGCCGCGTGCCGGGGCGGAACCGTCGGAAGAGCGCTTCGCGGCCCGCCTATCCTTCTTCTCTTGCTTCATCGCGCCTCCCTCCTCTCGAGGTACCAGCGCAGGATGCCGGCGTTCAGCACCCACGTGTTGAAGATATCAGCCACGAGCCCGAAGAGCATCACCGTCGAGATCTGGAAGATGATCTCAACCTGGCCGACGAGCGAGACGACCCACATCGCGATCACGGCCGCGATCGCGGTCGAAGTCATGATGAACCCGGTCGTGAACGCACCGGCCATCTTGTCCGCGAGGTTACCCTGGCGCTTGAGCACCCGGTTCGTGAGTAGTATGTCCGAGTCGACCGAGAAACCAATGAGCATCAGCAGGGCTGCCGTCGTCGCGAGGGAGAGCGGAATGTGGAAGACGTTCATCAGCGCGGCCGCGATCACGATGTCCGAGAATGCCGAGAGGATCACGGCGAGAGACGGCACGAAGATCCGGAAGACCACGAAGACCACAATCGCCATCAGGATGAACGAGAAGGCGAGCGCGATGATGGCCTGCTCCTGGAGCGTGGCGCCGAACGAAGCGCCGATCTGGTCGATCTTCGCGTCGGGATACTTCTGAAGCATTAACGCGGAGAGCGAACGGAACTGAGCGTCCTCCATCGGCCCGAACTTCAGGTATTTGCCGTTGTTGATCCCGCTCTCGACGTCGATGAGCGGGTATCCCGCGAAGGCCGCCGTGATCTGGTCAGGCGTGTCGGTCGTGAAGACCGTGACGGCCGTGCCCCCGGCAAAGTCCATCCCCTTCGTGATCGGGAACCCGGTCAGGGCGGTGTTGACACCGAGCGTGGCCAGGGCCAGGAGAAGGACGATGAGAGGGATCGTCACCATCAGCTTTGGGGGATACCGGTTGATATCGTAACGAAACCCCATATAGGAGTAACTTTGGCTGCGGATCTGGTTAAAAGGTTGGTTTTTCCCCATTTTGAACCCGCCCCGCTCCTCCCCTGACATCTCTGCGAGCCGCTGCAAACGTTTTTATGGTTGAGAGGGATATGCAGGTCCCATGGGGCCCTCCGGAGATCTCCAGAGGTTCATCGAGGAGCGACTGCGGGGGTACCTCTCCCGTGATCGAACCGGAATCAGACGGGCCCTTCTCTCGCTCTTCGTAGCCTCACACTCCATGACGATTCCGCTCGTCTATAGCGAGCTCCAGGACGGATACCCGGCCAGTTTCCACTCGGTCGCTTCGATGGTCGGGATGCTGGCCTCACGGATCGGGATCCTGCGCGTCCGGCGGAGTGCGGGGGGGACAACCTCGATCTACGAGCTCCGCGAGCAGTACCTCGATCTCGTCACCCGAGTCATGACCACGGGATGACGTGTTCCTCGACAGATTATTTATCCAGCCGCCATGTACGATACCTCATATGTACAGCCCGAACGATGCGGCCCCCTGTCCCGAGCAGTTCGAGGTCACGGACGACGTGGTCGCCTACGTGACCGAACGCAAGACGGACTTTCGGATCTGCACTTCGTGCGGCGGGCCCGTGCTGCTCCCGATCTCGGTCAAGCCTCCGAAGCCGACGGATATCGAGGTCCCGGCCGGAGATCGGACGATCTTCGTCTCGATCTATCAAGCCCGCTACCTTACCACGATCCATCGGGGAATGATCCCGTTCTTCGTGATGCGCCCGCGGCCGCCGATCAGCAATGAGTATTGAGGAACTCGAGCACACGGCGGATCTCCTGTTTCGCATCCGCGCGCCGACACTTGAGGGGCTCTTTGCCGAAGCGGCGCGGGCCTTGATGGAGACTCTGTACGGAGAGACGAGCGGCCCTATCACCGAGTTGCGGGCAGTTGAGGTCAACGCCGCCGATCGCGAAGCCCTGCTCCACGATTTTCTCTCGGAGGTCCTTTTCCTCGCTGAAGCAGAGAACCTCGTCTTCTCCAGCGTCGATGTCGCGATTGCGGAGGGGCCGCCGCTCTCGGTTCGGGCCACGCTCCGGGGGACGCCGTTCGACCCCGTTCGTCATGCTGGCGGGACCGAGGTGAAGGGTATTGCGTACTTCGACCTTTCCATCGTCGAGGCGGACGGAGGATACCGTCTCGAGATCGTCTTCGATGTCTGATATGATACAGGGTGTGACCAGAATCAGTCCCTTCGAATGGGAGCTCCCGATTGGGTTCGTGCCAGGCATGCGCGTGCCCGGGCGGTTCTATCTCTCGGACGCGCTCGCCGGGACTCTCGAGGAGGGGGCCCTCCGCCAGCTCGCGAACGTGGCAACCCTGCCCGGGATCGTCTGCTGCTCGCTCGCGATGCCGGACATCCACTGGGGGTACGGGTTTCCGATCGGCGGCGTGGGTGCGTTCGATCTGACGGAGGGCGTGGTCTCGCCGGGCGGCGTCGGCTTCGATATCAACTGCGGCGTGCGCCTGCTCGCAACGCCGCTCCGCGAGGCCGACCTTGGGCGGAAGACCGAGCTGGTCGAGGATCTCTACCGAGCGGTCCCGACCGGGGTCGGGGCCAGATCCAAGCAGCGACTCGGGAAGACAGACCTCCGGAGCATGCTCGAAGAGGGCGCGGCTTTTACGGTCCGGCAGGGCTTCGGGGTCGAGCGCGACCTCGACCGATGCGAGGGGCGCGGTCGGATGGACGAGGCGGACACCTCGAAGGTCTCGGAGAAGGCGCTTTTACGGGGCTTGCCGCAATCGGGGACGCTCGGCGCCGGAAACCATTTCCTCGAACTCCAGGTTGTTGACGAAGTCTACGATCCGGAGGCAGCAGCTGCATTCGGGGTCCAACCGGGAATGGTCGCCGTGATGATCCACTGCGGCTCGCGCGGCCTCGGACACCAGGTCTGCACGGACTACATTACGACCCTTGAGGTCGCGACGAAGCGATATGGGTTCACACTCCCCGACCGCCAGCTCGCCTGCGCTCCGATCGGAAGCACCGAAGGACAGGCCTACATCGGGGCCATGGCCGCGGCGGCCAATTATGCCTGGGCGAACCGGCAGTCGATCACGCACGCGGTCCGCGAGCTTTTGGAAAAGAGATTCGGTCTCTCGGCCGAAGAGACGCCGCTCGTCTATGACGTCGCTCACAACATCGCGAAGTTCGAGGAGCACGAGGTGAACGGCAGGCGCATCCCGGTCTGCGTCCACCGCAAGGGGGCCACGCGGGCCTTCGGTCCGGGCACGCTGGGTCTGCCGCGCGGACTCGAGGCGATCGGCCAGCCGGTTATCATCCCGGGGTCGATGGGCACGCCCTCGTTCCTGCTCCGAGGCACGGAGGAGGCGATGCACCGGACCTTCGGCTCAACCTGCCACGGTGCCGGGCGCGTGATGAGTCGATCTGGAGCGAAGAAGCAGCTCGCGGGAAAAGATGTCCGCGAGGCCCTTCGCCGAGACGGAATACTGGTCCGGGCGCCGAACGACGCCGCGATCGCCGAGGAGGCACCGTCCGTGTACAAGTCGAGCACCGAGGTTGTTCGGGTAGTCCACGAGGTCGGACTCGGCCGACTCGTAGCGCGTCTCCGCCCGGTCGGCGTGATCAAGGGGTAAGAACGTGCGGACGGGACTGCTCTGGGACGCACCCCTCACCTTCCAGCGGTATATCGAGGACTGCGGCGCGAGCTGCGAGCTTGTGACGCCACAGCTCTGCGCGGCGCCATTCTTCAGGGGGTCGTTTGGCGCCCTGATCGTCCCCACCGGCTTTGCGAACCCCGCGTACTCACGGGTGCTCGTCGCGCTCCGGGCCTCAGCCGGTCGTATCCGACGATTTCTCGAGGATGGCGGCGCCGTGATCGTCTTCGGGGCTGCAATCGATCGTCCCGACGCCTACGATTGGCTCCCGTTCCGGCTTGTCTACCGTCACCGATACGGTCCGTGCCGCGTGGAACCGGTCGAACCCTACCTCTTCGAGGCACTCTTCGGTGGGTACGACACCAACGCCCTCGAGTGCGATGGCTGGTTCGAGGAAGTCGACGCCGAGGTGATCGCAACTGCCGACGGCCGGCCTGTCGCAGTCGCCAGGAGGATCGGTGACGGCATCGTCATCGCTGCGACAGTCCATGAGTACCCGGCCCGGTCCTTCATCTCGGCTCTCGGGCCGGAGCGGGGCGAGACCATCTTCTGAGCACGTTATACCGGGAAATTGCGGGCGAAAGCAGGTAGCGCGAGCGTAGGCGGAGAGGGAACACCTCGCGATGGTGCTGCCGGTCCTCCAAATCAATAAATTTTGATATTATAAAAAATATCGACACAAATAAATGGTCTGTTGGGACTTAGGGGGCCTTATGAAACCCCTCGCAAGGATACTCCTGATCGCGGGAGCCGTCATTCTGGTGGCAGTCTCGGGAGCGTCGCTGACGGGACTGTTCCTCGGTGGAGCAGTACAGCAGGCGACACCGAAGAGTTACCCTATTCCCGATGTGACGTTCACTCCCATTCCGGCCTCGGTGCCGGCGACCGTGGTCGAGACACCTACCGAGACAGCAACTGCGGCAGCGGGTACTTTGAGTCCATACTCCGATAACGCCGGTCCGCCCGTTCCCACTGCTCCGGACTACATCGCCCCCGGACAACCGTTTGTCCCCGGAATGGTGGTCGAACCGGTATCGACGGAAGAGGCACCGACTCCGACTGAAGGATCGGCAACTCCCGAACCCCTTGTGACAATCATTCCCCTGGAGACGAACGGCACGACAGACCCCGGGACCTCGACCAGGATCGACCCCACCTATGCAGTGGCGATACAAGACAGTACGACGACTGTGACCGCCTGTGCCACGACAGCAACCACTGATCCCACGACAGTCAAGACCTGGGCGACGACCACGACGCCCTCCGCTGCGTTATCCTACAATGAAACCGGCCCGACTTCAGACGCCGTCATGCCGTCTCCCCCGACCACGATCTCCGCTCCGGCCACGACGCTTTCACCCCCTTCGATAACGACGTCCCACCCATTCACGACGTCGTCTTCGTCCCGGAAGGCATCGACCACGACGTCGTCATCCTCCCCGAAGTCGCAAACCATAATATCCGAGTCGGCCCCTGCATCCGAATCAGTCACGATATCTCCTCCACCCACGGCGACACTGGTCACGACCACGTCCACTCCGACGCCCAGGACGAGCAACGAATCGATCACGTCGCCGACGACATCGACGATGGCACTCGTCACCATGACCGGTACCTCCTCCTCGACACCGACGACCGATGCCCCCTCGCCCGACCACGGGAATTCTGGGCACGACTCCCACGACAACACCCGGAACAAAGCCTGAGGGATTGGTGCTATCGTCGCCGATCGACCCCCCGTTCGCCCGGAGAGCAGGCGCCATTTTTTCCTTTCTCCATGGCTGGCCGATCTCGATCTCGAGTCTGTCGCAATCCCTGCGGAATCAATCGGCTTTGTAAACGTCGCACCGATAAGACGAGCGAACATCGGGGTTGTCGGCATATCCCTTCTGCGCAACACGGAAACCTTATGTTACCTGTCCGTCAACGATCAGGACGAGAGGTGAGCCCTTGGAGACGTACGAGATCTCCGCCGCGGCCGACGCCCGCGCACTCCGACCGATCATGATGGCGCTCCACGAGCTCCTCAACCGCCTGCCTGTTACCGCTCGATCCCGGGACCGCCATGGCCTCCGGATCGAGGGGGGGCTGGTTGTGGACGACAACTACTCGGGTCCTGTGCTCGAGGAGGTGCTGGCCGCGAACGAAATCAGGCGCGTGCGGCCGATCGCGGGAGTATACCGCGGTACACCCGTCGTGGTCGTCCCGGTCCGCGACTCGGCGGGCGCAGTTATCGTCGCGATCGGTGTGGTGGATATCACAGGGATCTTCGATCTCGCGTCCCTGATGGAACAGCAGTCGGACCTCGTCCGCGAGGTCTGCGGTAAGGGATTCTGCCCCGCAAATGGATCATCCCGGGAGCCCGGCTCATGAAGGAGTCTCTCTACCGGACCATTCGCCTTCTCGAAGAGGCGAACGGTCCGGTCTCGGGCGAGGTGCTCGCAGAGCAGCTCGGCGTGACGAGGGCAGCGATCTGGAAGCAGATCCAGGAGCTCCGGGAGCAGGGGTACGAGATCGAGGCATCCCAGAAGGAGGGCTACCGGCTCGTTCACAACAGCGATCGCCTTCTTCCGTACGAGGTGAAGAAACACCTCAAGACCCACGCGATCGGGCAGCACATCCACTATCTTCCGACCACGCCGTCCACGAACGACGTGGCCCGATGGATGGCGAGTGGAGGCACCCTCGCAGAACTTCACGGTACGGTCGTGATCGCGGAAGAGCAGACTGGTGGCGTCGGCCGACTTGGTCGGGCCTGGGTCTCGCCCGAAGGTGGGGTCTGGATCACGATCATCCTGACCCCTGCGATCCCAATCGACCACGTCTTCATGATCACAATGGTCGGCGCGGTCGCGGTTGCGAGGGCGATCCGTCGCGAATTCGATCTCGGCGCGATGATAAAGTGGCCGAACGACGTCTACATCGGGGATAAGAAGGTCGCCGGCCTGCTTCTCGAGCTTGCGGCAGAGGCGGACACGATCCACTACTGCCTGCTCGGGATCGGAATCGACGTCAACATCGACCCGAGCGAACTCTCGCCGGGGCTACAACGGACGATCACGACGATCCAGGCCGAACTCGAACACGAGGTCGACAGGGCGAAGTTCTTGGCGCGGCTCCTCCGCGAATTCGAGCGACACTACGACCTCCTTGAAGCTCGGGAGTACGACGCGATCCTGCGCGAGTGGCGGTCGATGTCCTGCACCCTCGACCAGCACGTCCACGTCAACACGCTTACGAAGTCATTCCAGGGAGAGGCGATCGACATCGACGAGTACGGCGCCCTGCTCATCCGCAAAGAAAATGGCCGTGTCGAGCGTGTGATCGCAGGGGATCTCTCCCACACCTGACCTCTTTCTCCTGTTCCGCCGCGTTGGACGGCTTTATCTGCACCGTCAACCAAATATTTAGAGGGGGTTGACGATGTTCGGAGATGCAGCGCGGGCCGAGCGGATAGCCTTGACCGCGACCCTCGTGGCCTTGATCGGGGCCGGGGCGTGGGTCTCGATTCCGTTCGTGCCTGTCCCTCTGACACTCCAGACCCTCTTCGTCCTGCTCTCGGGGGTGATGCTCCGCCGCTGGGGTTTCCTCCCACCGCTCTGCTACCTCCTGCTCGGTGTCCTCGGTCTTCCGGTTTTCCACAACGGCCTCGCCGGCGTCGGTGTCCTCATCGGTCCAACAGGCGGATTCATGGTCGGGTTCGTGGCTGCAGGGCTTATCTCTGGCCTCGCATACGAACGCCGGGAACGTCCCGTCCGCATGGTCGGCCTCGTCATGGCAGGACTTGCTGTATATATATTCGGAGCGACATGGCTTTCCGTCTCAACCGGGATGCCGTTCGTAGCCGCCGTAGCCGTGGGTGCGCTCCCATTTCTGCCCGGCGACCTGCTCAAGACAGCGGTCGCATACACTCTTGGCGAGCGTCTTGAAGCATCATGATCGAGTTCGCCGATGTCACTGCCAGGAACTTCACGGTGGGCGGGCTCGCAATTCCGCCGGGCCGGACCGCCGTGATCGGAACGAATGGCGCGGGTAAGACTACCCTTCTCGAGCTCTGCTGCGGTCTCCTCCTCCCCGTGGCAGGTGCGGTGCTCGTGGATGGCCGACCCGCGCGCGAGGCCGACGCGGCTCTTGTCCCGGCCTTTCCCGGGCCGTCCTTTCTCTTTTCGCGGGTAGCAGATGAGATCGCCTCGAGCAGCCGGTTTGCCGGTGTCGCTCCACCGGTTGTCGCCAGCCGCGTCATGGCGGCGATGGATGCCGTCGGAGCTCGGCATCTGCTCGGCCGCTCCACTCAGTCTCTCTCCGGCGGCGAGCGGTTCGTGGTCTCTCTCGCCGCCGCACTCGCGGGCCGTCCCGCGGTCCTCGTCCTCGATGAATTCGACGGAGCCCTCGACCACGAGAGCCTGAGCGAACTCTTTCCGGTCGTCCGTTCGGCTGACGCTCGGTACGTGCTCTGGTCAACGCACGACGCGGCCCTTGCGTCTCTCGCAGACAACGTTGTCGCGCTCGATGCGGGGAGAGTCGTCGCCACCGGCCATGGAGCGCTCGCACTCTTCAACGAGTGGGAGGGCACGGTGTGACTGCCGTCGTTCTCGACCGTGTCGTGCTGGAGCGAGGTCCGTTCCGCCTCGAAGCCGATGCTGTGTTTGGCCCGGGCTTCCATGTTGTCGCCGGTAGGATCGGAGCAGGCAAGTCCACGCTCGCGCTCGCCCTTGCGGGCGGGCTCATCCCCGCCGCGGGAGCAATTCGCCTTGAGAACGTCTCCAGGCGCCTCTGGATCGGGCAGTCTCCGAGTCATCATTTGACAGGGGCGACGGTCGAAGAGGAGGTCGCGTCATGGGGACTCGGGCAGGAACTTCTCGATCGGCTCGGGTTCGATGGTCGCGCGGCTACCGATCCGTCCCGACTCTCGCGGGGTGAGCAGCAGCGGCTGGTGCTCGGATGCGCGCTTGCCACCGATGCCGACCTCCTGGTTCTTGACGAGCCCTTCGCCCCGCTCGACGTCCCCGGACGAATTATGCTCGGCCGAACCCTCGGCGCCCGCCATGGAGTGACGATCGCCACAACTCATGCCGACCGCCACATACCTCCGGGTGCGATCCGCTGGCGGATATATGACGGCCGATTGACCCCCGAGGGAGCATGAGTGACCCTCGTTACCGACTCCTTGCGGTAGCCGCTCTTTCGGGCGCCGCGTTCCTCTCGGTGCCAGGCGCCATCGGGGCAGCGTTCTGGTGGCTCGTCTGCTCGGACCGCTCCCTTCCGTCGGGCCGGACCATCCTCTACCTCGGGGTCACGGTCCTGCTCGCAGCGGCGGCGACGTTCATCTCCGGGGGCGATGGCATTTCGTACTTCGTCCGAATCTCCGCCGTTCTTCTGATAGCGGCACATGCCTATGCCTCCCAACAGGACGGAGACCTCTTCGATCTCGGGGTCTGGCTCGGTACCAGGCTCGGCTTCCCGGGTGTCGGCTTCGACCTCGGTTTGACGGCCGAACTGGCCTTCGGGTCGCTCTCGGCCGCTGCTAACGATCTGACGCAGATCCGACTCGCAGTCGACCAGAAGCGGCTGCCGCTTCTGCCCCGGTGGTTCGCTATCGGCACGACACTCCTTCACACCGAGCTACGGCGCGGCCAGGAACTTTCCGGCCTCGTCGCACTCCGCGGCTACACTGGCGGAGGCGTTCATCTGCCGCTCTTCGCGCCAACCCGGGCAGACCTCTTGGCCTCCTGCGCTGCGATCTCAGTTTTACTCTTTGCAATCCTCGGACCGCGCGATATTTTTATACTTTCATTGTGAACAGCTCTTCCGGCTTTTATCACGGTATCAGCCGAAGGAGTGCCCGATGAGTGCTGCGATTCCGAAAAGACCGCTCAATATTACCGATACGACCCTGCGGGATGCCCATCAGTCGCTTATCGCCACTCGTCTCCGGACCGAAGATATGCTCCCCCTCGCCCGCCTTCTCGACCGGGCAGGCTTCTGGTCGGTCGAAGCCTGGGGCGGTGCGACCTTCGACTCGTGCATCCGATTCCTGGCCGAAGACCCCTGGGAGCGGCTCCGTCGGCTCAAAGAGGTTCTCCCGAACACCCGGATCCAGATGCTTCTTCGCGGCCAGAATCTGGTTGGATATCGCCACTACCCCGACGACGTGGTCGATCGTTTCATCGGGGCCGCATACAAGAACGGGGTCGACGTCTTCCGAGTCTTCGACGCGCTCAACGATCTCAGGAATATGGACCGTTCGATTCGGGCTGTGAAGGAGACCGGGGCCCACCTTCAGGGCGCAATATCCTATACGCTCTCGCCGGTCCATTCGGTTCCGGGCTTTGTCGAGATGGCCGCCGAGCTCGCAGCCCGGGGCGCGGATTCGATCTGCATCAAGGACATGGCCGGCCTGATCATGCCGGCTGCCGCAAGGGAGTTGATCACCGGGATCCGGGAGACGACCGGCCTTCCAGTCTGCCTGCACTCCCACTCGACCTCGGGAATCGCCTCCATGTCCTATCAGGCAGCGATCGAGGCCGGGGTGGACATCCTGGATACGGCTATGTCTCCGTTCGCACTCGGGACTTCGCAGCCTCCGACCGAGTCCGTGGTCGCATCTCTTACCGGGACCGATCGCGAGACCGGGATCGATCTGCTGACCCTCAGGGAGGCGAGGAACGCCTGTCTCGCTCTCCGCCAGCGATACGGGACGCTCGTGGACCCGATCACGGAGCGGGTGGACTCGGATGTGCTGATCTACCAGCTTCCAGGCGGTATGATCTCGAACCTTGTCAGCCAGCTCAAGGAGCAGGACGCACTCGACCGACTCGATGAGGTCTTCGCCGAGGTGCCGCGTGTCCGGGAAGACCTCGGGTATCCGCCGCTCGTGACCCCCACCTCGCAGATCGTCGGGACACAGGCCGTCCTGAACGTCCTCCTCGGCGAGCGGTACAAGAACGTGACCAAGGAAGTCCGGGACTACGTCCGCGGGCTCTACGGCCACCCCCCAGCCCCCATCTCCCCTGCCATCCGCTCCAGGATCCTCGCCGAGGGCGAGGAGATCGTGGTCTGCCGCCCCGCGGATCTGCTCGAGCCGGTCTACGATCGAATGCTGGCTGAGGCAACGGAAATGGGACTCGTCCGGCGTGAGGACGACGTATTGACCTATATCCTCTACCCGGCGATCGCTCCCTCATTCCTGAAAGGCGAGCGGATTCCCGAGGCGATCCCAGCGGCACGGCCTGACGGGGCTGCGCGGCAGGCGGAGGAGATTCCGTCGATGATGGAGGTTGAGGTGGACGGCGAGGTCTTCTCGGTCCGAATCCTCTCGGTCGAGGGGACGGCCGTCGCCACGAGCGTTGAGAAGGCCACGGCACGTGCCCCGCGCGGCGATATCCGGAACGGGATCAAGTCGAATATGCAGGGCATGGTTCTCGAGGTCCGGACGGGGCGTGGTGCCCCGGTCAAGAAGGGCGATACCCTCGTTGTTCTCGAGGCGATGAAGATGGAGAACCCGATCCACAGCCCCCGTGACGGCGTTGTGACCGAGATCTTCGTCGATGCGGGCGACGTGGTCCAGGCGGGAGACGTGCTTCTGGTGGTCGAATGACCTACTTCGAGAAGGTCCTCATCGCAAACCGCGGCGAGATCGCGATCCGGGTGATGCGGGCCTGTCGGGAGATGGGGATCGAGACGGTCGCGATCTACTCGGACGCGGACAGAAATGCGCTTCACGTCAGCTATGCGGATGAGGCCTTCCAGGTCGGGGAGGCCCCTCCGGCGAAGTCGTATTTGAACATCGACCGGATCATCGATGTCGCCCGCAAGACGGGGGCCGAGGCGATCCATCCGGGATACGGGTTCCTCGCCGAGAACGCCGGCTTCGCCCGAGCCTGCGAAGAGGCCGGGGTGACCTTTATCGGCCCGACATCAAGAACGATCGAGGCCATGGGCTCGAAGATCGGGGCGAAACAGATGATGCAGGCTGCGGGTGTGCCCGTGGTACCGGGGACCCCGGAGGGAGTACGAGATCTCGACGAGGCGAAAGCCGTTGCGGCCGAGATCGGCTATCCCGTGATCGTCAAAGCTTCGGCTGGAGGTGGCGGAATCGGGATGCAGATCGTCGAGGAGGAGGCCGGCCTCCCCGGTGCAATCGAAGGAGCGCGTCGAATCGCGGGTTCGGCCTTCGGAGACCCCACCCTCCTTTTAGAAAAATACCTGGTCAAACCCCGACACGTCGAGGTTCAGGTCCTCGGCGACGAGCACGGACACATGGTTCATCTCTATGAGCGAGAGTGCTCCATCCAGCGTCGGCACCAGAAACTTGTGGAAGAGTCGCCGTGCCCGATCATGACCGAGGATCTTCGCGAACGAATGACAGCCTCGGCGATCGCAGCGGCGAAGGCCTGTGACTACGTAAATGCGGGCACGGTCGAGTTCCTGTATGCTGACGGGGATTATTATTTCATGGAGATGAACACCCGGCTCCAGGTCGAGCACACGATCACCGAACTTGTCACCGGTGTCGATCTTGTTCGCCAGCAGATAGCGACGGCTGCGGGAGAACCGCTCGAGTACGCCCAGGATGAGATAGGCATACGGGGCCATGCGATAGAGTGTCGGATCAACGCCGAGGATCCGCTCAACAACTTCCAGGCCACGCCCGGCAAGATCGTCCGCTACCGATCGCCGGGGGGCCCCGGAGTTCGGCTCGACTCGGGAGTTCACATGGGCTACGCGATCTCACCCTACTACGACTCGATGATCGCCAAGCTCTGCACCTGGGGAATGAACAGAACTGCAGCGATCGAGCGGATGCGTCGCGCGATCTCGGAATACGTAATCCTCGGCGTCCGTACGACGCTCCCGCTCCACTTCGCCCTGATGCACAACCGTCACTTCATCGAGGGGGATACGCACACGCACTTTCTTGCCGAGGAGCACATTCAGCGGAGCCTCCTCCGGGCACTTCGCGAGGAAGAGGCGCGCATGCAGACTCTCGCCTCATCGCTCAGACAGACCAAGGAGGTGGCGGCTATCTCGGCGGCGGTCGGAGCCTATCTCCGGTCCAAGCCCCCGGTATAACCGCGGGACCGCTCCCTTTTTTGCTTGCCGAGGCGACCCCTCACCGAAGTGTTCGCCATGGTCACCGTCCGTTGCCTCACCACGCTCGCTCTTGTCCTGCTGCTGGTCTCACTCGCCCCCGCGGCGGCATCGGATGACGAGTATGGGATCATGCATCCGGACGCGGCCCAGCTCGCGGCTTGGAATGCAGCATATGGCCGGGCGCCGGTCGTCGAGGCGGATCCCGTCCGCCTTCGTGGCGCTGCGGCGCCGAACGGGTCGCAGGATCTCCTCCCGTACCTGGACTACATCCCCGCCGACCGGAATCAGGGGCGGGTCGGGAACTGCTGGGCCTGGGCCGGCACGGGTGTGCTCGAGATCGCGCATGCCGTCCAGACCGGGGTTCGCGACCGCCTCTCGGTCGAGTATCTCGACGCCAATTACCAGCCGACCACGGCGGGTCTCCGTTGGGCGGGAGACGGCGGAATGCTTACGGACCTCGCCTCCTTCTACGCCTCGACCGGGACGGCCGTGCCCTGGTCGAACCCGAACGCCGACTATCGCGATGGTGTCCAGTGGTGCGCCGATAACGGCCGCTCTTTTGTCCCGGCGTACGCGATCGGGACGGATCCGTCTTACCGCATCGCCTCGATCGAGGCCGAGCGAGTCGTGACCCGCCATGTCGGGCGCGAGCAGGCTATCGCGAATATCAAAGCCGTGCTCGACCAGGGCCGCGCTGTCTGGTTGGCATACTACCTGCCGAATGCGACCGCGTGGCAGGCCTTCTATGGCTTTTGGGGGAGTGAAACCGAGACCGGATCCGCCTGGAACCCCGACCCCTGGGTAAACGTTCCTTACGAGGAGAACGGCGGTGCTGGCGGTCACGCAGTCCTCTGTGTCGGGTACGACGACACCGACCCTAATAATCGCTACTGGGTCATGGTCAACTCATGGGGGACCCGCCCGGGTCGGCCGAACGGCCTCTTCCGGGTCTCCATGGACATCGATTACGACGCGACGGTCGACCTCTTCGATCAGGATGCGGCCGCGATGCTCTGGATGACCGAGAAGGTCGCGTTCGCGCCATCGGCTGCGCCGACGCCCCGGGCGATCGAGGCCCTGCCGTACGTGATCACCGAATCGGGAAGTTACTACCTCGTCCGGGACCAGATCGACCTGTCGGCCCCGCGAGCGGTCGAGATCAGGGCCTCGAATGTCGTGCTGAACGGTAGCGGCCATGCTGTGATCGCGGCCCCCGGAACTGGGCAGTACGGAGTACTTGCCTACGAAGGGGGTGGCCTTGCGAACGTGACCGTCAAGAATCTCGTTCTCTCCGGCTGGGACGAGGGAATCGCGTTTTTCGGAGTAAACAGAGGGGAAGTCACGGATTGCAGAGTTGCTAGCTCGGCCTTCGCCGGGCTCTCGTTTGACGGCGGGACGCGTAACGTCTCGGTACGAGGTTGTGGGATGTCCGGAAATGGCATGGGTGTCTTCATTCGCGATTCGGGAAATGCGACCCTTGAGCGGAACGAGATCCTGAGTTCGACGACGGCAGGCATTTTACTCTATGACTCAGGGGGCAGCCGATTTGTCGACAACCGGCTGGTCAACGACGTCAACGTCCGATTCGGCGGAACGGCGCTTCCGAATGAATGGAACGGGCCGGAGAGGGGGGGACCGAATGTGGTCGGGGGACCGCGCATAGGCGGTAACTACTGGGGAGCGCCGAGCCTGACGGGGTGGTCGGATACGCACTGGGATGAAGACCGCGACGGCTTTGCAGACGGGCCGTACGCCATCCAGGGCGACGGCACGAACGTGGACCATCTCCCTCTGGTCCACTATGTGTCCGAAGCCCCGCCGGCCATTCCGGGCGGCGCAGGCACGCCGTCCGATCTCGATGGCGATGGGTTGTGCGAGGACGTCAACGGCAACGGGAGAGCGGACTTCGCCGATGTCACGCTCTTCTTCGGACGGATGGATTGGATCGTGGCGAACGAGCCGCTCCGGCTCTTCGACTACAACGAGAACGGCCGGGTCGATTTTAACGATACCGTCCTCCTTTTTTCCATGATCTAGGGGCCGCAGCGGAAACCCCGCCACGGGTTTCCGCCCGTCCGGAGGGACGCGGATTGTGCCCCAACAGAATCTTTATCACTCTCTCCCGCGTTTTTATTATGCACAACGTGCGGGCTGCGGTGGCCTAGCCGGTTAAGGCGCCAGACTCATAGGGTTTAATTCGCGATGAGGCGCCATTTCCTGGGACATCTGGAGATCGAGGGTTCGGATCCCTCCCGCAGCACTTCTTCAGGTTTTGCCTTTATTCATTCCCCTTAGACGAATCCGACGCCGTTATCGCCACGATACCTTTCGGTTGTAGGGACACGGACTTGACTAGCGAATGCTACAAGGAGGATACGAATTCCTTAACAGCGCCATTTTGACGACCAATCCCATGAGTCGTCTAAATGCGAATTACTTGTCTTTTGCATAGCAGTTAATATTCTCCTCCAATTCTAGACCCTGCCTTTCTCATGGGTTAAAAAGCACAATTCAGAACTACAATGTCCATGGATCCTACGACCCGCTGTCCGGTCCATATCCCGAGATCCGGATCCTCCGAAACCAGCGCCATTGCATCTATCCCGGTCCCGTTCTACACTACTGGCAGCAGCACGACCCAGACCGGTGCCGCCCTGTTGAGGGTGCTCATTCTTGATGCCAGCTGCCAGCTAGGGCGACTCGATCCTATCCAAATCCGAGTGGAAGATCTTGTAGGTCGATACTGGGGGCAGCGACGCAGGCTCCCGCGTTGATGACGATTGTCTGAACATGGCATCACCTCGCTCGATGCCGCGGCCTTTAGCGTCCATTTCGATCATATCGGCGGGCATCAGCCGGATCTCTTTCGGTTCCCCGTCAGCAACTTCAATGACCATGGATATCCCCAGACATCGTCACACACGAGCGATTGCTCACGATCATCGACTCAAAGAACATCCGGTTTCCACTCCAACGGCCGGTCAGACGATCGACTCTCGACCCAGCCATCCGCGTCAACGCCCATCCCTCAACGGCCCCAACACCGGCGATATCAACGACAGCATGCATGTGTTCCGGCTCAGCTACGGGTCGGTGCCGTTCCTACTTCCCAATGAAATGGAGGAGCCTCTCTCGCAGAAGATCGCATCCTCGTTCCTGCCGATGATTGTCCCGATGGTTGCAGTACCTGGCAGCGAAGTGTCGAATTCGGCCAGGTAACTTTCCTGGGTCAAGCTGCAGTTCGTGGTCATCTCGGTTGATGCCTGGGACTTCGACGATCATCCGCATCTCGAAGTCCTGCAGCGATTACGAAATGCCAGTGCGACCATTAATCGGCCGGTCTAGAGTAGCACAGTGACCATCTCGACCGATAGGGACATCTAAACGGTCACGGCCGAGCTGAGCGGGTTTCCTCATCAATCCAGATCCCGCT
This sequence comes from Methanospirillum sp., assembly GCA_039679395.1. Classification (GTDB taxonomy): domain Archaea; phylum Halobacteriota; class Methanomicrobia; order Methanomicrobiales; family Methanospirillaceae; genus UBA288. Next base: position 2,117 of record JBDKUZ010000182.1, on the reverse strand, counting down.
CATGGCGACGATGCAGCGGATGGTTTCGATTGTCAGATCTACGGCTCTGGCAGCGACCGTCGGCGGAACTGTCGCGATCACCTCATTGGAACTGAAAGAGCGAGATCGTGACAATCATGAATAACGGGTTAACGCCAGTGATCCCCATTGGCTGAAACCTTTCAAATCATCGAGGCACACCTACACCTTCGCCTGCACCTCGCCGATATCATGCGCGTCTGTCAGTGTCCTTCGCCATCGACTCCCTAATGATTATCGGTGCCTATCACCTTCTCCACGAGAAGAGGTTACGGAGCTGGGAGAGGAGGGTTCCACGACTCGGTATCTCCACTGGCGTCTCGGCCACGGTTGGGTTTAGCCGGAAGGGGCGGTGGCATGAGATGCAGATCATCACGTTTCCGAGTTCGTTGTCTTGGATCATGGTTCGGTGCCTACAGTACGGACAGAGAACGGGCACTGTACAGCCTCTTGCATCCATCTGGCTCGTAATTATATGAGGATCCGATGATATATTTTCGAGTCGGAGGAAATGGATTGTCCCCACATTATCTCCGAGGATAATGGTGTTTGCGAGGCCGGAGATGGCACAAATGGAGATCCCTCCATTTGCGGAGAATCCTGTGAGGGGGGTACCGCTCTCAAGGTTCCAGACCCTTATGGTACTATCACTAGATCCCGAGATAATGGAGCGCCCGTCTGGACCGATGGCTACTGCGGTGACCTCGCTTGTATGGCCGGCGAGGGTATGGAGTTCCCGACCGCTCTCGAGGTCCCAGACCTTGATTGTTTTGTCATGGGAGCCCGAGATGATAGTGCGACCGTCCGTGGTGATGGCCACTACCTGAACCCAGCCGATATGGCCGACGAGAGTATGGATTGTTTGGCCACTCTCGAGGTCCCAAACCTTTACGGTCCCGTCAAAGGATCCCGAGACGATGGTGTGCCCATCAGGGGTGATGGCCACTGCAGCGACCCAGCCGGTATGGCCGACGAGGGTACGGAGTTCATGGCCACTCTCGAGATCCCAAACCCTCACGATTTTATCCCAGGAACCCGTGATAATCGTGCGCCCGTCGGGACTGATGGCCACTGCCATACAACCTTCGACATGTCCGGGGAGATTATGGAGTTCGCGACCGCTTCCGAGGTCCCAGACCTTTATGGTCCCGTCAAAGGATCCCGAGACGATGGTGTGCCCATCCGGGGTGATGACCAATGCAGTGACCCAGCCGGCATGGCCGACGAGGGTATAGAGTTCCCGACCCCCCACGAGGTCCCAAACCTTTAATGTCCCGTCAAATGATCCCGAAACAATGATGTGCCCGTCCGGGGTAACGGCTAATGTATTAATAAAACTGGGATTCCCGGTGAGGGTATGGAGTTCCCGACCGCTATCGAGGCTCCAGACCTTTATTGTTTTATCATCGGAGCCCGAGACTATGGTGCGCCCATCGGAGGTGATGGCCACTGCATTGACTAATTTTGTATGGCCGATGAGGGTATGGAGTTCCCGACCGCTCTCGAGATCCCAGAGCTTTATGGTTTTATCACCTCCCGAGATGATAGTGCACCCATCGGGGGTGACCGCAACTGCTCTGACTATGTCTGTATGCCCGATGAGGGTGCGAACAAGCGGACCTCCTGGGGCTATGAGGGACGCGGTCACCGGCCGGAGCCAAGGCCGGTGGGTTCGTAAGCGGAATCCCTCTAAAAATTGATCGATCACGCCATTGCCGCTGTCGAGTAGCCGCCCGAACAACTGGGATGGCAGTTCCTCTGGATAGGGTGCCAGCACGTGCTGCGAAAGGCGGAGCGCATCTCGGAGGTGCACCAGTGCTTTCGTTGATTCTGTGATTACGTTGATTGAGGGAGGAGATACTGGAGTCAGGACATATTCAATATCGCGAATCGCTTCGAATGGCCCGAGTCCGAACACCACCGAATCAAGCAGATCATCCTCCAGCAATAATTCAGCGAGATGATCCTCCATGCCAGCCCATGCCAGGTGATAAGGCAGCTCCGCGGTCCGCCGAAGCGTCGGTTTCATATCGTCCAACGAAATCCAGGTCGGCAATCCTTCAAAATACCCAACTAGTTGGGAGTGAGCGGATCGCTGC
>JBDKUZ010000181.1:0-2456 GCA_039679395.1 Methanospirillum sp. | reverse complement strand
TTCTCGGGGTCGGTCGTGCGCTCCGCCATGCGCAGGTACCCCTTGAGCCCCATCAGCCGGTTCCGCAGGTCGTGCCGGGTCACGTTCGAGAGCAGGGCGAGCTTGTCGTTGGCCAGCCGGAGCGCCTGCTCGTGCTGCACGCGGTCCGTGATCTCGGTCGCGAGATGGACCACCTTCTCGAGTCGTCCCTCGTCGTCGTAGATCGGGGCGCAGGAGACGAGGTACGTCCCGCCGCCCGCATCGACCACCGTCTCGACCGTGCCCTCGGCCCCGCCCGCCTCGAGGAGACGGCGGAAGGGGCATTCGTCGGGAGGGCCGGCCGACCCGTGAAAGATCCCGGCGCAGTGCCTGCCGATCATCTCGTCGGCCGAGAGCCCGGTCGCCCGTTCGGCCGCGGGGTTCGCGGCGAGGATCGTCTGGTCCGGGCTCAGGATCATTACCGGCTGCCCGATCGCCTCGAAGACCACCTCCCACTGTCGCCCGAGCCCCCGGAGTTCCTCCTCCAGCGCGAGACGATCGGCGATATCGATGAACTGGGCCACGATCCGCCCGGGCGCGATCGAGTAGGCCCAGACCTCGTACGCCCCCTCGATCCGGCGGTCCCGGTACATGACGAAGTCCGCGTGCCAGGGCTCGCCTGTCCGGGCCACCTCCCGGTACCGTTCAGGGATCTCGCTCTCGCGAAGGCCCGGGAAGGCGCCCTCGATGGTCCGGCCGACGACCTCCGCGTGATCGATTCCGAGGATCCGGTCCGCCGCCGGGTTCGCGCCGAGGAAGACGAGGGCGTCGCCCTCGCCGAGCTCGTACAGGTGAACCCCGGTGGGCGACCCCTCGATCACCCGCCGGTTGCGCTCCTCGGAGGCGCGCAGTTCCTCCTCGGCGCGCTGCCGCCGGACGATCTCGCGGCACTTGAGGGCGAGCTCGGCGAACTGGGCCTCGGGGTCGCCGCCTTTCTGGAGGTAGAAGTCGACCCCGTACTCGATCGCCTCGATCACGACCTCCGCCCGCCCGCGCCCCGTGAAGAGGATGAAGGGGAGCCCGTCGAAGCGCCGGCGGCACTCGCGAAGGAGCTCGACGCCGTTCATGCCGGGCATCTGGTAGTCCGAGACCACCACGTCGACCAGGTATTGCTCCAGGAAGGCGAGCGCCTCCGGGCCCGAGCCCGCCGTGAAGACCCGGAACTCCCCGGACTCCTGGAGATATTGCCGGAGGAGAACGGTAAGTCCAGACTCGTCGTCGACGTACAGGATCGAGATCATCGTGGGGAACGGGCCTCTGTATCAGTCCTCTTCATCAGTGACCATAGCCTTTTCGAAATCGTTTTTATATCGGACGACCGTCGGGGCGAGTCCGAGCGCCTGGAACGCCGCCACGATCTCGTTGACCGGATCGGTGCGGCGGACGACGAGGTGCGAGCCGCACCGGCAGTCGCTCGCACCGAACCCGGCAACGGTGTCGCCGCCGATGGCCCGGGCGCGCTCGCACTCGAGCCGCCCGGTCGTCCCGGCCGCCACGACCGCGACGAGTCGGAAGCGGGGGTCGAGGAGGAGGCGGTCGACGTGCCAGTGCGGACGCCGGTCCCGGTCGCGTTCGAGGCGGCGGTGCCGCTCGACCCGGACGAGGCCGCCGGGGCCGAGGGCCGAGCCGACGTAGAGGTGGTACCCGGCCCGGAACGGGACCGCGCCGAGCCCCCCGACCTCGAGGACGGCCGCCGGGTTCTCGAAGACCAGGCAGTAGATCCCCGGCTCCATCTCAGAACCGGCGGATCAATGCAGCCGCGGCCCGGACCTGCCGGCTCCCGCCCGCCTCCTCGGGAAAGCCGTGGCCCGGGTAGAGGCCGTGGACCTCGAGTTCGGCGAGCCGGTCGAGCGATCTCGTCAGGGCCTCGCGCGACCCGCCGACGAAGTCGTACCGGCCGAAGCAGCCGTCGGCAAAGACCGTGTCCCCGGAGATGAGGTCGCCCCCGACCGGGTCGTACAGGCAGCACGAGCCGGGGGTGTGGCCGGGCGTGTGGATCACCCGGAACTCCCCGACCTCGTCGCCCTCGCGGAGGACCCTGTCGGGCACGATCCCCGGAGGGTGGGCGCCGAAGTGGAGCGAGAGCGAGAGGTCCTCCTCGAGGAGGGCCGGGGCGTCGTCCTCGTGGATCGCGATCCGCGCGTCGCACATGTGCGCGATCTCGCGGAGGTGAGCCGTGTGATCGTAATGGCCGTGCGTCAGGACGATCACCTCGACCTCGTCCCGATAGGGCTCGACCGCCGAGGGCGCCACGCCCGCGTCCACGAGCACGGCGCCGGCCAGGTACGCGTTCGCGTACATGCCGTGGCCAGGAATCCATCGGATCGGCATACAAACCATATAACGACCGCCCGCCATATCCTGTTTATGCACGGCCTGATCGAGGAGTGCCTCCGGTCCGTGCCGGAGGTGGCCCACGCAATCGCCCGCGACGAGGG
>JBDKUZ010000180.1:0-36016 GCA_039679395.1 Methanospirillum sp. | reverse complement strand
GACATTTCGATAGATATATCGATGGAAACAGTCACAACCCCTCCATATGAAGCTGTACGCTCCCGTTCTGTTGCTGCTGTCCCTGTCCCTGTGCATCGCCGCCTGTGCAGGGGCCGCCCCGGACCCGAGGAATAATGCGACCGACCACACCATCGCAAACAACCTCCAGGCGAACAACACGACGGCCTGGATGAACAGCGCCGAAGACTTCGATTTCGCGACTCGCGGATTTCTCGCGACCGACGACCCGCTGATCATTCCGTCCGATCTTCCGAATATCACTGCATGGAATATGGAAGCGTTTCGGTTCCTCGATAACCGGACCGGTGCGGACACCGTCAACCCGCTGCTGTACAGACAGGCGCGGCTGAACAACATCCACGGCCTGTTCTGCGTCACCGAGGGGGTCTACCAGGTCCGGGGATACGATATCTCCGTGATGAGTCTCGTCAGGGGCGAGACGGGCTGGATCGTGATCGACCCGCTGGGATCGGTCGAGCCCGCACGAGCGGCGATGGCGCTCGTGAACAGGACGCTGGGCACCTATCCCGTCAGGGCGGTCGTCTACTCCCACCCTCACGCGGACCACTACCAGGGCGTCAAGGGAGTCACCAGCGACGCGGCCGTCGCATCGGGCGCGGTGCAGATCATCGCTCCCGAGCATTTCATGGAGCACGCGGTCAGCGAGAACGTGTACGCGGGAACCGCGATGCAGCGGCGGGCATCGTACCAGTACGGACTGCGCCTGCCGAGGGACGAGAAAGGGCTCGTCGATAACGGGATCGGGAAGTATTCCTCGGTCGGAACCGCCTCCCTGATCGCACCCACGATGAACATCACGCATACCGGGCAGACAGTCACCATCGACGGAGTCCGCATGGAGTTCCAGATGACCGAGAATACCGAGGCCCCGGTCGAGATGAATATCTGGTTTTCCGACCGCGACGCCCTCTTCATGGCGGAGAACTGCATCGGGTCGCTGCACAACGTCCTGACCCTCCGGGGCGCGCAGGTCCGGGACCCGCTCGCGTGGTCCGCGAGCCTGGACGAGGCGCGGCGGCTGTACGGAGGGCAGGCGGCCCTGGAGTTCTCGGCCCACAACTGGCCCCGGTACGGCAACGACAGGGTCGTCGCGCTCCTCGAGAACCAGCGGGACATGTACAAGTACATCAACGACCAGACCCTGAACCTCATCAACAAAGGGTACACGATGGACGAGATCTCCTCCATGATCGAGCTGCCCGCATCCCTTCGGGAGTACTGGTACACCCACGGTTTCTACGGCCAGATCTACATGGGCGTGAAGGCCGTATACCAGAAATATCTCGGCTTCTACGATGCGAACCCCATCAACCTGAAACGGCTGCCCCCCGAGGAGTTCGCGCAGAACATCACCGAGTACATGGGCGGAGCGGACGCGGTCATGCAGCGCCTTGCCGTGGACTACGACGCGGGCAACTATCAGCTGGTCGCCTCCATCGCGAACTACCTCGTCTTCGCCGATCCCACCAACATGAAGGCCCGGAACATGGAGGCTGCCGCGCTCGAGCAGCTGGGATACCAGGCGGAATCGGGCCCGGCGCGGAACGCATACCTGATGGGGGCCCAGGAACTGCGCAACACCGCACCGCTCAGCGGGAGTACGAGGATCTCCGCGGACGTCATGTCCGCGATGTCTCCCGCGCAACTGCTCGATTACCTGGCCGTCCGGGTCAACGGCTCGAAAGCGGCCGGCGATCACCTGGTGATGAATCTCACTATCACGGATACCGGGGACAGGGCCCTGGTCCAGGTGAAGAACAGCGTGCTGGTCTACTGGGTGAACGAGTCCTCGCCCGCGGCGAACGTCAGCGTCGAGATGCCGCGAAAGACATTCCAGCAGCTCGCCCTCGACCCGTCCGCCCCTCTGGCCGGCGTCGTGACGTCCGGGGATTCGGCGGCGTTCGACCGGTTCGTCCGGATGCTCGATCGCTTCGACCCCGCGTTCAACATCGTGACTCCCTGATCTCTTTTTCGTCCGGCCGGGTCGCACCCGGCCCCTCACCGCCCGCTTCCGGGCCCCGCCTGCTCCCGCCCCTTCTCGCGGGCGCCCTTCCCCCTGATCCAGGACGTGACCAGGGCGAAGACGAGGATCACGAGCGAGACCATCAGGGCCGAGTGGATGCCCGTGATGAAGGCCTCGCTCACCCCGCCCACCAGGTTCGTGGTCCCGATGAAGACCTGGAACGCCACGTCGCGGGGGATCGACGCGGCCGCGACCGAGATCGCGATCACGAAACTCATCAGGATCCCGACGTTCTGCACGGTCCGGAGCACGCCCGAGACGCTGCCGAACGAGCCGGGCCGGGCGTTCGCCATCACCGCGGCGTTGTTCGCCGGGAAGAACATCGCCGTCCCGAGCCCCGAGATCCCCGACCCGACCAGGATCACCCAGAGCGGGGTATCGACCCCGATTGTGAGGTAGACCAGGGTCGCGACCATGATCACGACCACCCCCCCGGCCGCGATCCGCCGCGCGCCGTACCGGTCCGAGAGTTTGCCCATGAACGGACTGAAGAGGCTGCCCACCAGGTACCCCGGCGTCAGGAGGAGGGACGCGGAGAGGGGGTCGAGCCCGCGGATCCCCTGGAGGTACATGATGATCAGGAAGACGACCGAGATATACCCGAGCGCCAGGAAGAACGCGGCGAGGACCGAGTACCGCAGCACGCGGTCGCGGAAGACGCCGATGTCCAGCAGGGGCGCCGGCGAGCGGATCTCCCAGAGCCCGAAGATCACGATGAAGACGATCCCGACCGCGAAGAGGGCCGTGCTGGTCAGCCCGTTCCCGACCGAGACGAAGTGGACCGCGCCGTACGAGATGCAGATCAGGCCGACCGCGAGCAGCACCATCCCGACCGGGTCGAGCTTCGAGTCGATCCGCTCCTTGTCCCTGATGTAGAGCAGCCCGAGGGCCGTTGCCACGATCCCGATCGGGATGTTGATGAAGAAGATGTACTCCCAGCCCACGAAGGTCGTGATGATCCCGCCGAGCACGATCCCGAGCATCGCGCCCGAGGTCCACCCGAGGGAGTTGTACCCGTACGCCGCTCCCCGGGTCTCGGGCGGAAACGTGTCGGCGATGATCGCCCCGCTGTTGGCCTGCATCAGGGACCCGCCGACGGCCTGGATCCCGCGCGAGATGATCAGGATCTCGATGGTCCCCGAGAACCCGCAGAAGAGCGAGCCGACCGTGAAGACGGCGAACCCCGCGTTGAACATCCGGCTCCGCCCGTAGATGTCGCCGAGCCGGCCGAGCTGCGTGGTCGTGATCGCGACGATGAGGAGATAGATCAGGATGATCCAGAGCGTCGTGATCAGGTCCGACTGGAGGTGTTCCGAGATCGTCGGAAAAGCGAGAATGACGATCGTGCTGTCGAGCGCTCCCATCAGGGTGCCGAGCGCCAGGATGAACAGAATGACCCGCTGCCGCCTCTCCATGCCGATCGCCACAGTGTGGCCGGCGACCTATTTGAACGTTGCCGCCGTCTCCGCGGGGAAGAGCGGTCCTCGGGTGCGGTACGTCCGCGGGCCCGTGTCCCCACCCGCATCCTTTTGTAACAGCACGGAGAACCCGTTGCCGTGGACTCGCTCACCCACGGCCTCACGGCGGCCGTCCTCGCGTTCGCCCTCGGCCATCCCGAGCTCATCCCGTTCGCGGTCGCCGGCTCGATGATCGTCGACGTGGACGTGCTCTTCTCGCGGATCGGCGACAGGAGTCCCGAGCGCTACCTCTTCACCCACGGCGGCATCGCCCACAGCCTGCTCGGCGCGGCCGTCATGGGCGCGCTCGCGTGGGTCATCGTCGCGCCCGTGGCCGGCGCCGGGCTCTTTCCGCCGGCCATCTCGGGCGCAGCCCTCCCCGCGGCGTTCGTCGCGGCCCTCCTCGGGGCGTACCTCCACATCGGGCTCGACACCCTGGCCTGCCCCGGGCTCCCGCTCCTCGCGCCGCGCTCGGACAGGAAGTACACGGTCGGCCTCCTCCCCGGGCCGAGCGCGCTCCTGATGGTCGCGAGTGTCGCCATTCTCGCCCTGATGGCGCTCGGCGTCGTCGGCTGGCCGGGCATGATCCTCCCCTACGTCGCGGTCATCGCCGCGTTTCTCGCCGTCCGGCTCGCCGCGTTCGGCCTCGTCCGCGCGACGCTCCACGGCGCCGGCCGGCCGATCCCGACGGTCAGCCCGCTCCGCTGGCTCGTGATCGGCGAGACGCCGGACGCCTGGACCGTGGGCCAGTACCGGTTCGGCCGGGGCATGGCGGAGCCTGCGGTCTACCCGAAATACCGGGACACGACGGCGGACGAGGTCGCGCCGTACCTCGACCGGCCCGGGGTCCGCCGGGTCCGGTTCCATTCGTACATCACCACCGCCGCCAGCGACGGGGACACGCTTGTCATCGCGGACCCGCTGCGCATGTCCGGTGCGATCTTCTACCCCCCGCACTTCAAAGAGGTCCGCGTTCCGATGGAGGACGATCGCCCGCTGGCCGGCCGATGACGAGCGGCTTCAGTCAGGCCCTCGCCAGGTCTCGCAGGAACTCGGCGCTCTCGACCGACCGCAGCCTGCCGTCTCCATACGCCCGGTACCGCTCCTCCTCGAGCACCTGCTCCGCCTCCTTCTCGATCCCCCTGGTCAGGTCGGAGAGGACCGTCACCCGGGCGCCTCTCGCGAGCCAGCCCTCCATTGCGAACCGGACGCAGTAGTCCGCGGCCACCCCGAGCATCGCCACCTCCACGTCGGCCTCGTCGCCCCCCAGGCCAATGGCCCTCAGGAATTCATCGCGGGAGGTCCGCTCCGTCGGCGCCAGGGGGTCGTCCACGACCTGGAAGAGCAGCTCGTACGCGGCCCGCTGCCGCGCGTCGTTCGGCCGGCTCGCCGGCTCGCCGTCGTTCCACATGCTGTATGTATCCTTCAGCAGGTACCGGGTGTTCGGCAGTGCGGGGACGGCGACGGAGAGCTCCCAGTCGCGCGTGCCGTATTCGCAGTGGAGCGGAAACGCCTCGCTCTCCGCGGAGTCGCCATAGGTCTCGGCAAAATGCGTGTCCTGGACGATCAGCGCGAGGTCGAAGGCTCCGCCGACGCGCCGCAGGAACTCGTTCGCCGGGGCGATGATCTCCCGGGCGCCGGCCACGTACAGGTTGCCGTCCTCCCGGGTGAAGCCGTTCTGCATGTCGCCGATCTGCAGGATCCTCATGCTCGCATCGTCTCCACCGAGCTCTTTACCCCGTCACCTCGGCCGGGAGCCGCTCCCGACGAGCGCGAAGAGAACGCCCGCGAGGACCGCGATCAGCATCGCAAGCAGGGCGAAGACGCCGAAGTCCCGGATCACGGTCCCGCCCGGGCCCCGCTCCACCCGCTCCGTCTCCGCGAGGTCGATGACAAGCGCGTCGTCCGCGCCCGGCGCGACCGCGTGGACCAGCCGGTGCCGGACGCCGTCCGGCCCGACGGCCTCGAGCGCGACCGTCCCGGCACGGTCGAGCGGGACCACGACCGGCGTGGTCCCCGCGTACGCTCCGTCGACCCAGAGCGAGGCGCCGGGCGGTTCCGTCCGGACCGCGAGCGTCCCGCCCGTCGGCTCGAGCCGGCTCCGGACGGTCGTGGTCGCTCCGGCCACGACCTCGACCGGCGTCGTCACCTCCTCGAACCCCGCCAGCGCGAGGACGAGCCCGTGCCAGCCCGGTGCGAGCCCATCGATCCGGAGCGGGGCCGCGCCCGCGTCCCGCCCGTCGAGCGCGACCGACGCGCCCGGCGGCTCGGTCACGACGCAGACCGCACCCGTATTCTCCGCGGAACGCTCCCTCTCCTCCATCGGTAGAACCTCATCCACTATGGGGACGGCCCGGGCCATGAACGGTTCGGTCGGGACAGGGCGCACAGCCTTATCCCGGTCCGGATCCAAGGTACGGGCGTGACCCCGGCTCTCGCCCCGCCGTTCGACCGGCGGATCGCGTTCTTCGAGGCGGAGCTCGCGGCCCTCCGGGCCTATCCCCGCGAACGGCTGGTCGCGATCGTCCAGGAGATCGGCTTTGCCTGCGACGGGTGCGCCCGCTGCTGCACGAGTGCGTCCAACGATCACGTCTTCCTGCTCGAGGAGGACGTGGACCGGATCAGGGCGTTCGCGCCGGACGCGCTCGTGCCGGCGCCGGACCCCGAGCTCGCCGACCGGGAGGGCCGGCTCTACGTCTCCGGGTACGCGCTCGCCACGACCCCCGGCGGCGACTGCGTCCTCCTCGAGAACGGCCGCTGCCGTCACTACGCGGCCCGCCCCGCCATCTGCCGGGTCTATCCCTCCATGCTCCACCGCGAGCCCGGCGCGGACGGCCGGGTCGACTGGCGACAGCTCGCGGGCCTCGGCACCCACGGCAGGGTCGGCGAGACGATCGCGCCCGACGAGGCCGGGCGGTGCGCGGACGAGACGATCGCGTACGAGGCCGCGTTCCTCGAGCAGATGATCGCGTTCTACCGGGCCGCGGCCGAGTACTTCGCGGCGAACGGGCTCCGCCACGTCCAGAAGCTCCGGGACGACCGGCTCCGGGCCCACGCCCGCGGCGAACCGCTCGAGGTGCTCGTGTACCACCGCGGCCGGTTCGAGCCGCGCCGCGTTGAGCCGCGGACGTGACCCGGCCTCGGAAGAGAGCGATGCGTCGTCGGGGACGGCGGGATCCGCCGTTTCAGAAGAGGTCGCGGTGCCGCCGTCGCGGGCCGGCACCGGCCGCGTCGTTAGCGCGCGCGGCGGTGACGGCCGGCGCGGAGACTGTTCTTTCGCCCTGTGCGGGCCACGTGGTGATACATCCGATCTGCACCTCTGAAGTATATCGGAGGCGGGGCGGTGCGCTGGTTACGGTGCGAACCCCAGCGCGACGACCAGGAGGGCAAGGAGCACTGCTATCTCGGCGACCATGATCATGCCGAACAGATCGGGGACCGCTATCTCCGTCAGGGTCTGTGCCACCATGCGTCTCTCCGCCCCCGGGGGTTACCGGGTCTTCGGTTCCGATGTGGGGGGAACATCAATTATTCTTCTTAAGTTGTATATCAAATTTGCCTTTTCTTTCGCCAGTTCAATGGCAGTGAATGGGGAAAACACCTTTTCCCGGGAGAAAAGACGGGCGGATTGCGAGTTTCCCCTTTCGCCCATCCTCGGGACGGTCGGAAACGGCTCGCGCAGGGCTCACGCGGACGTCGGAACGTCGCCGCGCGCGATGGTTCGGCTTAGCTCGCGGCGGTGGCAGGCCTCGCAGAGATGCACGCCCGCCGCCGTGCCAGGCGGCGGGATCGAGGCCGCAGACGTCGCACCGGCCGATCCCTGCCGTGGCTCGCTGCAGCGCGGTAGCCCACGCACGCCTCCCGCAACGCCTCGCTCGTGGGGAAGAAGTCGCGGGGGTCGAGCGAGTTGCAGCAATCATGCTGCTGCAACCCTGCTGCAACCGGCGCCGCAACATCTGCTGCAACTCGATCCGCCGTCGTATCGCCGTTGAATTTGTCGAATGCCTCCATATTGGTGATATCGTTATAATTAGTTGCAGCAGATCGTGAAAGCAGTGTCCGCGCCGCGTCGCACCTTCTGTGTCGGGCTGTGGTGTATGATCCGCAGTGCTGCAACATGACGATCCGGAAACCGCCGATCGCTCCCCGTTTTACGATCCAGGACCTTTACGTTGCTCTTTTGGAGTTGCAGCAGGTGTTGCAGCAACAACGAGTGCTGCAACCCGGTCCCTCCGGGTCGCCGGGCTCGAGCCAGACGAGGCCGGAGGCGTAGGACTCGCGGCTCCGCTCCTCGTCGAAGAGAAAGACGAATTGCCGCAGTCTCGCGCCGCGCCCGTCCTCGCTCACGGTCCCGTCGAGCATACTGAGCACGAGTTGTAACCGAGGATCGCGCGCCGGGTCGTGTGAGACGTCCACCGGGTTCACTCCTGCGGATCGCGGACGATGAACCGCTGCGCCCAGAGAGCGTCGGAAAGGAAGACCCGGTCGCGGTCCGGTTATGAGCTCGGGGCTTCAGGTCCTCTCCGGAAGGGGACTGGCGCAGGCATTCTGCCGCCGGGGCTCTTCCGCTCGGGATCGGAACGGCAGCCTTATTCCCCTCCGACATCCCTCTCGAAGACCGTTGACCGTCCCGGGTATCCGGCGGCGATGGGCGAACCGATGGATCGCCCTGCCCGGCTGACGGAAACGAGGAGGAGACTCAGACGGCGATGTCGAGGACGACCTGCCGCGAGCCGTCGACGAGCTCGGCCACAACGACCACGTGGTCGCTTCCGGGATTTCCCGCATCGGCAATTCGCAGGGTATCCCCGACGGCCGGCGGCGTGTTCGCGAAGGAGCCGGTGATGGCCGTGCCGTCGTCCACTTTTCTGTCGGGAACGGTTCACCGCAGGGCGAGGAACTCTTCAACGGTCAGGCCGCTCTCGCGGATGATCGCCATCAGCGTTCCTCGGGCGATCGGCCGGCCGGGATGGTTCGGGATTGTCACGCGACGGCGCGTCTCGGGATTGTACCAGATCTCGTGGCTCCCCTTTGCCTGGCGATCGAAGACGAAGCCGGCGTTCCGGAGGGCATGGATCACCTCCCTGGCCGTCAGGGAGGGAGCATGGGTCATGGCGAGACGGTGACGGCGATCTGGAACTGGTCGCCCTGCTCCGCGACTGGCCGCATCGTCGGCGGAAGGGGATCGCCGTGCTCGATGCAGGACTCGATCAGGCGCCGCGCCACGTCCTGCGCGATCTCGATCGTCTCGGCGACGGTTCTGCCCTCGGCGATCAGCCCCTGGACCGTGCCGCTTGTTGCGAGATATCCGCCTTCCTCGAGCGGCTCGACGGTGATGGTGATAAGATATTCGGGCATACTCGAATCGCCTCAGCTCCTGTGATGCGTCGACGGTTTTTGGATAAAAAGACATTCATTCGGTACGCCGGGATCGCCGTGCCCGAGGAATGTCGTGGAGCCGATCGCGAACGACCGTGAGATCCTGACAGGCGAGGGTCAGACCGTGACGTCGAGGACGACCTGCCGCGAGCCGTCGACGAGTTCGGCCACGACGACCACGTGGTCGCTGCCGGGATTTCCCGCATCGGCAATTCGCAGGGTATCCCCGACGGCCGGCGGCATGTTCGCGAACGTCCCGGTGATGGCCGTGCCGTCCGCCTCGGTGCCGGTGACGGTGAGCGCGTGGAGCGACGGCATTCCCTCGCCGCCCAGCAGGGTCACGATGATATCGTTATCCTGCTGCTGGGCAGAGACGGCGATCGCGACCGACCGGGTGACGCCGGACGGGAGGCCGAACGCGAGCGACGCGATGACGGCGGCAAGGATCACCACCACTGCGACGAGCAGGATCGTACCGATGATCTCGGCGACGGCGTCGGTCGATCGATCTGTTGTCATGGTGCGTCCAACCCAACCTCGCTTCGTTGGGTGGGGTATGTGGCTACTCTATGTGGAAATATCATAACGTTTCCTATTTTATCGTGGGAATGCTGCACGGTTTCTAGAGGAAACGTCCGGCCCTTCACGCCATGAGCATTCGTGGACGGACCACGAACCAATCGATATTGAAGGATTGTCCCACCGGAGACGATCGCGATCCTACTGATGGGCGCGGTGTTCATCGCCGGGAATGTTTTATTCCAGGCGCTTTTGAATCACCTTGATGGATCGTCGATTCGTTCACTTTTTCTGCCAGAATAACCGATCCTTAACCGTACACGATGACGGATTCCGCCATTGAAAATCCAATAATAAATAATGAATTTCCCTTCACCTTAAAAAATCTTTTAACTATTGCAATCATTACAAAAATAGTTATTTTCCTCGTGATAATTCTTGCGTACGTTGTATTGCCGTTTAATATCGCAAATTATCATGCCAATTTTGTTTACCCTTCCGATGAGCATGTAACACTTTTTAGCACCTTTAAAACCTGGGATGGTCACCATTATCTGTTTCTTGCAGAAAATGGGTATCCGGACGAAGTAACTAACAATACAGCATTTTATCCGCTGTATCCATTTATAACCAGAAGTACCGGACTCATTTTTTTTGGAAATATGCTGGCAGCTGGCCTCTTTATTTCAAACCTTTGCTCAATTCTTGCGATTGCGTATTTCTATTCGTTTGTAAAAAAATTGTACAACGACAGAATTGCATTTACCGCTTCCCTGTTCATGATGTCATTCATAACATTCTTTTTCACGTCTCTTGTGTATACTGAAGGACTGTTTTTACTCTTAGTGACTGCGCTCTTTTATCATCTATATGAAAATAAAATTTATCCATGTTTGTTATTGAGCATATTAATCCCCCTGGCAAGGCCTACCGGAATACTTGTTATTTTGCCGCTGTATGCATATTTGATTTTGGAAATCTGGAAAGGTAAAAGAATTGTAGAAATTAAA
This sequence comes from Methanospirillum sp., assembly GCA_039679395.1. Taxonomy (GTDB): domain Archaea; phylum Halobacteriota; class Methanomicrobia; order Methanomicrobiales; family Methanospirillaceae; genus UBA288. Next base: position 25,586 of record JBDKUZ010000180.1, on the reverse strand, counting down.
AATTTCCTTCCAACTTTGGGAATTATCACAGGATTTTTATTGTATTTAGCGATAATGAATTATTTTACCGGTTCCATCTATTCCGGATTTGTTGCACAGAGCCTATTTGGTTCACATTATTCTCTGGATAATCTGTTAAACCCACTACAATGGCTTATGGATAATTTTATCACTATCCATTATACGCTCAACGGTTTCACAACAAGCATCCTTAATCGGATAGGTTTCGGGTTCTTTCTAATTCTCCTATATTTTATCTACAAATATCTCGATACAACATTATTCGTATATTCATTGGCGTTGGGTCTTATACCTGCGTTGACCGGTGAATTCTCGTCGTACATCCGTTATCTCTTGGTTGTATTTCCGATTTTTATTGTGCTTTCCCTAAAGTTTGAGAAAAATCCATTCTTGGTAATTATCCCCTTGTCAGTGCTGCAGATTGTTTTCGTAATAGGACACACGTTAAATTATTGGGTCGCTTGAAATCGGGAATGCCCAGACCTGCGTAATTTTTTATTTGTGGTGAAGGATTTTTCCGATCGGTATCCATCTCGTGTCGTCAAGGACACTTCTAACGGTCCTCCACCAATTTACAGGGAGGGCATGTCACATAGAGGATGGGGGTTTCCCCTTTTCCTTGGATGTCGCGATTGACGGCGCAGGTAATGTTTTCATCATCGATTCTGGTTACAGCCGTGCCCAGAGATTCGCATCAGACGGCGCCCTCCTTGAAAAGAGCGGGATGGGCAAGTTCATGGCTGCGTTGGGCGTTGCAATCGACAGCAATGGGTACGCCTATATCATCGATAGCTATACGCTCGGTACAGAAGTACGCGGAGTTAGTGATCACCATCCCTGGTGGTTCAGGCATTCCGCGCGGCCTGAATGGAGATGGAAAATCTAGGGACGCGAATGGCAATGGTTTAAATTCTGCTTCATTCGCGGTCTCGGCGGGGGAAATGATCCATGTGAAATCCTTCTTGGGAACCGCGGCCATTCTTTTCGATGCGTAACGGGACGGCGGCACCGAATGGGGACGAATCGAGATCTCAGCGCTGCGTGTGCCCGGACCGCTCCTATGTTTCTCGAGAAAGAGCACCGAAAGATGGCGATTGATGGTTCCGGCAGGAATAACTCTTCGAGTTGGCAGCAGCCACAGAGCAGGTCTTCGCGTACAATCTCGTTATGGAATGGACTCTCCAATGACGTGGCACCGCTCTTCCTGGTGGATGGGACGAGCCTGCCCACCCAGCCAACGCCGACGTTGAACCGATCCACTGGGCTTAGATCTGAGTGATGCTAAGGGCGCCTTACTCAAGTAGATATTTTCACTGATGTTTCGATTTCGTTCTGGTGTACCTGGTAGAGAAGTGCATAGCAAATCGCTGTCCAATTCACAACATGAAACACTATCATCGGCCATGGAGTCAGCGTGTAAAAGTACAAGCGTTGGAGCCATAGGAAATTCAGCCACACCGAGTCAAAGAGGAGCAGGATGGCTAACCACGCCGAGTGACGGTTCAGAATATACCAATAGGCAAAGAATGGGAAGATCCAGATAAAATACTGGGGATACAGGTTTTTATTGAACATCATGAAGACCGCAACGAAGAAACTGATCGCTTCGAACGAGAATAACTCAAAAATTCGCTTCCGGATTACGATGTAAAAGATCGCTGCAGTCGCACCAATCTGGATAATAAAGGGCAAGGTACGATCTGGGATGTAAAATACACGAAACAATGAAAATCCGTCTGGAAATTTAGTTCCAGTATTAAAAATGAGGCCTAGAACCTTTACCGGGTCGTCCAATAGAAACGGCGTTACGATGACAACACAGATGACGCCCACGATGAGAAGATAGAGAGTACCGGTGCGGAATCGCCGCTCTTTATAAAGATGCAACAGTAGCGGCACAGCGGCAAGAATTGGTAAGAATTTGTACATCACACCGATGCCAATAAATGTCGCCGAGGCAGTCCATTGGTTTCTTAACGCAAATAGGGTTCCGAGCAACATCAGAGCGAGTGCGAGGGAATCGAAGAGCCCGAACACATTTGATGAGATGATGGAAAGAGGGAATAGGAGATAGCAGAGAGAGAGCCATCTGCCGAGCATCTCGTTTCTTCTCGCTCCGATCAAATAGAGCAGCGATGTCGTGGCAATATCTCCAATCAATGAGGGCACTTTTGCCGCAAAGGGATTGTCTCCGAGCAACCAGAGCCAGAGTGCCTGAAAATAGGCATGGAGAGGAGGGTACTCAAACTTGGCATCGATGTACAATGCTTGACCCTCCAGAAGTCCTCGTGCACCAATAAGGTGCAGGGGGAGATCCAATTCAGTTTCCCCGCTATATGCAGAGATGAGACAGCGGACAAAAATGATCGCAAGTACCGCTAGAAGAAACAGATCCCAGCGGGCAACAAAGCGGTTCAACGGATCTATATATCGAGAGAACAAGGGGTTGCCCGAGGTCATTTTCTACCAATATCTTTCAAATATCCTCGGTGAAGGTAATTATATTTGCCGAAAGCCTAATTCCTCCCTCCCAGTACGACATATTCTCAGGCTGTACTCTGCCGTTTCTCAGGCCATTTGGTTGATAGAACATGTCAACCACATCGCGGCCACCATGCTATTAAGCGGATTCTATCGGGGATTATCCCCCAGACTGGGCTTGGGCTATCTGCTACCCAGAAGGCGATCGCGGTTCTGCCGGGCCCCGCAGCAAATGCCGTTTGTCGTTGGCACCTTCTCTCCTGAAATATCCCTACCTTTAACCAACGCAATTCCTCCAGGCCTCGCCCATCGTTGTACCTCGGGTCGCTCCGGATAATCAGCCCCCCCAGCGATCTTCGTTTTATTTCTGCTCGGGCCTAGGGCGTAAGGGGACAGAATGAGAGATGTAATGGTCACAGGATCATCAATAGCGTGAGATGTAATTCACCCGAGGCGGGAGAGGAAATGGTGGTTCAGATCGTAGAGAACAATAATTCAGGGCCAATACCCTAACCTTAACATCAAAAATACTATAACGTTAGATCTTTCACCGATATAGGAATACAATGACTTCGGGTAATCCGATCATCTCCCGATTTACAGATCCACTCAATAGCTTAGTTGCCCGTAAGGATTTCTTTCTCCTGGCGATATTCAATATCTTTCTTTTCCGGTGCCTTATCTCTGGTTATACTGGGTATGGAATGGTTTTCTCAGATCTCAATCTGCACCTGATCGGATCACGAGGGCTTCTGCAGGGTCAAGCATTGTATATCGATGCTAAATTTGAGTATCCGCCCTTGCATGCGATATTCCAGGCATTTTGGCTGTGGTTACTCGGAGACAATCCCTTTGTCGCGAAAATACCGGCATTGATCGGGGATATCGCCACATCATGGCTTTTCTATCTCATCGGGGCGCGACGGGATGAGATGTTCGGCCGATGGCTCGCCCTCTGTTATCTCCTATTCCCTCTCTCAATAATCTCGTCAAATGCGTTAGGGCTCTTCGACTCAGTCTCCCTCGCCCTGATGCTGCTGGGGATTCTGTTCGCGTTCCGGGATCAATGGACTGCCTCGGCGGCATCTATCGGTATCGGAGTCATGTACAAATTCTTACCTATCCTTGCCGCTGTGCCGATTCTGCTCCACCTTTATAAACAGCGGCATTTTCGAACATCTGTTCTCTATCTCCTAATCATCGGCGTCATCTGTGTTGTCATCGTAACGCCGTTTCTTCTCGATGATCCGGTAAAGGCTCTTAGCCTCATCTTTAATACAGGTGTTAAAGTTCCGGACGGATTTTCTCTTTTTCGCGCGTTCGACCTTCAGAACCGAATCTTGCCCTTCGTTATCCAAATTGGAGCAACCGCAGCCATCTTTTATGTAATTATCCGGAAACGGATCTTTGAGCCCTTCTCTTTCGAAGCGATCAGTTTCTTCGTCGCCCTGTTCATGATGTTCAATAAGAACCTGTACCCCCAGTATTTCATCTGGATCTTCCCGTTCCTCGCCTATTGGTTTATTTTGAACCGTCATTCTTCCTGGTTAACCATCCTTCTCCTCTTTGACACTGCGCTATTTTGCATCAGGACGTATGGATTAGCTGGCCTTCTGGACTCATATGGTTACAAGATTGCACTAGTATTCCAGATAGTGAATTGGGTAGCAATCGGCTATGCTATCCTCTACCAGAAACGAACGAATGAACAAGAGTTATCGAGGCAACATCAAATTGGTCTCGGCGATGAGTGTGCCACTACCTCTGCCATGAATGCTTGCAGGGATGAGATCCCAACTGAGTTTTTCTAAAAATATAATTGGGGAAATTCTCCGGGGGTCTCGCGATTTTAATTCCTGGGGTGCCCGAAAAGTCGTCAACCAACTTTTCTCGTCATCTATAATTGATTTGACAATAGATATCTAAACAGAGAATGGTGGGAAATGACCCCCTGCAATCCCCTGATCTTCCGATTTAAGGATCCGTTCAACCGTTTCGTTGCCCGCTCGGACTTATTTTTTCTCGCGGTAATTACGATCTTTTTCGTTCGCTGCCTCATCTCCGCACACGATTGGGAGATGGGGGATCTTTTCGCTCATCTATGGGGTTCGCGGGGTCTTTTACAAGGTCAAACACTGTACATCGACACCAAGTTTGAGTACCCGCCTTTGCACGCCTATTTCCAGGCACTCTGGCTCTGGTTGCTCGGAGACAATCCCTTTGCTGCAAAAGTACCGTCATTGATCGGGGATGTCGGCACAGCAACGCTTCTCTATCTCATCGGAGCACGAAAGGATGAAATGCTTGGCAGATGGCTTGCCATCTGCTATCTGATGTTTCCTATCTCAATTATCTCATCGAACATGATGGGACATTTCGACTCCCTCGCTCTCGCCCTGATGTTACTCGGGATCCTGTTTGCGTTCAGGGAGCGGTGGGCCGCCTCGGCAGCATCCATCGGCATCGGCGTGATGTACAAATTCTTGCCCATTCTCGCCGCGGTGCCGATACTGTTCTATCTTTACAGGAAGCGGCACTTTCGTTTTGCCACTTTTTATCTTCTCGTTGTTGGCGTCATTTGCGCTGTCATTCTTACGCCCTTCCTTCTTGATGATCCCGTGAAGGTTCTCGCTCTCATTTTTAATACTGGTAGTAAATTGCCCGACACATACTCGTTATTTTACGCGTGCTACATCCCGGACCGCATCCTTCCCTTCCTGGTTCAGATTGGAGCGACTGCAACGATTTTTTATATAGTGATTCGGAAGCGAATCTTTGAGCTTTTTTCCTTCGAGGCGATTACTCTCTTCGTCGCGCTGTTCATGATGCTCAACAAAAACCTGTATCCCCATTATTTCATCTGGATTTTCCCTTTCTTTGCCTACTGGTTTATTCGGCATGGCTACTCGGTCTGGTTAATCGTACTGCTTCTCTTTGATACTGTGTTGCTCTGCCTCAAGTGGTTCCAGCCTTCCCACTTTGCATCGTGGACTCCGTGGCCGACGATCGTATTTCAGGTAGTAAACTGGACAGCGATTGGCCTTGCTCTCTTCCTCCAGAAACGTGCGAATGAACGGATGATATCTGTGATTGTATTCCCCTGATCTTCACGCCTGCCATTGCATCCGTTGATCTCTCATATATATCATCAGTCGTTTCTTCGTCGAGATAACGGGGAACGATTCACCAAAACTCCATGAAATAGCCATGGTTGGAATTATCTACAGCCTTGGTTGAGGCGAGGATGAACCCGCCGTGATCTATACTGGTAATATTTAGAATTGCGAGTGCTTCCTGATGTTAGCAAGGGTTAACAAGATAGTGTTTTGGAAGACCGCTTTGTAGTTTGCATTCGTTAGCGAAAGCGACCCGGCGGCCGCTCCAAGGATCTTTTGATTCCCGGAATGCAATAATTACAATGAAAAAAGGGAGGGTTAGACGTAGGTGTCCAGGATGACCTGACTTGTTCCGTCCACAAAGTAAGCAGTAGCTGTTACGTGGTTCTTCTGACCGGCGACCCAACCCGAAAGTCTGGGGGCTGTTGAACTCGAACCTACAGGTACAGCTGCGGTGCCGGTTTTAGAACCGAAGGTGGCGGTGGCAAATGTGAGGTCTCCGCCGAACTCCAGGTAAATCGTCGAAGCAGCATCCTGCCCGCCCTGATATGTCATAACAACTTGTTTCGCTGTCGGATCTGCCTGAGCCGTTGCTGCCACGGTCTTGGATTTCTGGACACCACTGCCCATACCGAACACGAACGCCGCAATGACGGCGGCGAGGATCACCGTAACAGCGACCATCAGGATAACGCCGATCACCGGTGAGACTGCATCTTCTTTCGACTTTGTCATGTCTGATCACTCCGCGGCGTCCGTGCCGCCATTGTGATTCTGGCTCTACTATGCAATTTTCCTATATATTGGTTATGATTTGAATTTTGCTTAGATTACCTGCCGTTATGCAATGCGCGAAGGCTAGGCACTGTTTCAAGAAACAGAAAGGCAATAGAAGCCCGAATAACCAAAATAACGGTCTTTATGTCCTCAAATATTCTTTTCAGGCATTCAATGGCCTGCACCATCTCTCGTTCTCGCGGGATCGGACCGTCGCACCGATAGTGTACGGATAACATTATCCGAAGGGATGAATGAGCGCGCGCCGGCAGCAACCTTCACCACCCCCCGTGCCGCAGTGGAAACCGAGCCGACTTCGCCTCCACGGCGGCCGTTCCGACCGGATCCGCGTGGCCTGGAATACCGCTCTCGAGGCCCGTTCCCCGGCAGCGACCGGGCCGTCGCCTCGCCGCTCGCATCCGTCCCCGGTCCGCCCTCGACACGCTTTCCGGCTCCGAAATCTCGCCGGGCATCGCCGGCCGTCCGAACGCCACCACGGCCCCCGAAACCGGAAAGGATTTATCAGGACCGCGTAAAGGGGGCATCCGTATGCAGGACCGGGGCCGACACCGCGGCCGGCGAGAGCGCCGGTCCCGAACCGGCCCCTCCCAGGTGAGAATTCCATGACAGTACCCAGGCAACATCTCATACGACTGCTCGGGGCGGCGCTCATCGCGCTCGCCCTGCTCGCGGCCGGAGCCTCCGCCCTGATTGCGACAGGCAACACCACCACCGCGACGACGGTCCCGACCGTAGTAACCGGGACCGTGAACGTCACCGCGACCACGGTCGTCCCGACCACCGCCGGCGGCATCCTGACCGCCACGCCCACGCCGGGCGTCGTCGGCGGCGCCATAACCATCGTCCGGACGCCCGGCGCCACCGTCTTCATCGGCGAGAACGGCCTCGACATCACCGCCACCGGCGTCGCCGCCGGCGACACCCTCGGGTGGTTCCAGGCCGGGGCCAACATCGCCACCTCCTCGCCCGACGACACCCTGACCGTCTCCAACCCGTCCAGCTTCTACGTCCAGCCCGGCACCAGGGCCGGCACCTGGTACGACATGACAAAGAACCGGTCCGTCGCCATCAACGTCAAGGACCCGTCCCTCAACATCCGCGTCTGGGGCCTCCCCGGCGGCAAGGACGTCACCGACAAGACCGTCGCGGCGGGCCAGCTCCTGACCTTCCGGGTCGACTCCAACCTTGACGCCGCCTTCACCCAGCGCGGTGTCGGGGCCCCGGTCACCGTCAAGGTCCAGGACCCGTCCGGCAACGTCTACGCGGCCCTGATCGACGACCTCGGCAACCAGAACTCGATCGTCAACATCCCGGTCACCTCCTCCTCGATGCTGGTCCCCGGCAGCGGCACCAACGGCTCCGTCTGGGACACCGGCAACGCCAACTACCGGTCCGGCGACTACAAGGTCTGGGTCGAGTGCAACATGAACGGGATGAAGGACAACTACAAGGACCCCTCCGGCGCCGACTACACCGGCAAGACCATTAGCAGCCAGTACACGGTCACCATCGGCACCAACACCCTGACCCTCACGGCGAACACCAACGCCACGGTTATCCGCAACAATGACTTCGCCGTCATCGTCAACGGCGCGCCGAACACCGACTACGCCCTCTGGGTCACGGGCACCTCCTCCCTCACGGGCACCACCGAGCCCCCGCGGATCAAGGAGGGCCAGACCGGCGTCACCCTCGGCGACGTCGCCGCCGGCGCCCTCGTCTTCTCGGGTACCACCACCGTCGCCCAGGACGTCCCGGCCGTCGCCAACAACTCCACCGCGAACCCGTGGTATGCCAAGGTCACGACCGACGATAACGGCCGGCGCACGGTCGGGTTCTCCACCAACCAGCAGACCAAGGACCAGTCCTACACGATCCGCGTCGAGAGCCTCGGCCCGGCCAACGCCCTGAAGTACGACACGGTCGCGGTCTCGATCGCCAAGGGCGGCGTGACCGTCTCGACGGCCGCGAACGCCTCGTTCTACCTCGGCGAGGAGGTCCAGCTCTCGGGAACGAACACGGACTCGTCCACGACCTACCTCTTCATCACCGGCCCGAACATCCCCTCCGGCGGCGCCAACCTGGTCGACGTTTCGCCCGTCGTCTCGGGTGACGCCGGCACCTTCACGTCCACGACCGTCAACACGGACAACACGTGGAGTTACCGCTGGGCCACCGCGAACCTGAACCTCGACGCCGGGTCGTACACCATCTACGCCGTCTCGAGCCCGAACAACCGCGACAACCTCGGCAGCACCCAGTACTCGACCACCTCGCTCGTGATCCAGAGGCCGTTCGTGACCGCGAACGCTTCCTCCGCGACCGTCGCGAAGGGCGACATCCTGGCGATCACCGGGACCGCCCAGGGCAGGCCGGCGCCGGGCGTCGCCATCTGGCTCTTCGGCACCAACTACTACAGCCAGACGACCCAGAGCGTCAACGATGACGGGACCTTCCGGTACGAACTCGGGCGCGGCACGACGCAGAACCTTGCCACGGGCCAGTACTTCGCCGTCGTCCAGCACCCCATGACCAACGGCATCTTCGATGTGGCCCCCGTCACCGAGGGCGGAATCACGCGTGTCTACGACACGTCGGGCAACTTCTTCGTCGCGGCCGGCCCCGGCCGGCTGCAGGGCTCCGACGCGGCCAACGCGCTCGTGAACCTGATCAACGGGCCGAACATCGACGACACCTACACCAAGCTGACCTTCGCGGTCGAGGATGCCTCGATCGCCATCGCCGGCATCCCCACCGTCCGCGCGGGCGACCCGCTCCGGATCACTGGCACGACCAACCTCGCGGTCGGGGACAACCTGCTGATCACGGTCACGTCCTCGTCGTTCTCGGCGACCAACAAGACGTCGGGGACCGGGTTCTCGGGCGTCTCGGGCTCGACCACGGTCCAGGCCGGCAGCAGCGGCAACAATACGTTCAACTTCACCGCGGACACGTCGCAGCTCCAGCCCGACACCTACCAGGTGAGCGTGCAGGCGCCCGACGCCGGGGTCACGCAGTCCGCGACCTTCCAGGTCATGGCCGGGGGCGGCGGCAACGTGACCGCAACCGCGACGACCCCCGCCGGCAACGTCACGGGCACGGTCCCGACCGGGACCGTGACCGGCGCCACGTCCGGAACAGTCGCGCCGACGGTCACGGGCAACGCGTCCGCGACGCCGACCCGGGCTCCGGGCTTCGGCACGCTCGTCGCGCTCGCCGGTCTCACCTGCGTCGCGTTCCTCGTGATGCGCCGTCGGGACTAAAACTTATTTTTTTGTGTAGTTATAGGAAACAGACGCTAGGGGCCGACTATTCACGCTGTGCTCGCAACGCACGAATCTCGACCGGGGAAACGAGCATCTGGTTCCCTCCATCCGAAGAATGGCATCCGCGGTTGCATATAGCCCGGCGACCTGAGGGCGATTCCCACTCCAGCTCGATCGCTTATTGGGGTTAAAACTCGCGATATTTCCACCCTCATCGTCACAAGAGGATCGGCCCAAACAAGCCGTTTGCCATCGGAAACACGCAGCTCAAGGGGATTGAAGGGTTCCTGCCTTTCGTCAGGGTTCTTCTATAGTGCCTGGATTAGACTACGCATCCGTCATGTCGCGGGGTGTATCCACGGTGTAGTTGTAGTGATCAGGTCGTTGAGGGCCCCGTAATCCCCGAAATACATCCCGCCGGTGTTGAGATGCGGTTGCAACTGATTAACTGAGTAAAAAAATGAGAAAGAGCTCCTATCGACGAGTGCCGTCAGCACGCCAGCGGTCGACGGGGGACCAGCGCGTAAACCGCGACGCCGGGGGGTGAAGTCCGGTCGCGGTTGACGTGCCGAGTGTCGTCGTACGGGATACCGAGGAGATCGTGCGGGACGATCCTCCAATGCCCCCGTTCGGCGGATTCAGAGGGACGCTGCCGACAACATAGCGGCGCTGTCCGAAACGAGAACTCGGTGTCGTGGACGCGGGCGTGGTAATAACAACTGGCTCTGGTGTAGAGATTGGCACGCTGATGACTGGTTCCGGTGTTGGGGTCGGCATGATGATGATCGGTGCCGGTGTGGTAACCACTGGTGCCGGTGTCGGCGGGGGTGTTGTCACAGTCGGCGTGGGCTGACCTGGAAATACGAACCCCGGAATCTTATCCCCTCCCGAAGCCGTTCCGGTACCCCCACCTGTCGGTATGGGTAGATTCGGTATGCCTGACGCCGAGAGCTGGGGTTGCTGTGAGCTTCCGCTGACATCCGCGGCGACAATGGAAACAAAACCGAAGATGAGAACGATCTGGATCAGAAGGATGGGTATCAACGATGCTCGTCTCATATATGCTAAAATAGATACCGAAATTAAAAAGCATTCCGATATATGTTTTGTGGAGGAGCCAATATCCGATATTACATGGTGAACCTTTTCATTCTCAGACACAGTCCTCTGGAAAAGGGGACCAATCTCTCATTTGCCAGAGACGGGGAAAACCCCGAGATCGGCACAAAGCACTCCCGGTCCGTGTTGTTGTCGTTGCCGAAACATGAGATGGACGCATATCCGGGAATGCAAAGGAGATCGATGTCGTGATTGTCGATTCAACATGCACAGAAGGGCGGGGACGGTGGGACCGCCGAGATGAGAGAGTGACAATCCAACCAGTGAGCATGGGTGTTTCTTTCGCTCGCTCTGACGGCCGTTCGATCGGATAGATGTGGTTGCATCCCGCATTTGATGAGCCGGCAACGGCCTCACCGCCAGCCTGAAGAGGGGGTACATCGAATCCGGGAAAATGGGAAATCAATGAGTACCGTACTCGCGTCCGCCGGTTCAGGCGTCTTGGATGAGGCTGTGGCGAAGGAGCTGACGCCGATCTGAAGCGGCCTGTGCGACTCGTGTCCGCGAGGGGATGCACGCGACAGTAGAGTCTCGAGCCATAACGGGATTCTCAATCGGAAGCGGCACCCGGTGCGCATCGGATGCGGTGAGACGAATGGCGTGTTTACATCGTGTCTGGACTGGCTCATTGGAGACGGCTGAACTCGAATACAACCCATTCCCGGCTCTCGGCGACATCCCCTGATGAGAGTTGCTGATCTCCGATTCGTGTACCGGCGTTCAGGGCGACGGGGGAAGAAGACGGGTCGGCAATTATCACGTTATTGGTCTGGATGCGCGCAATGGATTGGCGGAAATCGACCGTGAATCTCGTATAAAGTCGGGACCCCTCGAGTTCTCGCCCGGAGTCCAATCTGGCGACAGGTTCGGGAGCAGGAGGATCCGTCGAGAATCCGGCGGGACTGCTGTGCTCAAGACCCGCCGCAATAGACGTCACGAAATCTGCGGGACCGGGGACGGCGCCGATCAGAATGTTCATCCCCATTCCAAAGCCCAATTCTCCGTGATCGCGACCGCAACCGATCTCTCGGAGGATCTCTGCACGGGAGGCTCGCGTCTCGTGGTTGCTCATCGATATTCCGACGCATTCGTGCGGCCTCCCGAACCATTCTCCATTTCCGAAGATTAAAAAAAAAAGTTTAATTATTTTGGAGTCAAGTTTGTGGTTATATGAGTTCTCGGACCTGGATTCTCGGCGGACCTCTTCTGGTTGTGTTTGCACTCTGCATCGTTGCTGCGCCCGCACTGGCAGCGGATTCGTACGAAGATTACGACGGCATAACGCTTTCGGGCAATGGCATCTGGACCACGTGCCACTACCTCTCCGAAAAGTACTATAACCTCCTGTCGTACTATGCATCCAGCTCGGATGATTTCCAGATGTTCATCCTCGCGTCCCCCCCGGGCGCGGATTATGATCTCTACCTGTTCGACTCGACACCTGAACTGGTGTCGTATTCAGTGTCGTCGACCGTGACCACGGATAGCGGGAATCAGCTCGACTGGATTGGGTATGCAAGGAACCAGTTGCCATCCGGGTATTACTATGTCGTCCCGTTCGCATATTCCGGACATGGGACGTACATGTATGTTGAAGTCTGGAAAAACAACTATTACTTCTACTGAATGGCGGTTATCGAACTGAACACCACGATCGTCGTTGCAGGGGGGGCCGATGAGGCCCCCCGTACGGGGTAGGCGTGCGGCCTCCACCGCTGTGAAGGAAGAATCCAGCTCCATCTCCTTTTCCCCGCCATGATAACTCTGGAGCATCTGACCAAGGTATACGGTGACGTACCTGCCGTGGACGATCTCTCTCTTGAGATTCCGCGGGGTGAGATCTTCGGCCTCCTCGGTCCCAACGGAGCCGGGAAGACCACCACTATCCTCATGCTCGTCGGCCTGATCGAGCCGACCGCAGGGCGGTGTATGATCGACGGGATCGACGTGACGGCGGGACCGCTTCTGGTAAAACAGCGCTTGGGATACATGCCGGACGATGTCGGTTTTTACCGCAATATGACTGCCGAGCAGAACCTGGATTATTTCGCTCGCCTCTACCGTATGCCAGAAGCCGATCGGGCCGCGTCGGTAGAGCGAGCGCTGTCCAGGGTCGGCCTCTATGGTCTGGGTAAGACGGTTGGCGGCTACTCGAAGGGGATGGTGCAGCGGCTCGGGATCGCAAAAGTACTTCTCAACGACCCTCAGGTCCTGATCCTCGATGAGCCCACGGCTAACCTCGACCCGCTCTGTGTCGCCGATTATCGAGAGATCGTCGGCGATCTCGCCGCTGAAGGAAAGACGATCCTCGTCTCCTCTCACATCCTTCCCGAGGTCTCCAAGGTCTGCACATCCTTCGCGATCATGCTCCGCGGTCGTCTCATTGTCACGGGCTCGATTCACGATCTTCCCCATCTGCTCAAGCAGACGGCCAATCGCCTGCGGATCCGGGTGGAGGCGAGCACCTCCCTCCCTGTGTTTACTCACCCGGCGATCGAGTCGACCGAATCCTCCGAGGATGGACGTCACATGACCCTGTTCGTGACGGAGGACATACGGGACGTCCTCGTCGACGCCTGCGCCGCGGAAGGGGTTCGCCTGCGCGAGCTCTCGATCGTGGAGCCCTCGCTTGAAGACATCTTCATGACATATTATCACGGGCTCTAGGTGAACAGGATGGATCTTTACCGGCTCAGGGTGATCGGAGGGAAGGAGCTCCTCGACCACCTGATGGACCGCCGATTTCTCCTGATTGCCGGGATACTGTTGCTGGTCGTTGTCATCGGCCTGATCGGCGGTCTGATCTCGTACGGGGAGTCCCTTTCACAGTACGCAAACGCGGTCGAAGTGGTGGGCGAGTCCACGACGACCCAGCAGGGCTCGGCCCAGGGAGCTTCGCTCCTTGTCATCCTTGACGCGATAGCGACGGAGATTGTCGTGCTGGGCTCGATCCTCGGAATCGCGATGGGTTTCGACCTGATTACAAAAGAGAAGGAGGGGGGGTCCCTAAAACTGCTGCTCTCTCATCCCATCTTTCGGGATGAAGTGATCAACGGGAAAGGTCTGGGAGGCATCGCCGCGATCGCACTCGTGGTCGTGGTAACCTTTATCATTCTCCTGGGTATCCTGTTTCTCTTCGGGATCGTCCCGAATGAGGTAGAAGCATTCTCAATTCTGGTGCTTGCAGTGACTACGTTCCTGCTGATCTTTTCGTACTTCTCGATCTCCCTGCTCATGTCCGCGGTATCTCCGACTGGCGGCACTGCGCTGATTGCGTCGCTCATTATCTTCATCTTCCTCTCGTCCCTGATGCCGATGTTCGTCGACGCCAGCGTGGTGGGGCTCTTCATCGGCAAGGCTCCCGCCGCCCCCAACAGTGGTGGTGCCAGTTCGTTCTCCGCTCAGGGAGCCCAGGACAAATCCGGTATGGATGATGGCGGCTCGATCGTTTCCGGTTTCAGTATCTCCGACGTCGTGAAATACCAGAAGGAGCTTCGGGCATTCGAGGAGAAACGAATGGCACTTGAAGGGGTAATCAGCCTCTTCTCTCCTACGTTGAACTATCAGCAGGTGAGTACCAAACTGACGGGCCGGACCACGAGTAAACCCCAATCCCTGACCGGAGACGCCGCCCTTGCAACGCGGAAAGCAGAAGAGACCTCCGGTGAGACCTCTACCATCCCCCGCATCCTCGAGACGGTCCTGCCAAACATTGTGGCGTTGCTGATCTTCCCGACTATTTTCTTTGGGATCGCCTACGCGCGATTCATGCGGCTTGACATTCGATAGGTGACTTAATGGCGCGAAATCTCACTCTAACCGGACTCTTGATACTGGTACTCCTACAGTCCATTGCCTGCGCGTCCGCGGCGATCCTTCCGGGCATATCTCTGCCCGTCCCAACCGTGATGGAGAGCGTCACCGCGACCATGGGCAGCCCGTCTACCACCGGTCTTTCGCTGGTCACGGTGCCGACCCTTGGCGAGACATATGGGTCCAGCGACCTCTCGGCGGGAAGTGGTCTGTCCATTCAGTCAGACTTCCCCGCACGAACCGTCGAGGCCGGCGAGACCGTGGTCTTCGTGCTCAACATCAAGAATGGGGACGCCGATCAGGATCCGCGTCGAATCTGGGCTTCCCCCGGTGGAGGTACCTCAGGATGGGAGTATGCTTTCAGGGACGATAGCAGTGAGGTGAGCATGATCGACATTCCGGCCGGGAGCCAGAAGAGTGTCCGCCTCGAGATCGATACGGCAGCTGAGACCGGACCCGGGCGATATCCAGTATCGGTCCATGTGGGTGAGGTGAGCTACACCGTCTATGTCACGATCAGCCGGTCCCATGCAGGCGATCGGGGAACACTCAAACTCGTCGTGTACGACAAGGACGGATCAAAGGTCAAGGGAGCCCAGATTAACCTGATGGCGGAGGGAGGAGACAATGTCATGGACCGCATCCTCTCCGCGTCGGATGGCACGGTGAATGCAGACGTTTCTCCGGGGACCTATGATCTCCGCATTCATAGGGACGGATACGAAGATACCGAGAGAAATCAGATCAGGATCCGCGGAGGCGTCACCACCGACCTAGGGACGATCACACTCGATCCGAAGACGTTTGCCGCCGAGATCGTACTCAAGACCTCGACCGCGGTCTCGACGGTGGGCAAGAACGCGCAGTTTGACCTCCAACTCAAGAACATCGGCCGAAGCGACGATACATACCGGCTTGGCGCCGAAGGAGTACCCGAAAATTGGTACGTCAGGTACCGGGACCGTGACGATAAGAACGTGGAGATCCAGGAGATCTCCCTGCCCGCGGGTGAGACGCGGCAGCTCTCGATCGAGGCGATCCCGAACCTGAACGTCCCTGCCGGTACGTATAATCTGACGGCCACAATCGAGTCTGCCGGCGAGACATATACCCGGAACCTGGCCATCAAACTCCAGGGATCCTATATGATGAAGGTCTCGTCCGGGAAGTACCAGTACGACCTCAACCGCGGCGACCCACTTGAGTTCAACTTCACTGTTGCCAATGAGGGAAATGCTGGGGCGCTCACGAACCTGAACGTGACTCTCATTGCTCCGGAAGGCTGGTCCGGCGTCGTCTCGCCATCCATGGTGGGTTCCATCCCGGCGGGTAGCAATAGCACCTTCAGCGTGAATATCATCCCGCCGTCGTCGATCGCCGCGAGCGAGTATCGGATCGGCGTCCGGGTAGTCGCGGATCAGGCCCAGGAGGCCAACGAATACCGGGTGATCACACACGAGCAATCGTATACGTTCATATTTGGCCTGATGCTTCTTGCGGGGGTGGGGGGCGGAGTCTGGATCCTGTTCAGAAAGTACCGGCGGCGGTAACCCCTTGAGACGCCTCATGGATTGACGCAGCAGTGTCGGTAACGACGTCGGTCTGCCTTTTCACCCGGGATTGTCCGGCCACTTTTTCTGGAACGAAGGGTTCCACGGATAATTCCGGAGAACCATCCCCCTTCTCCCGCTGCAGGCGCTGCGATGGCGGGATCGGTTTCGATCCGCTAAAAGGGGATTAACTACTTCTCTGTGGATGGCTGAGTTTAGTTTATGCGGTTGCACCGGCTCATGTCTGTTCTGGCCCTCATCATGATCATGACCCTGGGTGCCGGATGTGCAGACAACCGGACCGTCCCCGGCACCGATAGTGCGCAGGGCAACGCGATCGTCGGGTCGTGGCTCGAAGAGGGCTCCTCACCCGATCTGCTGCTCCATTTCTATCCGAACAAGACGGCATATGTGAGATTTCTCTTAACTGTACAAAATCAGAAGGAGTCCACTGTCACGCGGCAGGGCACGTGGGAGTCGCTTCCAGAGCAGCTAGTCAACCTCTCCTATACGGCCCCATTCACCATGGAGAATCGCACGTTCACGTTCCAGGTGAACAAGAGTCGGATGCGGGTCGTTCACGTGTACAACGAGACAGGGGAACTTCTGGATTCGCGGCAGGGCAGGATCACGACCAGTTTTATTAGAGTCAGTGATACCTGGATGTGAGTCGGGGGCTCCTCATCATCCGATGCCACCCGCCAGGTGAGGTCTCGGGCACGACCGTTGTCCATGCACCAAGCTGGGCCCCCTGATGAGGATATTAAAAATTCTCGTTGCATCAGTCACACCTTCAGCATCTCCAGCCTATTAGGGTGACTTTCCGAGGGAGTGGCCGCATCGTATCGCGGATCCCGGAAGGGAATTGTCCCCGAACGGCGATGTGCCGATCCTAGTCCTGTCGCGGTTGAAAAGGTGCGGTTCTACCGTTTATCCAAGTCGGCGCGCAGCAAAGACGAAGGCCACTGCTCCCAGCACGATCGGGACAACAACCACTCCGGCTGTCCTTGGGACCGTGCCGTTCGGCAATGAGGTCGCCGCCACTGACGTGTTCAGCGATACCTGCATCCCAGCCTGCTTAGATTGTCCTATCATGCCCCTTGTATCCGAAGGAAAGGTTATTGTGGGCTTCAGAGGGCCATTGCCATCGTCCGCCGTCACCGGGCCGGATCGCGCGACCCCGTCTTGAACGTGGGATTGGTTGATGACATCTTGGATTGAATCGGTAGGCACCTCCATTGTCGATGCAGCGGAAACCAGAGAGATGCTGGAGAGGATGACCACAACCCCGATCATAACGAGAAGATGCCGTATCATGTACTTGGATGCGGGGCCACGAAAGAAAAAGGTGATGATGCGCTTCAGTACTGGGGATCTGTTGGCGATTCCAATCCCCCAGCGGGAACCTGAACCGAGAAAACCTCCCTCTCAGGGAGGGCTCAATGGCAGGAATCCGAAACCGCTCAAGGACGGGTGCTCCGCCCTGTTCGGCGCTCACATGACGAACTCGATTGGTACAGGATCTCGTCCCTGGCGGTGCTGGGAGAGGAGTTCGACTCTCGAGAGACTTCAGTAACGGATGTATGAATACGATCTCACGGAGACCGGCTGTGCAGGCTCTCACGTCAAACGCTCCGATGGAGTCTTGAATGATGCCCTCCTGTGATCATTTTCAACGAAATAATTGTCTTACAATTGTCGCTTCGAGCGCCGCCTTTATTTTATAGGGAAGGGTTATCGGTGAGCATGACCTGGGAGATCGACGTCGTCCTCTGGCTCCAGTCGTTCACCTGGCTCTTTCTGCCGATGGCGGTCGTCTCGGCCATCGGCTCGCCCGCGTTCTACCTCGGCCTCATGGCCGTCCTCGCGTGGTGGCGCGACGCCCGGTTCTCCTTCCGCCTCGGCGTCCTGCTCGCGGTAACCGCGGTCACGAACGACATCGCGAAGCTCCTCGTTCATGCTCCGCGGCCGTACTGGGTCTCCTCGAGCGTATTGCCGCTCGAGCTCCAGAACTCGTTCGGCCTCCCCTCGGGCCATGCCGAGCTCGCGGTCGCGCTCCTGGGGCTGGTCGCCCTCCGCCTCCGCCGGCCTCTCGCCACGGTCGCGCTCGGGGCCCTTGCCTTCCTGATCGGCCTCTCGCGGATCGTCCGCGGGGCTCACTTCCCCCTCGATGTCCTCGCCGGCTTCCTGCTCGGCTTCGTGGTGCTGGGCGCGTTCCTGCTCGTCGAGCCAATCGTCGCCCGCAGCGCGGCGCGACTGCGCCCTCGGACACGGATCATGATTGCGCTCATCCTCTCGCTCGCCGCCGTCGCGACGAGCGGCGCGGTGGCCGGCACGGACGGGCTCTGGTCGCCCGACCCGGCCTGGACCGGCGAGGTCGCGGACCTCGCCCCTGTCTCGATCGAGTTCACCCTGATCGGGGCCGGCCTCGCCCTCGGACTCGTCATCGGGCGCGAGTTCGAGCGGGCCCCGCGTCCGTTTCGGTCGCTCGCGGGCGGCCTCGCCGGGACCCTGGTCGGCCTCGCCGTCCTGGCCCTGCTCTGGTTCGGCGTCGGCCTTGCGCTGCCCGGCGCCGGGCTCGAGGCCGCGGCCGGCGCCTACCTCCGCAGCGTCGCGATCGGCGTCTGGGCCCTGGCCGGCGCGCCGGCCGTCTTCGCCTATCTCGGGCTCCTCGGCCCCGGACCCCGCAACCCTCATCATGCCTGGGAGACCACGGGTTGAGCGGAATGGGAGCGGGACGGGTGCAGGCCTGGATGGGCCTGATGGGGAGCCGCATCGCGCAGATCGCGGAGCGGATCGAGGACGATGAGGTCGAACGGCTGCTGACCGCAATCCGGGGAGCGCGCCGCATCTTCGTGATGGGAGCCGGCCGGTCCGGGCTTGTCGCGAAGGCGTTCGCCATGCGCCTGATGCATCTGGGGTTCCAGTCGTACGTCGTGGGCGAGACGATCACGCCCTCGTTCGGGAAGGAGGACGTGATGGTGATCTTCTCGGGCTCGGGCCGGACACGGACGGTCGCGGACATCGCGACCACGGCAAAGGAGATGGGCGGCACGCTCTGCGTGATCACGGCCAACCCGACCGGCGGGGTCGCGACAATGGCCGACGTCGTGGTGGAGATCGAGTCGAACCGGGACCCGGGCGACGACGAGTCCTGCGAGTTCGAACGGCGGCAGATGACCGGCGAGCACAAGTCCTTCGCCCCCCTCGGGACCCTCTTCGAGACGACCGCGATGGTCTTCGCCGATGCGGTCATCTCGCGCCTGATGGAGATCGGCGAGGTCTCCGAGGGCCAGATGAAGCCGCGCCACACGAATCTCGAGTGAGTATGACACGATTTGCACGCCGGGTGACCGGGCTCGAGGTCTCGGGAATCCGGAAATGGTTCGAATGCGCCGGACCGGAGACGATCAGCCTGGCCCTGGGCCAGCCCGACTTCGATACGCCCGAGCACATCAAAGCGGCCGCGTGCCGGGCTCTCGCCGAGGGCAGGACCGGGTACACGTCGAACGTCGGCATCCCCGAGCTCCGGGACGCGATTGTCGCGAAGTCGCAACGCGAGAACGGGCTCGACTACTCGCCCGAGCAGGTGATCGTGACCGCCGGGGCCTCCGAGGCGCTCCTCCTCGCCATGCAGACCCTCGTCGACGACGGGGACCGCGTCCTTATCGCGGACCCGGGCTTCGTCTCGTACAGCGCGCTCGCGGGGCTCGCGGGGGGACGGCCCGAGGGGCTCCGCCTCGACGACCGCCTCCGGATCGACATCGAGGCCGCGAAGGAGCGGCTCGACGGCGCGAAGGTCCTCGTGCTCAACTCGCCGGCGAACCCGACCGGCGCGGTCGAGCCCGCGGACGCGGTCCGCGCCCTCGTCGAGTACGCGAACGACGCGGGCACGACCGTGATCTCGGACGAGGTCTACGAGCACTTCGTCTACGACGGGGTGACGGCCGTCTCCGCGGCCCGGTACGGCGAGAACGTGGTCACCATCAACGCGACGAGCAAGACCTACGCCATGACCGGCTGGCGGCTCGGCTGGCTTGCCGGGCCCGACGAGATCGTGGCCCAGGCGATCAAGATCCACGGGTATGCGGTCGCCTGCGCCCCCTCGATCGCGCAGTACGCGGCCGTCGCGGCCCTCGACGGCCCGCAGGACTGCGTCGCCGCCATGCGCGACGAGTACCAGGCCCGGCGCGACCTCCTCTGCGACGGCCTCGAGGCGCTCGGCATCCGGTTCCCGCGACCGGAGGGCGCCTTCTACGTCTTCGCGCCGATGGACGCCGCGCTCGTCCTCCGGATCCTCGCGGCCGGCGTCACGATCGTTCCGGGCGAGGCCTTCGGCCCCGGCGGCGCCGGGTTCGCGCGGATCGCGTACTCGGCCTCCCGCGGGGCCCTCACCACCGCGCTCGAACGGATAGCAGGAGTCATCAATGGCTGAAGAAAAGTGCATCACCATCGACAGGGACCGGCTCGTCCGGCTCCTCGCCCGCCTCTCGAACGCCCACGGTATCTCGGGGGACGAAGGCGAGATCCGCGCGATCATCCGCGAGGAGCTCGCGGGCGTCGTCGACGAGATTTACGAGGACCGCCTCGGGAACCTGATCACGGTCAAGCGCGGCGACGACTTTCGGATCATGCTCGCCTCGCACATGGACGAGATCGGGTTCATGGTCAAGTACGTCGAGAAGGAGGGCTTTCTCCGCTTCGCCCCCATCGGCGGCTGGTATGCGCCCATGCTGCCGGGCCAGCGCGTCTGGCTCCACGGCACGAAGGGCCACGTCCTCGGCGTCCTCGGCTCGAAGCCGCCGCACGTGATGGACGACGAGGAGCGCAAGAAGCTCCTGAAGATCGAGGATATGTTCATCGATGTCGGTGCCGAGAGCGGGGATATGGCGCGAGAGATGGGCCTGGCCCCGGGCACGACAGTCACGCTCGATCGTGAGTTCTGCACCCTCTGCGGCGACCGCGTCTCGGGCAAGGCCTTCGATAACCGTGCGGGTGTCGCGCTTCTGATCGAGGTGCTCCGTCAGGTCGAGTCGCCGTCCACGATCTTCGGCGTCTTCACGGTCCAGGAAGAGGTCGGGCTGAAGGGCGCGAGGGTCTCGTCGTACGCGGTCGACCCGGACTGCGCGATCGCGACCGACGTCACGATCCCCGGCGACCACCCCGGCGTCCAGCTCAAGGACGCGCCCGTCGAGATGGGCAAGGGCCCGGTCGTCTCGATCGCGGACGCGAACGGACGCGGGCTCCTCGCCCATCCGGCCATGCTCGCGTGGATCCGCGAGACCGCCGAGGCATGCGGCACGCCGGTCCAGTTCGAGGTCGGCTCGGGCGGCACCACCGACGCCTCGTCGATCCACCTCTCGCGCGAGGGCATCCCCGCCACCGTCCTCTCGACGCCGGCCCGGTACATCCACTCGCCGGTCGAGGTGATCGATCTGAAGGACCTCGAGGCCGGGATCCGCCTGCTGGTCACGGCGCTCCGGACCCGGCCGGCCATTCCTCCCCGTCATCTCGGGGGATCGCCATAACAATCATACCCTGCCGGGATGAGATCATGATCGGAGCGCCTGTCCCGGCCTCGATGGCCTCGGGCGCCCGGCCGTCCGCCATGCCCGCCGCCTCTCCTCTCTCCGAGCCCGTACCGCGCCGGGTGCTCGTCGCCATCCCCTGCTACAACGAGGGCCTGACGATCGGCTCGCTCGTGCTCAAGGCCCGGGCCCACGCGGACGAGGTGCTGGTCGTCGACGACGGCTCGAGCGACGATACGGCCGCGATCGCCCGTCTCTCGGGTGCGACCGTGCTCGTTCACGGTCGGCAACAGGGGAAGGGCGCGGGCGTCCTGGACGCGATGGCGTACGCGCGGGAGCACGGGTACGCCGCGCTCGTCCTGATCGACGGCGACGGCCAGCACAACCCCGACGAGATCCCGGCCCTCGTTGCCCCGATCCTCGAGGTCGGGGCCGACCTGGTGATCGGGTCGCGCTTCCTCGGCACGGACGCCGAGATCCCGGCCTACCGCCGCTTCGGCCAGCACGTGCTGAACATCTTCACGAGCGCCTCGGCGGACTACTCCTCGACCGACTCGCAGTCGGGCTTCCGGGCGCTCTCGCGGCGGGCGCTCGAGACGGCCGAGACCTTCGTCTCGGACGGGTACAACGTCGAGTCCGATATGATCGCCTACCTCTCGGCGCGGCACCTGGCGATCGCCGAGGTCCCGATCTCGGTCCGGTACGAGGTGCCGCATCGGCACAAAAAGAACCCGCTCACGCACGGGCTCGGCGTGCTCTCGAACATCGCGGCCCTGATCGGAGCACGGAGCCCGCTCCTCTTCTTCGGCATCCCCGGTCTCGTGCTGCTCGGGGCCGGGGCCGCGGTCGATACCTGGGCACTCGCGCGGTTCTCGGCCACGGCCCAGGTACCCGTCCTCGGCTCCGTCGTGGGCGGCCTGCTGACCGTGGCCGGCCTGCTGCTGGTCGGCGCGGCGATCGTGCTCAAGTCCGTGAGCATGCTCCTGCGCCACCGGCGATAGGGGCGAGCCCCGAACCGGCGCACGGGCGAAAAAAGTATTCAGATCCCGCGCCAGAGCTCGAGCGCCCGGCTCTCGGGGAGCTCGACGTCGTCGCGGGTGATGGTGGCTTCGGCCGGGACGGGCCGTACCAGCCGCGCACCGTCGAGGAGGCCGATCGGGACATGGCCGGGGTGGTCCGCGATCTTCACAGCGACGCCCCGCACCTCGAACGAACCCATGGGGTGGCGGAGTGTCTCGCCCTCGGCAAGATCGCGCTTGGCCACGCCGACCACCTGCACGGTCGGCGCGGTGCCGTTGTTGAGCAGCGGCGGCCGGCCCTCGAGGGCGCGCCGGATCGTCTTGGCCACTTCGAGATGGCAGAGATGGTAGTTCCGGAGCAGGGTGTAGTACGGCCCCTCGCCCATCTTGTAGTACTGGAGGTACGGCTGCGCCTCGTCCTCGTGCCTGCCCGTCAGGAAGACGCCGGCCGGCGCGCCGGGCACGCCGAGGAGGTAGTCGGAGAGGGATTGGCCGAGCGCCTCGGCCCTCCGGGCGAGATCGGCCCCGCCCGCCGCGACGCTCTCGGCCGTCGGACCCAGGAGGCCGTCCTTCGCGATCGCGGCCCCGAGGCCGTTCGCGACGAGCGCCTGCTCGACCTGGACCTTGGTGCCGTCCGTGAACGCGACCGTCTTGTCCAGGCTGATCCCCTGCACGCCGGACCAGAAACGCATGTCCTCCAGGGTCGGGTGGTGGTTCAGGAAACCCTTGAGGTTCCCGTAGACGAGGGGGCGGAAGCCCATGGCGAGCGCCTCCTCGCGGAGGGCCGCGAGGCACCCGGGCTGGTCGCCCTCGGCCTCGGAGAGATAGCCCCTCCGGGCGAAGTGCGAGCCGATTGTCACCTGGAGCTCTGCGTCCATGGTGACCACGGGGAGGGAGGCCGCGATCGCGGCTTCGACGGGCTCGACCGCGCGGAGCGGGTCGCCCGACGCGACTACCACGAGGTCGCTCGTGCTCACGAGGTCGTCGATCGAGTTGGTCAGCAGCGTCGGTCTCGGGTAATCCGTCCGCCGCCCGGGCTCCGAGTGCGTGAAGACCCGGACCACCTCGAGGTCGTCCGTCCGGTCGAGAGCCATCAGGATCCCTTTCGCGATGTAGCCCGTGCCGACGATCCCGATCCGCGCCATCTAGAGGCCTCCCTGGTCGGCCTTCCGGTGCTGCTGCACCATGTTTCCGGCCCGGATCAGCGAGTCGAAGGTCCCGGCGTCGGACCAGAAGCCCGGCAGGACCGAGAACTGCATCTCGCCCATACGGATGTAGGCGTTGTTCACGTCCGTGATCTCGAGCTCGCCCCGCCCCGAGGGTTTCAGCGTCTTGATGATCTTGAAGACGCGGTTGTCGTAGAGGTAGCAGCCGGTCACGGCCAAGTTCGACTTCGGCTGCATGGGCTTCTCCTCGATCCCGACGACACGGTCGCCCGCGACCTCCGCGACGCCGAAGCGGTTCGCGTCCGGGACCTCTTTCAAGAAGATCTTGCCGCCCGAGCGGAAGTCCTGGATGTCGTCTCGAAACGAATCCTCGAAGATGTTGTCGCCGAGGATCACCGCGACCGAGTCGTCGCCTGCCCAGCGGCGGGCGAGGCCGAGCGCCTCGGCGATCCCGCCGGCCGCGTCCTGGATCTCGTAGGTCAGGCGGACGCCGTAACTGGAGCCCGAGCCGAGGAGCTCGAGGAAATGGCCCGCATGCCCCCGTCCCGAGACGACCATGATCTCCTGGCACCCGGCCTCGATCAGCTTCTCGAGGGGGTAGAAGATCATGGGCTTGTCGTAGACCGGGAGCAGGTGCTTGTTCGTGACCTTTGTCAGCGGCAGCAGGCGCGAGCCCGTTCCGCCGGCCAGGATGACGCCTTTCATCTGATCATCTGTTCGCCTTCGGCACGTATATAGTCTGATAACGCCTCCCGCCAGTGCCGCAGGGGCGGGAGTTTCGTGTTCAACAGGGCCGCGCAGCGAGGCCGTTCGGCCCGTCGCCGGCACCGTTCGGCTGTCACCGCAGACGCGTTCGGAATCAGTTCGCGCGCGAAGTCGTACCACGAGACCGTCCCTTCGTTCGTCCGGTGATAGACGCCGATCGGCGCCCGGACGACCTCCGGAAGGCGGGCGGCGAGCTCGGGCAGGTACGTGAACCGGCTCCACTCGTCGCGGATCACGGGCACCGCCGGCTTGACGAGCGACCGGGTCCGCATCTGCGAGGCGAAGTCGTTCTCGCCCGGTCCGAAGAGACGGCTCGTCCGGACGATCCGCCAGTTCCCGCCCGTTCCCCGGACGCGCATCTCGCCGAGGGCCTTGGTCAGGCCGTACACGTTGACGGGGGCGGGGGCATCCGACTCGACGTACCCGTCTGTTTTTCCGGAGAAGACGTAGTCGGTCGAGAGGTGCACGAGGATCGCGCCGACGGCGGCGCACGCGGCCGCGACGTTTCCCGCGCCTGCGCCGTTCACGGCCACGGCCCGATCGGGGTCGTCCTCGCAGGCGTCGACGTCGGTGAACGCGGCGCAGTTGAAGACGACCGAGGGGGAGAGCGCGCGGATCGCGGCATCGACGGCCGCCGCGTCGGTGATCTCGAGCTCGTGCCCGACCCCGACCGCGTCCCGATAGACGCGTCCAAGAGCCCGCCCGAGCCGGCCGGTGGCGCCGAGGATCAGGACCGGGCCTTCAGGGGTCGCCACCATGCCTCTTGCGTCCGGTACCAGTCGACGGTCGCGGCGAGGGCCTCCTCGAAGGTGAACGCGGGCGCCCACCCGAGGGACCGGAGCCTGGAGCAGTCGATCGCGTACCGGAAGTCGTGGCCCTTGCGGTCGCCCACGTGCTCGACGGACGACTCGTCCTTCCCGAGGAGGCGGAGGAGGGCGTCCGTG
>JBDKUZ010000179.1:0-1824 GCA_039679395.1 Methanospirillum sp. | reverse complement strand
GACGAACCGCCGCCGGGAGACCGCGGTTGCGAACCGGCGCTCCCGCTCCCTCTCGCCGCTCGTGAGATGGGCGTGAAGGGACGGGCGATACGCCCCGAGGTCGACGAGGAACGAGACGGCGTCGTGGGCCGTCCAGAACGCGGTGACGTCGCCGAACGCGCACCGGGTAGCCGCGCTCCGGGTCCAGGGCCGGAGGGGCGGCAGTACTGCGGGCTCCGATCTGCACGGCATCTCCAACGCGATCGTCTCCGAGAGAAATTCTGTCCGGGGAACCGGGTGACGCCTCTTGAGATTCATGCTGGAAATACTTTTCCCGGGGTCGGCGGACCCCCGGAAGACGGGTGTGTCCCGCGGGATGCACCCCGGGGGAGATACGGTGTTTCCTCATGGCTCCACGGCACCGCGGGACCCGCGGCAGTCCATGTCCGGGTCTTCCCCTGTACACAGAACAGGTACCCGGGGATCCCTGCCTCCCCAGCCCACCGGGTCAGCGCGGCGGCTTCGGCACGAAGAGCCGCACGGGGCACCGGGCCGGCCATCCGGCATTCGCCCGAGTCGTTTTTCGTGGGAGTGGAGTTCGCGCAGTCGCCGCAGCTCGGCCTGCCCCCGAGAGAGACGCCGGCGCCGATAGCCCTGCCGTCCTTCACGCCACAAGGCTATACCCGATGAGCGCACAGTTTTAACGATTTATTCGAGGCAGACCATATGCGACTTCTTCTGATCCATTCCGACTCCATGGAGTACGAGGCGAGAGAGAAGACCCGGATCGCCGAGGAGTGCTCCCTGCTCGTCGACGGCATGCAGGAGGCCCTCACCGTCTTCACCGCGGTCGAACAGACCGACGGGGACGGGGTCGAGGACGTCGTCCACCAGGCCGTCTCCGAGATCGTCGAGACCGCGGACCGCGTCGGCACGAAGAACATCCTGCTCTACCCGTACGCGCACCTCTCGAACGACCTCGCGGCCCCCGACGTCGCCATCAAGGTCCTGGCCCTGATCGAGATCGGCCTCAACGACCTCGGGGCGTACACGGTCAAGCGCGCGCCCTTCGGCTGGTACAAGTCCTTCTCGCTCCGCTGCAAGGGTCACCCCCTCTCCGAGCTCTCCAAGACGATCGTCCCCTCCGGCGCCGACGAGGACGCCGGGCCGGCCAAACCCGCGGTCGACCACTCGTTCTTCGTGATGACCCCCGACGGGGTCGAGCACGAGGTCGACGAGTTCATGGACGACTCGGGCTTCGGCTGCCTGGTCAAGAAGGAGCTCGGCGTGGCCGTCCCTACCGGCGGCGACCCGGTCCACGTGGAGCTGATGTGGGCGAAGGAGCTCGTCGACTACGAGCCCGCCTCCGACGTCGGCAACCTCCGCTGGCTCCCGCGCGGCAAGCTCGTCCGCGACCTGATCGCGGACTACGCCCTCGGGCTCGTCCTCGAGTACGGCGGCTCGCCCGTCGAGACCCCGGTCATGTACGACCTGGCCGACCGGGCCATCTTCGAGCACGCGGACAAGTTCGGCGAGCGGCAGTACCGCTTCCGCTCGGGCAACCGGTCCATGATGCTCCGCTTCGCGGCCTGCTTCGGCATGTTCTCGATCATGCGGGACATGCACATCTCGCCGAACACGCTCCCCATGAAGATGTACGAGCTCTCGACCTACTCGTTCCGGCACGAGCAGCGCGGCGAGGTGATCGGGCTCAAGCGCCTGCGGGCCTTCACCATGCCCGACATGCACACCCTCTGCCGCGACCTCGACGAGGCCCGGGCGTGCTTCGAGGAGCAGCTCCGCATGGGCTGGCGGACGGGCAGGGACTTCGAGACCCCGCTCGTC
>JBDKUZ010000178.1:0-45142 GCA_039679395.1 Methanospirillum sp. | reverse complement strand
TGGGCTTCCTGGTCGTGGGAGTCCTGCGGCGGCTCGGGGTCCGGCCGGGCCGGGGCACGGGGGCGCTCCGGCTCCGGCGGAGCCCCGTGTGAGACTGCCCGGCAAAAACGTTGGGGGACGGTGCCGGGAACGGGTGACGGCGTCGCCGTCGCCCTTCTCTCTTTTTCTGGCCGCGGCGCACCGTCCGTATCATTCCCGATCCGTGTTGTACGCGGTGGTGCGACGGACGTGCAACAATCTATATGGTGCAGCCGGGGTCCCGCCGGCCCGGTCCTCCCGCGCCATGCCTTTATGCCCGTGACCGTCGACCCTGATCCGCCATGCTGTCCGACGCCGACCTCGCCGAGGCCCGGCGGCTCCTCGGCCGGGAGCCGACTCCGGTCGAGGCCGCCTGCCTCGAGAACCTCTGGTCCGAGCACTGCTCGTACCGCTCGACGAAGCACCTCCTCCGGACCCTTCCCACCACCGGCCCGGACGTGCTGATCGGCCCCGGCGACGACGCCGCGATCGTCCGGTTCTCGGACGAGTGCGCGCTCGCCATCGGGATGGAGAGCCACAACCACCCGAGCTACGTCGACCCGTACGACGGCGCGGCCACCGGCGTCGGCGGGATCGTCCGCGACGTCCTCTCCATGGGCGCCCGGCCGATCGCCCTGATGGACCCGCTCTACTTCGGCCCGTTCGATGACGAGAAGAACCGCCGCCTCTTCGCGGGCGTGGTCGCGGGGATCGGCGGGTACGGCAACTGCATCGGCGTCCCCGTCGTCCGCGGCGAGGTCGTCGTGGACCCGTCGTACTCCGGCAACCCGCTCGTCAACGTCGTCTGCGTCGGCACGGTCGCGCCCGGCGCCTACATCACGGGCCGGGTCCAGAAGCCCGGCAGCAAGCTCCTGCTCGTCGGCGCCCCGACCGGCCGCGACGGCCTCGGCGGCGCCTCGTTCGCCTCGCGCGACCTCTCCGAGGACGCCGAGGCCGCGGACCGGCCCTCGGTCCAGATCGGCGACCCGTTCACCGAGAAGCTCCTGATCGAGGGGATCCTCGCCATGGTCGAGACCGGCAAGGTGCTCAGCTGCCGGGACCTCGGCGCGGCCGGCCTCGCGGGCGCCTCCTCGGAGATGTGCTCGACCTTTGGCGGCCGGATCCGGGCCGAGCAGGTCCACCTCCGCGAGACGGGCATGAACCCCGTCGAGATCATGCTCGCCGAGAGCCAGGAGCGGATTTGCCTCGAGGTCGCCCCCGAGGACGTCGGCCTGATCGGCGGCATGGCCGACCGCTACGACCTCCCCTGGTCCGAGATCGGCGAGGTGATCGCCGAGCCGCGGTACATCGTCACCTTCTGGAACGAGGTCGTCTGCGACCTGCCCATGGAGGTCCTGATCGAGGGCGCGCCGGGCTGCGCCCTGCCCGAGCAGCCGTACGCGGCCGAGAAACCGTTCGTCCGGCCCACGCGGCCGCTCCGCGAGCTCGCGCTCCTGGTCCTCGCCCACCCCGAGGTCGCGAGCCGGGCCTGGGTCTCCGAGCAGTACGACCGCGACGTCCTGGTCCGGACCGTCGACGCGAACCACGACGCGGCCGTGCTCCGGCTCGGCAACGCGGCGCTCGTCCTCTCCTGCGGCTGCAACCCGCGCCAGATCCACCTGAAGCCGTACGAGGGGACCGCGAACGCCGTCCTCGAGAACGCCGCGAACCTCGCGTGCGCCGGCGCGGTCCCGGTCGCGATCGTCAACTGCCTGAACTTCGCCTCGCCCGTCCACCCCGAGGTCTACTGGCAGCTCTCCCAGGCCGTCCGCGGCCTCGGCGAGATGGCCCGCGCCCTCGACTGCCCCGTGGTCGGCGGCAACGTCTCGCTCTACAACGAGTCGGACGAGCACGATACGCAGATCAAGCCGACCCCCTCGATCGGGATGGTCGGGAAGGGGCCGGTCCGGCGCTGGATGCGTCCCGAGCCCGGCTGGACCCTCGCGCTCGTGGGTGAGGGCGGGCCCGACTTCGGCGGCTCGGTCCTCGATGCCGTGACCGGCTGCGGGGGCCACGCCCCGATCATGGGCGACCCGGCCTCGATCGTCCGGGTCCGGAACGTCGTGGCCGGATCCGAGCTGGTCACGGCCACCGACCTCTCGCAGGGCGGCCTCCTCGCGGCGCTCGCGGCGATCGCCCCGGACGCCGAGGTCGCGCTCGAGGGCGACCTGCTCGAGGCGCTCTTCGCCGAGACGCCCGGGCGGTTCCTGCTTGCAACGGCCGACCCGGCCCTCATCGCGGCGGTCCCGCACCGCGTCATCGGCCGCGTCGGCGGGACCGGCCTCCGCATCGCCGCGCCCGACGGAAAGCTCGCGCTCGAGCCCGAGGAGATCGGGGCCGCGCTCGGAACGCTCAGCCGGCGGATGGCGGACGCGTAACGAGCTCGACGAGCGCGTTCATCGGCGCCTCGTCGTCGAGGTGCTTCCGCTCGAACTGGACCGTGCCGCGGACGCGGACGCCGCGGGCCGCGAGGGCGGTCGCGAGGGCCTCGGCCGCGGGCGAGGGCCCGCCGCCCGAGGTGGCGTAGACCGCGGCCTCTTTTCCCTCGGCGTTCCGGAGCGCCGCGACCGCGCCCCGCGCCGCCGGCGTCGGGGCGAGCGCCCAGACGGGCGTGCCCAGGACGATCACGTCGTAGCCGGCCACATCGATCTCGGCCGGCTCGATCTCGGCCACCTCGCCCCGCATGGCCCGCGGCGCCCCCGACGCGTACGCGGTCAGGGTCGAGTACTGGCGCTGGTCATGGACCTCGACGAGGTCCGCCTCGGCCGTTCCCGCGAGCCGGGCGGCGAGCAGTGCGGCCACGCGCCGGGTGTTGCCGGAGAGCGAGTGATAGATGATCGCGACGCGCATGAACGAAACGTGCGCCGGGCATCGTGATGAAGATTCTGAAAAGAAAGGAGGTTTCTTCGAAACGTCCCTGCGGGACTATTTTCGGAACTGGGGCATCATGTCCCGGACCTCGACGCCGACCTGCTCGACCAGGTGCTCCTCGTCGGCCTTCGTCAGCGCGTTGAAGACCGGCCGGCCCACCAGGTTCTCGAGCATCCACTCGCGTGCGAACGCGCCGGTCTGGATCTCGGCGAGGATCTCCTGCATGGCCTCGCGCGACTCCTCGTTGATCACCCGCGGACCGCGCGTCAGGTCGCCGTACTGGGCCGTGTTCGAGATGAACCGGCGCATCTTGGTAAAGCCGCCCTCGTAGATCAGGTCCACGATCAGCTTCGTCTCGTGGAGCACCTCGAGGTAGGCCATCTCCGGCGCGTACCCGGCCGAGACCAGGGTCTCGAACCCGGCCTTGATCAGCGAGGTGATCCCGCCGCAGAGCACGGCCTGCTCGCCGAAGAGATCGGTCTCGGTCTCCTCCGCGAAGGTCGTCTCGAGCACGACCGCGCGCGTGGCGCCGATCCCCTTCGCGTACCCGAGCGCCGTCGCCTTCGCCTTCCCCGAGACGTCCTGGTGGATCGCGATCAGCGCGGGCACGCCCTTGCCCTCCTCGTACGTCCGCCGGACCATGAACCCGGGCCCCTTGGGCGCGACCATGATCACGTCCACGGTGGGCGGCGGCACGATCTGGCCGAAGTGGATGTTGAAGCCGTGGCTGAACATCAGGGTCTTGCCGTCCGCGAGGTTCGGCCGGATCTCGGTCTTATAGACCATTCCCTGCGACTCGTCGGGCAGGAGGATCTGCACGATGTCGGCCTGCTTCACGGCATCGGCGACCGGGAAGACCTCGAACCCGTCGCCGCTGGCCTGCTCCCACGACCGGCCGGGTCGCAGTCCGATGATCACGTCGAGGCCCGAGTCGCGCAGGTTGAGGGCCTGGCCCCGTCCCTGGGACCCGTACCCGATCACCGCGATCCGCTTGCCCTGCACGGCGCCGATGTCGGCGTCCGATTCGTAGTATTTCTGGATCATCTTCTTATCCATCCCTGGCCAGAAGCCATATACATATCTAATAAAAGAGAATAAACTGTTTATCTTCATTTTTGGCAGAAACGAGTGCCAAGCGGTTAGCGTGTAGAGGCTCGAAGTAATGGAACTACCCGATGTCCAGTCCACCTGCCCCGACATCCGCATCAACCTGACGCGTGTCGGCGTTAAGAACGTCAAGAAGCTGGTCGAGGTCTCGCGCAAGAACAAGCGCCCGGTCATCTTCATCTCCACATTCGATATCTTCGTCGACCTGCCCGGCTCCCTGAAGGGCGCGAACCTCTCGCGCAACTTCGAGGCGATCGACGAGGTCCTGCAGAAGGCGATCGAGGGCGACGTCTCCGAGATCGAGCAGCTCTGCAGCGCGGTCGCCCGCGGACTCCTCGACCGGCACGAGTACGCGGACCGGACCGAGGTGATCATGCGGTCCGAGTTCATGGTCAAGCGCGAGACCCCGGTCTCGAAGACCGGCTGCCACGAGGTCGTCAAGGTCCACGCCCGGGCGATCGCGCAGCGAACCTTCCACGAACCGATCGTGAGAAAGTCGATAGGGGCCGAGGTGACCGGCATGACGGCCTGTCCCTGCGCCCAGAACATCATGGCCGAGCACGCGGCCCAGGTCCTCCACGACCTCGGCGTCAGCGGGGAGACGGCGCAGGCGTTCTTCGACCAGGTCCCGATGGCGACCCACAACCAGCGGGGCCGCGGCTTTCTCTGCATCGAGGTCGACGACGACGAGCACGTGGACCTCGAGACGATCATCACGATCCTCAAGGACTCGATGTCGGCCCGGACGTACGAGCTCCTGAAACGCGGCGACGAGTCGGCCGTCGTGATGGCCGCGCACAAGAACCCCCGGTTCGTCGAGGACTGCGTCCGCGAGATGGCGAAGAAGGTGCTCGCCTCCTTCTCCCACCTCCCGGGCGACACCCGGATCACGATCAGGCAGACCAACGAGGAGTCGATCCACCAGCACGACGCCTACGCCGAACGCAAGGCGACGCTGGCCGAACTCGTGGTCGAACTCTCGGAGGAGAACGGGAACACGCGTTCATAATCGCGCATAAAAATCCCACGTTTTTCGACCCGATCGCGGGCCGCTCCATCCGCCGCCGATCCGGCCGCGTATGCCGACGGGTTCGGCTTGCTCTCCGTTCCGAATTTCGGCAGAAATCGGGCCGTTTGGCAAACGGATACCGCTCCGCCGAAAATAAGAGAAAGGTTATATGCGGGGCGGGTACAGGTAAGAGTATACGTACGTAGTACGTCCGACCGGCCTTACGTAACGGGCCGTCGATCAGACCCTGTACCGGCTGTCGAACACCGAATTCCCATGAGGAGATTCAATTGTCGAAAGTTATTGAGATATCCCCCACCACCCGACATGAGGGACATTCGAAGCTCGTCTTGAAGGTCGATGATCAAGGGATCATCGAGCGCGGTGACTGGCTCTCCATTACGCCGGTTAGAGGCATCGAGCGGCTCGCGGTCGGCAAGACCTACGAGCAGGTGCCGAAGATCGCGTCCCGCACCTGCGGTATCTGCCCGATCGCCCACACCCTTGCGGGCATCGAGGCGATGGAAGCCTCGATGGGCGTCTACATCCCGGACGACGCCTATCTGCTCCGCGTGATCCTCCAGTGCGCCAACAAGGCCCACTCGATCGCGCTGCACAACATCCTGACCCTCCCGGACATGTATATCCCCGGGACCGACGTCAAGATCAACCCGTTCACGCCCGAGGAGCCCGTCCGGTCGGTCGCAAAGAGGATCCAGCGGATCCGCGAGATCAGCCAGACCATCGGCGAGATCTCCGGCGGCGAGTGCATCCACCCGTCCAACCCGCGCATCGGCGGCATGTACAAGGCCATCCAGCCCCGCGCGGTCTCGAAGATGTACGACCTCGCCAAGGAGGGCCTCGCGCTCGCCCGCGACCAGATGGAGTTCATGATCGCGGTGCTGCGCAACTACCAGCGGCGCGACTGGGCTGAGGTCGGCGGCATGCAGGTCGCCATTCCGGCCACGCTCGGGTACCACAACCAGGGCTACATGGCCACGGACCCGATCTACGGCTCGTCCAGCCTGGACGAGAACCCCCGCTGGGATCCCGCCCGCTGGAACGAGACCCGTCCCTGGGACTGGTACATGGGCGAGATGGAGATCACGGACGACTTCCCGAGCTACCCGATCGGCGGCACCACCCCGAAGGGTGCGAAGGCCTGGCCCCAGATGGAGGCCTGCACGGGCGTCCCGCTCTACGACGGCCAGCCCGTCGAAGTCGGCCCCCGCGCCCGTCTCGCGACCTTCAGGGGATACGACGAGAAGGGCACCATCGGCCAGCAGATCGCCCGGCAGATGGAGTACACGGATTGCTTCTACAAGATCATCGAGTGCCTCGACGCCTACAACCCGGCGGCCTCGGTGATGGCGGACGAGATCCCGCAGGGCGACGGCTCGCTCGGCTGGGCGGCGAACGAGGCCCCGCGTGGGTCCGACGTTCACCTCGCCCGTGTCAAGGACGGCCGTGTCGAGTACTTCTCGATGCTTGTCCCAACCACCTGGAACTTCCCGACCTGCAGCCGCGCCCTCACCGGTGCACCGTGGCAGCTTGCTGAGGTCGTGATGCGCGGATACGACCCCTGTGTCTCGTGCGCGACGCACATGATCGTCGTGGACGACGACAACAAGATCGTGGCGGAAAAGCTGATCGAGTGAGCGTCTGGCAATGCTGTTCCCACGGATCGTGGTGGCGGGGTGCGGCAACCCCCTCTTCGCGGACGACGGCTTCGGCCCGGCCGTAGTGGAGGCGTTGCAGGAGGTCGACCTGCCCGACGACGTCAAGGTGATTGACGCCGGGCTCGGCGGCCCCCATTTTGTCTTTACCCTGCTCGACCCCGAGGTCACCGAGCGGCTGATCATCGTCGACTGCGCGGACTTCGGGGGAGAACCCGGCCAGCTCGCGCGGATGGCGGTAGAGGACCTGCCCCCGGGCGCCTATCGCGACGCCCACTCGTGGGACCTCGCGGAGCCGCTGCAGCGGATCAAGGACCGGGTCGAGATCACGATCATCGGGTGCCAGCCCAGACGCGTCAGCGCGCCAGAGTTCGAAATGGGGCTCTCTGAAGAGGTTGAAGCGGCGATACCGAAGACGGTGTCGTTCATCCTCAAGGAATTAGGAGTCGAGAATGGGACTCTTTGAGAGGATTCTAGCCATCTTCAAGAAGAAGGACGTCGCGGTGGATACATCGCAGACGACCGCCCCGAAACCAACAACGCCGGGCGCCTCCCCCACGGGAGCAATACCGGCCGAACGTGCACCGGTGGTGGAGGGGCAGAAGCCTGCCATCCCCCCTGATGAGAAGGTACCGACAACGGCACAATCCGATAGAAAGGAGGTAAAACCTGTGTCTGACAAAATTACCGCCGGCCACGTGCACATGAGTGGGTGCACGGGCTGCGAGGTTGCGATAGCTGATAACTACGCGGGACTCTTGACCCTGCTCGACAAGTACGTCGACTGGGTCTACGACCTGACGCTCGCCGACGTTCGCCACATCCCCGAGATGGATGTCGCGCTCGTCGAGGGCTCGGTCTGCATTAACGACCACCTCTCGGTCGAGGAGATCCGCGAAACTCGCGAGAAGTCGAAGATCGTCGTGGCGCTCGGCGCCTGCGCCTGCTCGGGCAACATCACGCGCTTTGCGCGCGGTGGCCAGCAGAACCAGCCGCAGCACGAGTCCTTCGTCGCGATCGGCGACCTGATCGACGTCGACGTCTACATCCCCGGATGCGCGCCGACCCCCCAGATGATCAAGAACGTCTGCGTTGCGGCGTATCTCCTCCTGAAGGGGAACGACGACCAGAAGGCGCTTGCCGGGGCATACCTCAAGCCGCTGATGGCCGTCGCGAAGTGCGACCCGGCCCCGACGGGCTGCGCCCACGCCTGCGGCTGCGACCTGATCGTCGGCGTGATCAACCAGGGCCTCTGCATGGCCTGCGGCGCCTGCGCCGCGTCCTGCCCGGTCCGCGCGATCACGATGCAGTACGGCAAGCCCAACATCGACCGCGAACTCTGCATCAAGTGCGGGGCCTGCTTCAACCAGTGCCCGCGCGGCTGGTACTCGTTCGACGTTGTGAACCAGTACGAGGGGATCATGGAGACCATCGACGCCGCGATGGCGCCGTGAGGTGACGAGAATGGTTCAGGACAATTTCCTTGGAAACTACACATCCTGTGTCGCCGCGCGCAGCACCAACCGGGGCATCCTTGCGGGATCACAGGACGGCGGCATCGCGACGGGCACGCTCGCGTTCGCGCTCGAAGAGGGGATCATCGACGGCGCCATCGTCTCGGTGATGGACCCGGCAGAGCCCTGGAAGCCGATGCCCATCGTGGCCACGAGCCCCGAGGAGCTCTACATGGCTCGCGGGACGAAGTACAGCCTCTCGCCGAACCTCTCCCTGATCAAGGAGGCGACGCGGTCCTACGGCCTCGACAGGGTCGGTATCGTCGGCGTCCCCTGCCAGATGCAGGGCCTCCGCAAGGGCCAGCTCTACCCGGTCGGCCTCCGCGACGTCCCCGACAAGATCGCGCTGGCGGTCGGTATCTTCTGCATGGAGAACTTCCCGTACCAGTCGA
Organism: Methanospirillum sp.; assembly: GCA_039679395.1. Lineage (GTDB taxonomy): Archaea > Halobacteriota > Methanomicrobia > Methanomicrobiales > Methanospirillaceae > UBA288. The sequence continues at coordinate 36,555 of JBDKUZ010000178.1, read as the reverse complement.
TCATCCAGCTCGTCGAGGACCACGGGAACACGAAGCTCGAGAACGTGGTCAAGCTCGACATCGGCAAGGGCAAGTTCTGGATCTACACCGAGCGCGGTGCGGTCGTCCAGCTGCCCCTGAAGATCACGCACAAGTACGAGCAGCCCGGCTGCCACGTCTGCCTCGACTACGTCGCGAACCTCGCCGACATCTCGACCGGCTCGGTCGGGACGCCCGACGGCTGGTCCACGGTCTTCGTCCGCTCGAAGAAGGGCAACGACGTCTGGGCCAAGGCGATGGCCGCCGGCGTCTTCGAGACGAAGCCGATCGAGGAGGTCAAGCCCGGCCTCGAGCTCGTCACGAAGCTCGCGACCGAGAAGATCACCAAGAACCGCAAGTCCCTCGAGGAGCGCGCGAAGTTCGGCGTCGGCAAGGGCCTGCGGAACCCCTACATCTAATCTCTTTTTCTTTATCCGAGGGCGAAGACGCCGTTATCCGTTTCGGTACCGCAAACCGGTGGCGATCCGTCCGCAGTTCCGGTGCCGTCGGCACGTCACGCGGGGACGATGGCGGCGGGACAGATGCGAAAGGATCTATGGGAGGGGGAGAGCCGTCCCGCACTTCCGGCAGAACTTCGTTCCCGCCTGCGCGGGTTCGCCGCACGACGGGCACGCGATCGCGGTCTCCTCCCCGGGGGCGAGGGCCCCGGGCTCGGTGAGGAGGTGGCGCAGGTAGACGAGGACGGCCGCTCCGGAGAGGCATTCGAACCTGAGTCTGCCGGCGACCGACTCTATGCTCAGGAGATCGTGGATCCCTGCCTGAAGGCAGAGGAGGTTCAGGCGTTGCAGAGTCGTCGTGCCCGGCTCGGCCCGGACCGCCTCGAGGGCGAGGACGGACTCTACCACGAGCAGACGTTCGGCGAGGAGGGCGGCCTCGTCCGCGAGCGCGAACCCCCCCTTCTCCTTCCGCAGGTGGCCCGAGCGGACGAGCCGGTCGAGCGCGGCGGGGGTGAGACGGTCCGCTCCACCGACGAGCTTCACCACGTCGACGAGCCACTGGAGGCCGTTCGTCGTGCTCTCGGCGGCGGCCGCGATCTTGGCCGGGCCGAGGATCGGCCTCGTGAACGGCGTATCCCCGGCGTACGCGCCGAAGAGCGCGCGACGGTGAAGGTCCACGACGGCCGCGAGCGCGAGCGCCTCCTCGGGGTCCAGCTCGGCCTCGAACCGCGGGGCGCGCAGGACGCTGTCGCCGACGTACTGCCTGACCCCCTCGAGGATCTCCTCCACGGGGGCGGGGTCCCGGACGAGGACCTCGCTCCCGACGGTCGTGAGCAGGACCGACCGCGTGCCGTCCGCGGAGAGAAACGCGGTGTGCTCGTAGTATTCCTCGCCGCTCGACAGCCGCACGGCGACGGCAGCTGCCGGGTTCGCGAGTGCTCCGAGGGTGGGCCGGATCCGTGCGGCGGCCCCTCCTCTGGCGACGATCACCCCGCCGGCGTGGAGCCGTTCCTTCTCCGCCGTATCGGGAGGACGGACCTCGCCTGCGAGGAACGGGGAGAGCGGCCCCTCTCCTCCGGTTCCCAGGGAGCCGAGCCAGGGGAGCAGCCCCGGCGGGATGGTGAACGCCGTCTCGTTCGTCATACTCGTCCCTCCCCCGGGCGCCGCCAGCGGCGCCAGGCATGCCGACGGATCGTCGGCTCTGCAGATCTCCTCATTTCTTCTCCCCAATGCCGAGGATCCGGTTCTTGATGATCGGGTCCTTGATAGCCCAACTTCGCGCCTGGCTCTGCGCGGCGCCGGCGGCCGCGTTGATCAACCGGTCCCTGACAATCGTCCCCCCGCCGCCGGGCAGGATCGACCGGCTGGCCTGTTCGTACAACAGGTGCTCTTTCACCTCGCTCACGCTCCAGTTCTTCATCCCCCTCACCGCCGCGTCGGTGCCGGGCTTCATCATGTCGGCGGGGTTCGTTCGTTGCATGAATGGGGGGATCTTGCCCCCGGTGATCTTCCTCGTCACGTCCGATGCGGCCGAGAAGCCGGTGTCCACGATCGCCTCCGTGACCCCCTGCCTGAGCCCCTTGCCCCCTTCCACGACGAGCGTGTTCTTTCCCACGTCCCTGACGGCGGTGTAGCCGTACTTGATCGCTTTGCCGGTCGAGCCGGTGAGCGAGGATAGGAAGTCCACCGAGACGTCCGCGACGGTGCTCGTGAAGCTCGAGATGCTCGTGAGCGCGCTCCAGAACCGCCCCTCGTTCCTCCAGTAGCCGGCGCGGGCCTCGCTCGCCCGGATTTCGCGCATCCTTTGCTCGCGCTCCTCGGGGGTGATCTCCGGCTTCGTACCGCCCCCGGCCGGCGATTGCGTCCCCGGCGGCTTCGGCGTCTCCGGCTTGGACGGGGTGACGGTGGTCGTCGTGGTCGGCGGTTTCTCCGGCGGCTTTTCGGGCTTCACGGGAGGTTTCGGTTTGACCGGGGGCTTCTTCGGCTTCTCGGGCGGCTTCGTCTCCACGCCCGGCTCGGGCTCGGGAGGCTTCTCGGGCGGTTTCGTCGTGGATGCCGCCGGCGGCGCGGGGGGCGGGGGCGGCGTGACGGTCTGCCACCCTGACGGCCTGGTCTGGTTGGCGACCACGGAGATGGTCTGCGTGTTGATCGTGCCGTTGGGATTCAGGGTGATTCCGGCGCCGCCGAGGGAGGTGAGCGAGACGGTCTCCACGTTCGTCACCTGTTCCGTGCCCGGGACGCGTGCTTCTCCGACGACGCGGGTTCCCTTCACCGGGAGGTTCCCCGCGAGGGGGTTGTTCAGCCACGAGGTGAACGCCGGCGTCGGGACGTATCCTCCTTTCACGGGGTCCCAGGTCACCAGCCCGTTGCTCTCGAGGAGATTGACCGCGGGCTTGCCGGTATAGATCTCCGAGACCGTCGGCGGCGGCCCGCCGCCCAGCGCGCCGGCGATTACGGGGGCGTTGATCAGGGCCGCGATCACCGCGCCGACGAACCCGGCGATCATCGGCGCGAAGCCCGCTGTGCGGAGCCCGTCCTGCACGTTCAGGGGATCGGTAAGAAAGTCGTCTGCGCAGACGGGGGCCGCGACCATCCAGAACACGAGCGCGACCACGACAAGGAGGAGGACGGTCGCGGGCGGCGGGCTTCGGGGCCGCCCTCCCGCGGCCGGGTCGCGGACGAGTGCGTAGGAGACCAGGGTCCCGATGATGAGGTTCCAGTTCATCAGCGGGTAGTTGGAGACGCCGAGGACGGCGGAGAGCACGAATGCCGTGAGGAACGGGGTGGCGAGGCTCATGCCGACCAGCATCGTCCTCGAGAACCTCGCTCGGTACGGCTGGATCGGTCCCAGGTAGCCGTCGATCTCCGTCCGGAACCGCGAGATAGCGAGCGGCAGGCCGATCATCAGGATCGGGCTGAGCAGGTCCAGCCCCTCGCTCCCGCTCCTCAGGCTGCCGTACAGGAACCAGATCACGGCCACGGCGCTCCCGCCGAGGACGGAGAGGAGGTCCCACCATTCCCGGGGGCGCTCGGCCGGCGGGACGGTCTTCGAGACCTCTCTGAACGTGTTGATGCTCATGCCGCCCATGGCGCGCCTCCTGCGAGCCCGCCGCGTGCGGACCGCAGCACTAGGGACGTAGCCGTGCCGGGCAATCAGTCTTTTCTTTTTATCTTGACAATGGGGGGCCTCTCCGGCGGTCAGGTGATGCGGACGTAGTCGTGGGCGGCCGTCTCGTGCTCCTCCCCGAGGCGGAGGTACTGGAGAACGAGGTCATGGTACGTGGCACCGAGTTCTCCCGAGCCCCCCGTCCCTGCGTACTTCCGCGCCCAGTCCGCGGCGAGGCGGTAGTCGCCGATCGCCTGAAGCATCAGGGTACGCTGCCGGTCCATGACCGGCGAGAGCAGGAGCGGGCGAATACGCTGCTCGAACTCCTGCAGAGGGGCGAGCAGCTCCTCACCGACTCTCCCGATGGCGGCGGCATCCCCGGGAGAGGCGGTCTTCAGTCTGTATACGGCTCCGGTGCCCTGGGACTCCACCCACTCCAGGCAGGCGTCCATGTAGGCGGTACCCTGGTACTCCTCGCCGGTCTCGTCGTGTATCGACGCCTGCCCGGAGAACTCGATCCCCTTCATAAAGAACTCGTTCGACTGGTCCCAGAGGGAGTCGGCGAGGTCCGTTCGGCCGTGGGCCCGGACCTCGTCCAGGTGCTGCAGGTAATAGGTGGCCGCCAGCCCGTAGTTCTCGAGCGAGGCGAGGGATGACCGCTGCAGCGGCGCGAGCGCCGTCGAGACCGTGAAGGCGCTCAGGACCTTCGAGGACGCGGCCGACTCGTCCATCAGCGCCTGGTATGCCCGGCGAACGGCTGCGTCGTCCGAGAAGTCGAGCTCGCTGGTGGCCCTCAAAACGTCTCCCATGCGCCCGTTCATCTCGTAGAGGGCCTTCTGAAACGAACGGTCCTGGCTCGAAGCGCTAGAGGAGGATGGGGCCGCCGGTTCTGCCGGGACGGTGCGCCCGGTGGCGGAGCCGATCTCCGGCAGCTCTGCAGGTAGTCGCGCATACTCCCGCATCTGCGCCAGGTGCCCGGGGGTGAGAGTGGTCTTCGGCCCATCGATCCTGTTCCCGCATTCGGGGCAGAAGAAGGAGTCGTCGGGGATCCCCGTGGCGCATTTCGGACACTGCATGGAGGAGAATGGCTGAGATGGATATTATAATCCTGCCGGATTGATCTCGCGCGGTATCTCCGACGTCTCCGCGGCATTCGACGGTTGGCCGCCATGGTTCCGGTTCCCCCGACCGCGATGCCGTTCGTCGCCGGGAGCGTTCGCCCCGGCTCTCGCGATCTGTTCCGTCCGCATGGCCCGACACCGGCACTGACGGAGGGCGGTCAACCGGAGCAGGGGTCGGTCACCCGCATGAGGCCGCCCGCGGTTCCGAGCCAGAACCCTCCGGCGGAATCCTCTGCGACGGCCTTCACCTCGTCCGCGATCAGCCCGTCCGCCCGGGTGAGGAGGCACCTCCCCCGGGGCCCGAGGATCGCGAGCCCGTCGTACTCCGATCCGATCCAGAGCCGACCCTCCGAATCCTCGAAGACCGACCGGACGTTTGGCCCCGCGAGTCCGTCCCGGACGCTCAGGTTCGACCACGCCCCGTCCCGATAGACGCCGAGCCCCCCGCGATTCGCGAACCCCGTGGCGACGTACACCGTCCCGTTCGTACTTTCGCAGAGCGCGTTCACCACCGGGTGCGGCAGTCCGTCCGCCACGGAGACGGCGGTCCAGTTCGAGCCGTCGAACCTGAAGAGGGCGCCTCCGGCGAGCGAGGAGGAGCCGACCCACAGAGCGCCGTCGGAGCCCGCGAGCAGGACGTCGACCGGAAGAACCGTCGATCCGCCGGGCAGGGGAACCGGCGACCAGGTGCCGCTGGTCAATCGCATCAGTCCCCCCTCGCCGCCGGCCCAGACGGTCTGCTCCCGGTCCTCCACGACCGCCCGAAACTGCGCCGATGTTCCTCTTCCACTCGGGGTCATGTCCGTCCATCCCTCGCCGCGGAGGACGCCGAGGCCGTTCTCGTGGGCCACCCACAGACCTCTAGCGTGATCCAGTGCGAGTCCCCGCACGCTTCCGAGCTGAGGGAGACCCGGTGGGATCGGGAGCAATCGCCCCGAGACGCGGTCCACGATGAAGAGGCCGTCGCTGCCTCCCGCGTAGACTACGCCTCCGTCCAGTACAAGCGCCGAGACTTCGCCGGGTGGGCGGACGAGCTGCCAGCCCGCCGGGATCCGGGCCTGATCTCCGGCCGAGACGAGGACCTGGGCGGCCAGGATGAGCACGAGCACGCAGCCGACGCCGACGGCGATCTGTAGGACGGGCGGGATCCGATCGAACCTGCTCATGGCGAGAATCTCCCCTCCGCTGCGATCCGTCCCGCCTCTAGCTCGATCCACGCATCGGCGAGCCTCGCCGCTTCTCGACGGTCGTGAGTCACGCAGACCATTGTGGTGGGACGGCGTGCTCGGATGGCCGATATCTCGCCGGCGATCGCCTCCCGAAGCTCGGGCTCGAGGTGAGCGAGCGGCTCGTCGAGCAGCAGCAGGTCGGATTCGGTCGCGAGCGCCCGTGCCAGGGCGGCGCGACGCGCCTGACCGCCGGAGAGCTGGTGGGGGTACCGGTCCGCAATCGTTCCAATCCGACAGGCGACAAGAACCTCCGCGAGCCGGTCCTTCCGCTCATCCGTCGGTACCCGCGCCATGCAGTGTTCGATCTGGTCGGCGACGGTCATATGAGGCCAGAGAGCGGGCGTCTGAAAGACCGCGCCGATCCGACGTTCCCAGGGCGGGACCACGGACGACGGGCGGCTCACGAGACGGCCGCGAAGGCTGATCTCGCCCTCATCGGGGGCGTCCAGGCCGGCAATAAGCCTGAGCAGCGTGCTCTTGCCCGCGCCCGAAGGGCCGAGGACGGCGAGGGTCTCCCCGGAGGCCAGGTCGAGGCTGACGGGTCCGAGCCCGTCCCCGCCGGGGAAGCGACGAACGAGCCCGTCTATCCGCAGCACGCTCAGGCCTCCGGCGTATGACGATAGGTGGACGGCTGCTGCTGTCGACGGAGCAGGTACAGCAACGATGCGGGGACGAGAAGGAGGGCGACCATCAGTACGCCCGCGAGGGCTGCCGCACCGGTAGCGCCGTAGTGGAGGGCGTCGTAGAGCCGGAGCGCCAGAGTCGAATCGCCGGGCGGCACCAGGAGGAGGGTCACCACGACCTCGCCCACGGCCTGTGAGAAGCCGAACACGGAGACTGCGAGCAGGGCGGGCAGGTGCAGCGGGAGCAGGAGACGGAGCAGGGATTCGCCCCGCCGCCATCCGAGCACGGCCGCGGCCTCGACCAGCCCCGGGTCCAGAGACCTCCGGCCTGCCGCGAGCAGGACCGCCGCAATCGGGGCGAACCGCGATACCGCCCCCAGAACGGGCATCGCGAGGGTACCGTAGAGGGGGATCCCCGGAAGGGTCGACGCCACTGCTATCAGTCCGACGCCCACGAGCGGTGCCGGGACGGCAAGGGGCAGCACCGCGAGAATCCACCACCCGGTCGTCGACGGCGCAGCCCGCTCGAGCCGCACGGCGACGGCCGCGGCAAGGGGGAGGACGAGCAGGACCGTGGAGGCCGCGACCACCAGGCTTGTGACCGTGTCGGGTCCGTAGGCCTGCAGCCGGGAGAGGAGCTGTCCGCCGGAGAGGAGAGCCGAGAGCAGGGCGACGCCGATCATCGTCGCATGCAGTGCGAGGACGAGCACAGCTCCGCTCTCGGCGAACCGCCACCAGCGGGGCAGCGCCAGCACGAGAGGCGCACTCCGGACCCAGGAGCCGGCCCCGAAGCCGTACCGGAGGCGGCCGGCGCCGACAAGAACGACCGCGGTGGCTGCGGCGACCAGCGGCAGGGCGGCCAGCAGGGTCGTGACGGCGCTGTGGCCCGCGGCGAACTCGGCGAAGACGGCGAAGGCATAGGTGTTCGCGGAGAAGATCGACGGGACCGTGTGGTCGACGAGAGCGAGCACGACCGCAAAGCAGGCGCCGGCCGAGAGAAGGGGCAGGGCCAGCGGAAAGAGGATCTTCCTGACCGCGCTCCACTCTCCGAGAAGGACGCGGGCAGAAGCGACGGCCTCGGGGTCGACGAGCGAGAAAGCCGCGAAGGAGAAGAGGGCCGCGACGGGAGCGAGGACCAGCGACTCGGTCCACAAGGCGCCGACCCAGCCCTGGAGACCGATCCCCGCCCAGGGGATGGCCTGCACGATCGGCGGCACCACCAGGAGGGAGAGCAGCATCGCGCGACCGGCGATGCACCACGTACCGCGGCATCGCCAGAGCCGGAACCCCGCAGGCACGCCGATCAGCATCGCGGCGGCGGCCGCAATCCCGGCGAAACCGAGGCTCTTCGCCAGGAGCGCAGGGGCGAAGCCGACCGTGGTCGCCACCAGATCCGGCCCGCCCGCCTCGCGGACCGCCCCGAGGAGCAGACCCGCGAGAGGGGCGTAGACGAGGAGCAGAAAGGCGAGGCACAGCCCTGTCTGCGCAAGACCCCAGGTATCGGGCCTCCATCGAGGGCCGGCGTTGCGAGCCTCAGGTGAGGTAGAACCCACTGAGGTCGCGCTGGGCCTGCGCATGGTGAGCGGCGCACTCCTGGTAACTGATATTCATCGAGAGAATGTGCGAGAGGTCGAGGTTTGCGGGGGGCGGCTGATCGGGCCGCGAGGGCACGTGGACCCAGCCCGCGGCGACGAGCTGCCCCTCCACCCCGGGCGAGAGGAGGTAGTCGACCAGGCGCCTCCCAGTCGACGGGTGTGGTCCTCCGGCCACGAGTCCGACCGTGTTCGGCACAACGAACGCGCCCATTCCCTCCTGATCGGGCACCACGATCCGGAGCCTCGGGTTCCTCGTCAGAGCGACGGAGGCGTCGTCGGAATCGAGGAGGCCGACGGCGGACTGTCCCCCGGCGACCAGGTCGCGGACAGCCGCGTTGCCATCGACAACCCGGGCGCCCCCGTCCCGGAGCCGTCCGAAGAACGTCCGGGCCCCGTCTTCGCCGAGGGTTGCGTAGAGCGCGGCCGCGTGGGCCGCGCTCGTCCCGAAGAGCGGCAACGCGATCGCCGTCCTGCCGGCGGGGACCGTGCCGTCGACCAGGTCGAGCACCGAGTCGACACGGGCCGCCCCGTCGACAGCCTGCGGGTCGACCAGCAGCACCCGCACCCGACCGCCGAACGCGGTCCATCGTCCTCCCGGATCTCGGTAACGGGATGGCAACCCGTCTGCGATCGCGGGGCGATAAACGTCGAGCACCCCCTGCTCGGCCAGCAGGACCGTCTGCACCACCTCGCCGCTCCAGAAGACGTCCGCCTGCGGCGCCCCCCGCTCCGCCAGCAACCGGTTGACGAGCCCGGTGGTCTTCGCCGCCTCCACGTCGTAGACGGCTCGCACCCGAATCTCCGTCTCGTTCTCGAAGACGGCGAGCACGGGCTCCGCGTACTCCCGGTCCACCGAGGTATAGATCACCGCTTCGCCGGCGGAGGGGGAGGCAGGGGAGAACGCCACCACCGCCAGAATCACACAGAGCGCTGCCCCTGCAATCAGAATCAGGCCCGCGCGGGGTCGGTTCATCTCAAGGCTCCTTGAGAATGAGAATGGCCGCACCGCATTTAATTATTGCCGCGGATATGGCGGCCGATGCTGTTTCCGTTCTGAACGGCCGTGCCTGTGACAGGCCGATGGACATATGCCCCTCCTGCGACAACAATAGATTAGGTGAGGGTCCTCGCGATCGGTCTCGGGGGTGCGGGCGGACGGCTCGCGGACGCGCTCTACCGCCGGGACCGGGCGGGGAAGGTCTCGTGCGTCGAGGCCGCCGCGATCGACACGGACGGCCAGGCGCTCAAACAGCTCTCGGCGATCACCGAGGAGCACCGGCTCTACTATCCGCCGATCGGGTCCGGCGCGATCGACCTCGAGCAGGTGCTCTTTCACCTGAAACGGCAGGACGCGTCCGGCGTGGACGCGCTCCTGCTCTGCATCGGGGCCGGCGGCGAGACGGCCGCGGTCGCTCCGGCGCTCGTGGACGCGTTGAAGGCCGGCTTTGCCGAGCCCGTGCTCGTGCTCGCGGCCCTCCCCCAGCGCTCGGAGGGGCAGCGGATCGCGGCGCAGGCGGCGGAGCTGCTCGACGCCCTCCTGCCGCGGGCCGACGCGATCCTCCTCTTCGACAACGAGACCTTCGCGGCGAGGAGGCCGGACGGCGCGCGGGACCCGTCGCCGACGCTCTACGCGGCCCTGAACGCCGAGGCCGCGAAACGGATCGGGCTGCTCCTCCGGGCCGGCGAGTTCGGCCAGGAGGTGGGGCAGATCGTGGTCGACGCGGGCGAGGTGATCGGGACGCTCAAGGGCCAGGGGTTCGCCGCGGTCGGGTACGCCTTCGAGCCGCTCCGCGAGCACTGGCTCGCCCGGCTGATCGGCCGGCCGGTGCCGTTCCTCTCGAAGGCCGACTCGTTCGACGGGGCCGCCAGGATCGTCGAGCTCGCGAAGAAGGCCTGCTACGAGGAGGTCTCGGTCCCCTGCGACCTCACGGGAGCGAGGAAGGCGTTGCTGCTCGTGGCCGGGCCCTCGCGCGAACTCTCGATGAAGGGGTTCACGACCGTCCAGAAGTGGCTCGACCGGACGATCGCGGGGTTCGAGTTCCGCTCGGGCGACTACCCCGTGGACGCCCGCCGCGTCGGCGTGGTCGTGCTCCTGGCCGGGCTCGGGAACGTGCCGCGGGTGACCGAGCTCCGGGAAGCGGCCGAACACGAACGTCGCCCGGTCCAGATCGACCAGGTGGACCCGTACGGCGGCATCGGTATCTGAGCGGATAGTATCCCGGCCGAGACGGCGTCACCAGTCGAAGCGGGGTCCGCGAACGCGCTGCTCGACGCCGTCGTCCGGCGCGTGATGTCGCTCGCTCGCGTGCCGGCCGAAGGCCCGCGTCCGGCTGGAGCCGACCTCAGCCTCCTCGTCCTCGAACGAAGGGCGACGGGTTGCCTTATCGAGCCGTTCAAGGCTTGCCTGGAGATCTTCATCGGACTGCGAGCGCGCCCGTCCGCTCGTCTTTATTCCCCGTGCTGAGAGGCTGTGCTGGTACGATGTTCCGCCGCGGGTCCGGCGTCGTGCCGCTGCCGTCGTCTCTGCCGGGCGCTCGCCTCCACCCGTGTCGATCTTCTTCGAATCGATGTCCAGCGAACTCACCTCGCAGTGTCCTGGCCGCGCCCGAGCTGACTCTGGCGGGAGCCGGGACCGTCGGTAGGGAGAGAATCGGGATCGTACTCGTCGCGGGCGCCCGAGGAGCCGCGACTGCCGGAGGTGCCGAGATCGTCGGCCGTGCGGGATCGCAGCCCGGGGCCGGTACCCTCGATGCGCCGCGTCTCCGTCGGGGGTGTCGCGTTTGCGGGGCGGTGCAGATCGCCGCCCGGGCCGACGGCGGTCCACCCCTCGCCCGGTGGCGCGGTCCGCTCCACAGAGGCACGTCCTTTTTCAGCCGTATTCAATCTTTTTCGGTTCATTGGAGCCTCGAACAGGGTGAGAGGCGCGCGTCGGTAATAAGGATTGCGTGCAACCGCAGTGGAAACAGAGCCCAGCGGCCTCCCTTTCGAAAAGGTGGTACTGATCGGGCGTTCATCGGGTCGCTCCGGCGCGGATCTCGCGAGCCGGTATCGGATCGCGGACGGTCCTTCCCCCGCGGGCAGCGAGGCATCGCCCGTCCGGCGTCCCTCGCCAGAGCTTCGGCCGGCGGGGCGGACATGGAGAGAACGGTCGGAGAGTCCGGAGCACGGTATATGCGCGTGTCTCGTCGATCTCACGTCCCCGGGATCTTGACTGCGACGGCCTGCGATCGAAGACCGATCGGACCGGGGTCATCGAGACCACGATCGAAAAAAGAAGATGGTCCAGGCTTTCAGCGGGTCGTCCCGGTCTGGGACGCCCCCGACTGCCCGCCCGTCCTGGACTGCGTTCGGGTCTGGCCCGAGCTCATGCCTCCGGCCGGGGACTCGCCCTCACGGCTCTCCCCGCCCCAGGCAGAGGAGCGTTCGCGGTCGGTCATCGCGCACTCGCGGTCGTACATGGCCCGCTCGCGGTCGCTCATGCCGCGCTCGCGCTCGGACATCCCGCGCTCGCGCTCGCCCATCGCGTGTTCGCGCTCGCAGAGGCTCTTCGCGTACTCGCTGCTCCCGCGGGTCATGCCGCCCTGCATCCCCTCCTGCGCCTGCATCCTCGAGCTGCCCCGGGTCGTGGTCTCGCGTCCCATCTGGCCGCCGGTCTGCTGACTCGAGCTCCCGCGCATCGTGGTCTCGGTCGGTTTCGTGCTCTGCCCGGCCATGGCCGATTCGCGCGTCTCCTGGGTCTTCCTGCTCACGTCTGCCATCGTCACTCACCGGTCGTTCCTGACTCTGTATTCCTGGTAGTCGGTCGCGCCCATCCCTCTGCCCGTGATCGAGGACTGGCGCTGGCGCAGGCCCTGCTCGCGGGTACGGAGCTGCTCGTCGCGCTCCCGAAGAGACATCTCCCGCTCGCCGAGGTTCTGCTGCCGGGCGTGGAGATCCTCCTCGCGGCGCATCATCTCGGGATCGCCCTCCTCGCGCTCCTCGCGAAGCATCCTGGAGACCTGCTGCATGCCGGCGTCCTCGCTCTCCTGCTCGCCGCGCCCGTGGGTCACCCGCTCCGGCGGCGCCCCCGTCCAGTTCCCGCTCGTCGTATCGGGGAGATCGCTCTGACCCTGCATCCCCGACTGTCCCTGCGACCGCATTCCGGTCTGGCCCTGTCCCTTGCGGAGCATCGCGGAGGTCTGGCTCATGCCGGCCTGCTCGCTCGTCTCCTCGCCGGGCTGGTGCGTGACCGCCTCCGGCGGAGCCCCGGTCCAGTCACCGGTGGAGGTGTTCGGCAGATCGCTTCTATTCTGCACCTGCGCTCCGGTCCTGCCGGCGGTCCCGGCCGATCCGCCGGTTCTTGACCCTGTCGAGCCAGTGGACTGGCCCTTCTTCTGGTCCTGCATTCCCAAACTCACCGGGGGCTCAAGAGCTGTTGTATGACTTAATTCTTGTCCTTGTTCACCCTAATGGGTCCCTTAAGTGGTTGTTACGGCCCGGAATTACTTCCGGTCCTCCTGCTGGGTGCTCTTGCCGATCTTCCGGCCCTCGCCCCCGGTCCGCTGCTCCCGGTTCGGGTCGGGCTCGGGTGCTCCCCGTCCGCGCCGGTCCTGCGGCGGCGCGGTTCTCTCCGTGTCGTCCTGCATCTCGATCACTACCCGGACACGAGCGCTTCGACGAGATAGAGTTTGCCCAGGGTTGCGGGGAAAGGGGGGGGGCGCTAGCACTCGTCCGGCCGGTCCGGATCGGCCACGACGCTTGCAGTGCCGAGCCGCCCCTTCTCCTGTCGCTCCGGCTCCCGCTCGTTCTTCGACCCCTGCTCGCTCCCGCCGGCGCCCGATCCCGTCGAGTCCGGGGGTGAATCAGTCTTCCGTTCCTGCATCTCCGGGTTCACCGACCTCCCGAGGGCGCTGCCGCGAGATATCGTTTGCCCTCGGAGATCCGTCGGGCAATCGAAAAATGAGAAGAGGTTTCTCGCGCCGCTGCCGCGGCTACTGGTTCGTCCGGGACTTGGTGTCGGTCTTCTTCTCGGTCGGCATGTCCTCGCCGCGCCAGTGCTGCCCGGAGGTGCCCGGTTCGGTCTCGGTCGTCTCCTTGCCGCCGACCTTCGGGTTCTTCGCCCAGGGCTCACCGCGCCAGTGCTGGCCCTGCGTGCCCGTCGACGCCGTCTCCTCGCCGGTCTCCGAGGTCCCCTTCGAGGCCCCCCCGGCATCCTGCCCTTTCGCCATGTCCTTCCAGGTCTTGGCGTCCTTCTCGGCGTAGACGCCCGACTGGTTCATGGGCCGGACGTCCTTCCTGTAGTCCGTGCCCTCCTTGGCAACCGAGGCACCGGTCCCGCCCTCCTTCTCGAAGACGCCGAAGCGCGACTTGTCCATGGACATGTCGGACGAATCCTCGGGCTTCATCTGGTCCCAGTATCCGGCCTCGGGTTTCTCGCCCATGCCCGTCTTGGGCAGCGCGCTCCGCTCGTGCATCCCCATACCCTCGCGCTCCTCGGCAGCCCGACGCGTGTTCTGGTCGGTCTGGATGTTCTTGGTCTTCGAGAGGCTCTTGTCGTGTCCGCTCTGTTCTTCGGTCATGGAATCCACCGGACCAAGAAGAGAGACAAAGGGATATAAACGTATCTGTCAAGGGGCTTTGCCGGGACCTACGCGGATATCATAAACCGCGTGCCACCGACCCGGCGAGTACGAGCGGACCCGGTGCTCGACCACGTCCTCGACAGGGAACGGGGCGAGCACGGGAAGGGCCTCCCCCTCGGCGGACTGGAGGTGGTAGAGGTGGATCATTCCGCCGGGCCGGCAGAGCGAGAACGCGGCCGGCAGGAACGGAAGCGGCGAGAGAGGCAGGTTCATGACCACGCGGTCGAAGGACCGGCCGACGATCCCGGGAAGACGGATCGCGTCGGCCAGGATCGGGAGCACGTTCGCGATCCGGTTTCTCCGGCAGTTCTCGATCATGGCCGCGACGGCCGCGGGGTTGATGTCCGAGGCCGCCACGAACCGTGCGGACCGGGCCAGCGTGAGGGCGAACGGGCCGGCGCCGGCGAACATGTCGAGCACGCGCTCTCCCGGCCGCACGAGACGTGCGAGGCGCTGCCGCTCGGTGGAGAGGCGGGCCGAGAAGTAGACCTCGGCGAGGTCGACCCGGAAGACCAGGCCGTGTTCGCGGACCTCGGTCTCGGTCGTCGGCTCGCCCGCGAGCACGGCGAAGCGGCGCGTCCGGTACGGTCCCTCGACGTGCCCCTCGGGGGAGACCACGGTCGTGATCGACGGGCGCGACGAGAGCAGGAGCCGTGCCGCCTCGGGGTCGGGCTCCGAGAGGATCGCGATGTTCCCCACGAGCTCGTGGCGGGGCAGCTCAGGGCGCGGCGCGTGGGACGGGAACCGTGCCCGGACCGCGCCCTCGACCGGCTCGAGCACGGGCAGCAGCAGCCGGTCCCCCGCCGCCACGACCTTCAGGGAGCGATCGAGAAGCCCGCGCTCGAGGAGCCGGCGCCGGCAGCCCTCGCCGTCCTCCCTCGCCACCGCGACCGCCCAGCTCTCGCGCTCCCCCATGCTCATCATCTCCCGCGCCCATAGCTCTGGTATGGACGAGTACCTGGAGAAGCTTCGGAGCGGGGCGGTTAAACTCTATGCACTCGAGCGGGAGCTGCCGGCGGCCGACGCGGTCGCGGTCCGCCGCGCGTACATCGAGGCGGAGACCGGGATTGCGCTCCCGGCGATCGGCGCTTTTACCATCTCGCCCGACCGGCCGACCCGGCGGAACTGCGAGAACATGATCGGCGCGGTCCAGGTCCCGGTCGGCGTGGCCGGCCCGGTCCGCGTCCGCGGCGAGCACGCGGACGGGAGCTACTGGCTCCCGCTCGCCACCACCGAGGGGGCGCTCGTGGCCTCGGTCAACCGCGGCTGCACCGTGATCACCCGGTCCGGCGGGGCCGAGGTCCGGATCCTCGCCGACCGGATGACGCGGGCCCCGGTCTTCGCGGCCCGATCGGTCGGGCACTCGGCCGAGATCGTGCGCTGGGTCGAGGCGCACCTTCCCGAGCTCCGGGCCGCGGCGGCCACCACGACCACGCACGGGCGGCTCGTCGGCGCGACCTGCTCGGTCGCGGGGACCTCGGTCTTCGTCCGGCTCGAGTACACGACCGGGGACGCGATGGGCATGAACATGGTCACCATCGCCTCCGAGGCCGTTGCCGCCGTGATCGCGCGCGAGACCGGCGCCGTGCTCGTCTCCTCCTCGGGCAACCTCTGCACGGACAAGAAGCCCGCGGCGGTCAACGCGATCTCGGGGCGAGGCCGAACGGTCGTGGCCGGCGTCTTCCTCCCCGACGACCTGATCCGGGACGTCCTCAAGACGAACGCCGCGAGCCTCGTCGAGGTGAACACGAGAAAGAACCTGGTCGGCTCGGCCCGGGCCGGCGCGCTCGGCTTCAACGCCCACGCGGCGAACGTGATCGCGGCCCTCTTCATCGCCTGCGGTCAGGACCCGGCCCACGTGGTCGAGGGCTCGCTCGCGATAACGACCATGGACCCGGCCCCGGGCGGCGTGTACGTCGCGGTCACGCTCCCCGCGCTCCCGATCGGCACGGTCGGCGGCGGCACCGGGATCGAGACCCAGGCCGAGTGTCTGCGTCTGCTCGGCGTCGCCGGCGGCGGCGACCCGCCGGGCGAGCACGCCAAGGCCTTCGCGGAGATCGTCGCGACGGGCGTACTCGCGGGAGAGATCTCGCTCCTCTCCGCGCAGGCGGCCGGGCACCTCGCCCGGGCCCACGCGACCCTCGGACGCGGCTAGCAGAACCAGCGCATCATCATCTGCGCGTCCTCGCCGTTCGCGTAGTACCCGGGCATGGTGAAGACGTCCTGGTACCCGCAGCGGCGGTAGAAGGCCCGGGCGGCCAGGTTCGAGGCGCGGACCTCGAGCTGGACGGCCGAGGCCCCGGCCACCAGGAACTGCTGCTCGACCCGTGCCACGAGCTGCCGGCCGACCCCGCGCTTGCGGAAGCCCGGGGCGACCGCGAAGTTGCAGATGTGGCCGTAGACCTGTTCGCCCGTATCCTCGCAGGCCCCGGCGAGAAACCCGGCCATTGCGCCGCCGGCCGAGGCCACGAAGAAGAAATCGCCGCAGTACTCGAGGACCCACGCGAGCGTGGACTGGTCCCAGGGGTCGGGAAACGAGACCCGTTCGATCTCAGCGATCCCGGGGAGGTCGTGGACCCGGGCCCGGTGGATCTGGAACGGCTCCGCCATCATCGTCCAGTCAGGTTGGCCGATCCCCCATATGATGGTTGGGATCGGAGTCGGGCACGGGCTTTTTGTCGGTTCACGCCCCAGAGTACGCGAAGCCATGGTGCAGATCCATCCGTTCGCCGGCGTCCGGCCCGCCCCCGCCCAGGCGCAGGCGATCCCGTCGGTCCCGTACGACGTCGTCTCGGCTCCCGAGGCCCGGGCGGTCCTTGCGGAGAACCCGCTCTCGTTCCTCTCGGTGATCCGCTCGGATGCCGACCTTCCGGGCGTGAAGCCCGACGACGACCGGGTCTACGCGCTGGCGGGCGAGCGGTTCCGCGCCCTGCTCGCCGGCGGGCTCATGCTCCAGGACCCGTCGCCGGGGTTCTACATCTACGAGGTCGCGACCTGCGACCGGAGCTTTGTCGGCATCGTGACCTGTGTCGATGCCGCCGACTACGAGTCCGGCCTGATCCGGCGGCACGAGCAGACGCGGTACGACAAGGAGCGCGACCGGACGCGCCATATCGAGGCCGTGAACGCGAACACGGGCCTGGTCTTCCTCCTCTACCGCGACCCGAGAGGACTGCACGCCCGGCTCGAGCAGCTGGCACGGAGCGTGCCGGTCTCGGCCGAGGTCTCGATGGACGCGGGGGTCCGTCACCGGCTGCACCGGGTCGACGACCCGTCCGCGGTCGAGGCCCTCGAGTCGGCGTTCGGCGCGATCGATGCACTCTACATCGCCGACGGCCATCACCGCGCGAAGTCGGCGGTCGCCGTGGCCCAGGCCCGGCGCGCCGCGGGGACCGCCTCGACCGAGTCCGAGCGGTTCATGGCCGTCCTCTTCGCCCACGAGCGGGTCCGGCTCCACGGGTACTCGCGGCTCGTGACCGACCTCGGCGGGCTCACGCCCGAGGCGTGGCTTCGCGCACTGCGGGCACTCGGCACGGTCGAGCCGATCGACGGGGTCGACGCCCACGGCTTCCATATTCCGCCGCGAACGCCGTGTACGGGGGACCGGCGCGTCCTCCATATGTACCTCCCCGGGCAGTGGTACGAGCTCTCCTTCCCGCGCGAGCAGGATGAGGGCCTGATCCGCGGCCTCGACGTCCAGTTCCTCCAGGACCGCATCCTCGATAACGTCCTCGGGATCACCGATCCGCGCGGCGACCCGCGCCTCCAGTACCTCGGCGGCGCGAAGCCCCTGACCCGGCTGACCGAGGCCGTCGACGCGGGCGAGTTCGCGGCCGCGTTCGCGGTCCAGCCGATCTCCATCGCGACCGTGCTCGACTGCGCCGATGCCGGGCTGGTGATGCCGCCCAAGTCGACCTGGTTCGAGCCGAAGGTCCTCTCGGGCTTCGTGGTCCACCTGCTCGACTGATCCCCCTTTATCCGCTTTTCCGGCGCACGCTCTTTGCATGATCAGCATCGCGCTCCCGAAGGGATCGCTCGAGGAGCAGACCCTCGCGCTCTTCAGAGAGGCCGACCTCGCGGTCCGCCGGACCGACCGCGACTACAGCCCGACGATCCGGGACGACCGGGTCGGCAAGGTGAAGATTCTGCGGCCGCAGGAGATCCCGCAGTACGTCGCGATGGGATACTTCGACCTCGGGATCTCCGGGCTCGACTGGGTCCACGAGACGGGGGCCGACGTGGTCGAGGTGGCGAAGCTCAACTACTCCAAGACCGGCGAGGGCACCGTCCGGATCGTGGTCGCGGTCCACGCGTCGGACCCGGCCGACACGGTCGGAGCGATCCGGCCCGGAGCGCGGGTCACGACCGAGTACCCCGATCTGACCAGGCGGTTCTTCGCCGACCTCGGCATCGACGTCCGGCTCTTCCCGTCGTACGGCGCCTCCGAGGCCAAGGTCCCCGACCTGATGGACGTCGTGGTCGACCTGACCGAGACCGGGACCACGCTCCGCAAGAACGGCCTGAAGATCATCGGCCAGATCATGGAGTCGTACACGGTGATCGTCGCGAACCGCGAGGCCTGGGCCGACCCCGAGCGGCGGCGGGCGATCGACGAGATCACGACCCTCCTCCTCGGGGTGCTCGACGCGCGGAGCCGGACCCTCCTCTCGATGAACGTCCCCGCGGGCTCTGTCGACGCGGTGATGGCCGCGCTGCCCGCGCTCAAGCGCCCGACGGTCTCGGCGCTCTTCGGGATCGACTACTTCTCGGTCGAGACGGTCGTGCAGAAGTCCGAGGTGAACCGGCTGATCCCGCTTTTGAAGGCGGCCGGGGCCGAGGACATCCTCGAACTCTCGATCGCGAAGATCATCCGGTGATATCGATCCTCTTAAACCGCGCCCGCTCCGATATATGCGCATGGAGATCGCCATCGTCGGGGCCTCGGGGTACGCGGGCGGCGACCTGGTCCGCCTGCTTTCCTCCCACTCCTCGGCCGAGGTGACCGTCGCGACCTCGCGGCGGCACGACGGCATTCCGCTCACGCGCGTCCACCCCCAGCTCGCCGGCTTTTCCGAGATCGCGTTCACGAACCCGGCGGTCGATGCCATCGACGCGGACTTCGCGTTCCTCGCCGTGCCGCACACGGCCGCGATGCAGTACGTCCGGCCGCTTCTCGACCGCGGCATCCGTGTCGTCGATCTCTCCGCCGACTACCGTCTGCCGAAGGCGGTCTTCGAGGCGGTGTACGAGGTCGAGCACACGGCCTGGTTCGCGGCGCCGTACGGCATTCCCGAACTCCACCGCGACGCGATCATCGGAAAGGACTTCGTCTCGAACCCCGGCTGCTTCCCGACCGGCGCGACCCTCGCGGCCGCGCC
The DNA here is from genome assembly GCA_039679395.1 of Methanospirillum sp. Taxonomy (GTDB): domain Archaea; phylum Halobacteriota; class Methanomicrobia; order Methanomicrobiales; family Methanospirillaceae; genus UBA288. Next base: position 17,406 of record JBDKUZ010000178.1, on the reverse strand, counting down.
GCTGGCGCGCATGGCCGAGACCGTGATCTACGACTCGAAGAGCGGAGTCTCGGGCGCCGGGGACAACCCGTCGGCCGTCACGCACTATCCGAACGTGGGCGACACGGTCACGGCGTACAAGTGGACGAACCACCGTCACCTGGCCGAGATGCGGCAGGAGCTCGCGTCCCTCGGCTCGCTCGCGCGCTGCTACTTCACGCCCCACCTCCTCCCGATCAACCGCGGGATCCTGACCACGGCTCACGTCCTGCTCTCCGAGCCGATGGAGCAGGAGGCGGTCGAGGCGCTCTACCGCGACTTCTACAAGGACGAGCGCTTTGTCCGGTACCAGCGGCCGACCCTCTCGTCTGTCCGCGGCTCGAACTTCTGCGACCTCGCGGTCGAGGTGGCCGAGGACCGCGCGGTCGTGGTCTCGGCGATCGACAACCTGGTCAAGGGCGCGGCCGGCCAGGCGATCCAGAACATGAACCTGATGTGCGGCTACCCCGAGGACGACGGGCTCCGAATGCCCGGCGTCGCCCCCTGAGGAAGAACCATGAATGTCATCGAGATCATGACCCCGGACCCTCTCACGGTCCAGGCGGACGCGAGCGTCCGGGATGCGGCACGGATCATGCGGGAACACCATATCGGCGGACTGCCCGTCCTCGATGGAACGCGGCTCGTCGGCATGGTGACCGACTCGGACCTGCTCGCCCTGCTCTCGACCCGGCCGCCCTCGGAGGACCTCTGGCTGCCGTCGCCGCTCGAGATCATCGAGGTGCCGATCCGCGAGTTCATCAACTGGGAGAAGACCAAGGCGGCGCTCGCCGATATCGGGACCATGCCCGTGAGCCGGGTGATGAGCGAGCCGCCGATCACGATCAGCGGCGAGGCCGCGATCGAGGACGCGGCCGCGCTGATGCTCCGCGAGGGCATCGTCCGCCTCCCCGTGATGCGCGGGGCCGCGCTCATCGGGATCGTGACCCGCTCGGACATCGTCCAGGGGTTGGCGGTCGGGCGGGAGCCCGCGGCATGAGGTCGATCTGCGCGATCGACGGTGTCGAAGCAGCTGGGGTCAAAGAGGGCAAGTACGGCCTCGCCCTGATCCGGGCCGAGGGGACCGCAGCCGGTGTCTTCACCTCGAACGTGGCCAGGGCGCCCCCCATCGAACTGATGATGGACCGGATCCGGCACGGCCGGCTCGGCGGTATCATCGCGAACTCGGGCTGCGCGAACGCCCATACCGGCCGGCGCGGGCTCGAGGACGCGGCCGCGATGGCCGCCATCGGCGGCCGGGCGCTCGGGGTCGACGAGCGCGAGGTCGGCGTGGCCTCGACGGGCGTGATCGGCCGGTACCTCGACCTTCCCCGGATCGAGCGGCAGGCGGGCTGCCTCACGGGCTCGCTCGCGCGCACCGGGGAGTCGGAGGCGGCGGCGGCGCAGGCGATCATGACGACCGACCTCGTCGAGAAGCACGCGCTGATCCGCGGCGACGGCTTCTCGGTGGCGGGGATCTGCAAGGGTTCGGGCATGATCGCGCCGAACATGGGGACCATGCTCGCGTTCCTCTATACCGACGCCGCGATCGAGCAGCCGATCCTCTCGGCCGCCCTGCGGCTCGCCGCGGACCGGTCCTTCAACCGCGTCGTGGTGGACGGCGACACCTCGACGAACGACGTCGCGTTCCTGACGGCCACCGGGGCGGCGGGCCGGGTCGCGCCGAACGCGTTCGAGCGGGCGCTCGAGGCCTGCTGCCGCGCGCTCGCGATCCAGATCGCGGCCGACGGCGAGGGCGCGACCAAGCTGATCGAGATGACCGTGACCGGCGCGCCCGAGGAGGAGGACGCGGCCGCCGTGGCCCGGACGATCGTCGGATCTCCCCTCGTCAAGACCGCGGTCTACGGCGAGGACCCGAACTGGGGCCGGATCATCGCGGCCGCGGGCCGGGCCGGGATCGAGTTCGACCCGTACGCGCTCTCGCTCTCGATCGGCGAGGGCGACTGCGCCGTGCCGCTCGTGACGCGGGGCGAGATCGTGGTCGACCTCGTTCGCGCGAAGGCCGCGATGGCCGGAAAGCGGGTCGTCTTCACCCTCGACCTCGCATCCGGCGAGGGCGAGGCCACGGCCTGGGGCTGCGATCTGACCGAGGGCTACGTCGAGATCAACGGGAAGTACACGACATGAGACAGGTCGAAGTTCTGACCGAGGCCCTGCCGTACATCCGGCAGTTCAGCGGCACGGTCATGGTGATCAAGCTCGGGGGCCACGCGATGGTCGATCCGGCCGTGCTCGAGGCCGCGATCCGGGACGTGGTGCTCCTGCACTACATCGGCATCCACGTGGTGCTCGTCCACGGCGGCGGGCCCGAGATCACGGAGAAGATGAAGGCGCTCGGCAAGGAGCCGAAGTTCGTCGCGGGCCTCCGGGTCACGGACGAAGACACCCTCGAGGTCGCGCAGATGGTGCTCGTGGGGAAGATCTCGTCGAACATCGTCTCCCTCCTCGAGAAGAGCGGCGCGCACGGGGTCGGCCTCTCCGGAAACGATGGCGGCCTCCTCGTCGCGCGGCGCATGGGCCCGCAGCTCGTCCGTATCGGGGACCACGACGAGCAGGTCGACCTCGGGCACGTCGGCGAGATCCTGGTCGTCGATCCGGCGCTCCTCTCCACTCTGCTCGACGCCGGGTACATCCCCGTCGTCGCTCCGATCGCGATCGACCGCGACGGCAACTCGCTCAACATCAACGCGGACACGGCGGCCGCGATGATCGCGGTCGCGTTGAAGGCCTACAAGCTGATCAACATGACCGATGTGGACGGCGTCATGGACCGGGACCGCACGAAGGTCTACCGCCGCCTCTCCATGGACGAGGCCCTCGCGATGATCGGCTCCGGGGCCGTCGCGGGCGGCATGATACCGAAGGTCCAGGGGATGTGCAGCGCGCTCGAGGCCGGCGTCCGGTTCGCGCATATCATCAACGGCAACACCGAGCACAACCTGCTCCTCGAGCTCTTCACTCGCGACGGCGTCGGGACGATGATCTTCGCGTAAGACAGGGGATCCGGCTGCCGATCCCCCCCTCGAAGCGGGAGTGATCCCGGATCGGGTCCGATCGTAACGGCGCCCGGTGGACGAAATGGTCACGATCTCGCTCCGTTTCGAAAGTCTTATCCTATCGCGGAAATAATACGCGGCCAATTATGGGGTTGTGAGGGCCCGTTCCGGCTGGCGCGCGTTCGCAGTCGTCACGCCCGTTGCCGGTCTCCTCGTTCTTGCACTCGTCCAGACGGTACTCGCGAACGCCGCGTTCAACGCGAACCCGGTCCCCGGGGAGCCCCTCACGGTCCAGTTCACGGACCTGTCCGCGCCCGGGCCCTTGGACTGGGAGTGGTCCTTCGGCGACGGCGCCGCCTCCACGGAGCGAAACCCCCGGCATGTCTACCCGGCGGCAGGAGAGTACGTGGTCGGACTGCGCGTCCGCCTCCACGAGATCGATTCCTGGACGGAGACGGGGGAACGGACGATCGCGGTCGCGGGTCCTCTCGAGGCATCGTTCGCCTGGGAGGTGATCGGACCGTTGACCGTCCGCTTCACCGATACCTCGAGCGGCGATGTCACGGCACGGCACTGGACGGCGGGGGACGGGAACTCCTCCGACACCGACGACCGCGTCTGGGTCCATACCTACGCCCGGCCCGGCGACTACATCGCGACCCTCGCAGTCTCCGGCCCTTACGGGGCGTTCGACAAAGAGATCCGGACGATTACGGTTCCCTCGCCCCCGGTCGAACCCCCCGCGGCGGATTTCTCGTTCTCTCCTTCGAACGGGACGGCCCCGCTCACGGTCCGTTTCGACGACCGCTCGACGGGCGCCGACGCGTGGCAGTGGTCCTTCGGCGACGGCTCCGCCTCCGCGGAGCCGAACCCCTCGCACACGTTCGGAGACGCGCGCGACTACGAGGTCTCGCTCACGGTCTCGAACGACGGCGGGACCGATACGGTACGGAAGACCGTGATCGTCGACCGGGCCCGGACCCCCACGCCCCCGGTCTCCCAATCCCCCATAGCCCCGCCGGCCCTGGTCCTGTACCCGAGCTCGACGCCGCCGTTCACGGTCACGGTCGAAGGGACGGCGACGGCCGGCGCGGGCGCCACGATCGCCCGTATCGGCTGGACCTGGGGCGACGATACGGTCGAGGACCACGCGGTTCCGAACTCCCACGTCTACGCCGCGAGCGGCCCGTACACGATCACCGTCACCGCGTTCCAGAGCGACGGCCAGTCCACGACCCGGTCCATGCCGGTCTTCGTGAACAGCCCGATCGAATCTCTCACCCCGACCGAGCCACCACCCGACGCCCCTGCGGTCGCCGCCTTCACCTGGGCTCCCGATGCCGCGAACCGGTTGAGGATCCACTTTACCGACACCTCGACCGGTCCCGTGACAGCGCGGCGCTGGGAGTTCGGGGACGGAACTACCTCCACGGACCCGAACCCCGCCCACGTCTATGTACGGGCCGGCCCATTCGCCGTTCGCCTGACCGTCGAGGGCCCCGGCGGCACGTCGACGACCGCCCGGAACATCTCGGTCGGAGGGCAGGAGACGCCGCCCGTCACACCGACGACCGTGCCGCCCACGGTGACCGTTACCGTGGTCACCCCGACCGTGACGGAGATCCAGCCGCCGCCAACCTTTCCCTGGTGGCTTGTGGCGGTCGCCGCCGTCGGCCTGCTGGCTGGCGGGGTCGCGCTCGTGAAAGGGGTCGGCAGGTTCTCCCCGTCGCAGGACCGGGTTCCGGGTCTGACAGTCGAGGCGCGGGGCGGACTGCGACGACCGAACGCGGCGCCGAAGAGGAAGGAGGCGGAGATCGGGATCGAGGTGCGAGGAGGGATGCGACGTGAACGATAGGCAGCAGGCAGACGAGAAGCGGCAGCGGGAGCCGTTCGACCGGACCGCGTTTGCGGCTGAAGTCGCGGGGCAGATGCGAAAGAAGGGTGAAGCGGAGCTCTCCGGAGTTGCGAAGTACTACCGGATGGCGGGTCTCCCGGCGAAGAGGGCCGTCGAGATGGCGGCGCTCCAGGCCGCCGACATCCTGACGCGATACCTGACTCAGGGCATGATCAGCGCGACTGTCGACGCGATGGAGGCGGAGGGAGGGGGCAAGGGGATGAAGACGTTTACGGTCGGCCCGGCACGCCCTCTCCGCCTGGCCCTCGACCCGTGGGAGTACTACGTGAAGTACATCGTCCAGGCGAACGGAATCGAGATCGCCGAGGCGAAGGTCGACTACGACGTCGAGATGCGCCTGGAGATCCTGGACGCAGCCCTCCGCCGCTGGCCCGATGGCGGGTACGAGCTCTCCCTCGGCAGGGCCCGGTTCAGCTGCCTGATCTACCTCCTGAGGCCCGGAGGGAAGGTGCTGATCGCCAATCCGAGGACGCGCGAGGTCTCGTTCGCCGAGCCGATCTCGTACGGCGGCAGCTGGACGCCCGAGGAGGAGAAGCCGGCGTGTCCGTTCGGGAGCCCGTCCGCCTGCCCGTATCGACTCACGGCGGAAGGGGAGTCCCCCGCGAAACCCGGCTGAGGAGCGATCACTCCGCCGTCGGCGCACGCCCGGCATCGACCCTGGCCGATCTCTCCGAAGTGCTTTTGGTATTCTTTCTCTCGCTGCCGGCCGTGCCGTGCCGCCCCGCAGCCTGGCTGAGAATGCGGTGGGCGTTGAGAGCCGCCACCCGGTGTTCGTTCGGGCTATCGCGGTTCATACTCACCCGACCACGATCGTGATACCCGGGCCCCCGCGGGCTGCGCCGAGCACCTGCCGTATCTGGGTCTCGGTGACCGGCACGCCGGCCATCCCGAGCAGCTCTTGGAGCAGGATCGTCTGGTCCTGGGTGAAAGGCACATTCACGGTCAGGATGCCGTAGACGTCACCGGAGATGGTGCCGCTGACGCGGACGGTGATCCGGTCCTGGCCTGCCTGGACCGTCGCGAGAGCAGCCTGAAGCAGGGCCTGATTGTCGAGTGTGACCGGTACGGTCTTCGTAATCGACTGGCGGGCCGGCAGGGTGAAGGGACCGGTCCGCCCGTCGCCGAGGCGCCTCGTTCCGTAGGCCTCGACCGAGGAGACCGTGAACGTGACGTCTTTGAGGGGGATGTCGAACGAGTTCGGGTTCGTGACCTGCACCTCGACCTGGAGGGTCGTGTTCGCGGGTGTGAATGTCCCGACCCGGACCCCCTCGACAGCGACCGTTGGTTGCGCGATGCATCCGGCCGTGCCGACGATCATCAGAATGGCGGCGAGAACGAGGATGGAGGTGAGATGGCGGGGCATGGACCGGGCTCCTGCGCACGGTAGCGCGGGCTGCTGATTGGAGCGGCTTCTACTTAAGGATATTCTCAGTGTCCGGTGAGTGCCGGTCCATCCCGTAACGCGGCGGTCTTACCGGCTCGCCAGGCAGACCCAGCGGTCGTAGATCGGGTCCCGCTCGTTCTCGACGACCTCGACCCCGCGGCCCGCCTCGACGATCCAGCCGGCGACGAGTGCGGCCTCCGGCTCGGTCCCGAGCGTGATCAGCGTCTCGTCCGAGAGAGCGAGGAGCTGCAGGACGAGCTCGCGCCAGAGCTCGTCGTTGAGCCCCGGGTAGCACTGTCCGACCATCAGCGCGAGTCCGACCGGCGCCGGGTCGATGTAATCGGTCGCGAAGGCTCCGTCGATGCAGCAGACCTCCTCGGAGAGGAGTCGGCCCTCGGCGAGGCCCAGCGCGATCAGGGCCGCATCGTTGTCGTACGAGAGCGGCGCCATACCGATGGACCTGAGCACTGCGGCGCCGATCCCCGACCCGCAGCAGGCATCGATCGCCGGGACGCCATCGCGCACGCCCAGGTGCTCGACCACGAGCTCCCGGGCCTTCGCGAACCGGTCCGAAGGAAGGTCGTTGGCCGCGGGAAGGACCTCGGCCCGGATTCGTTCGGCGTAATGGGCGCGCACCGCGCGGGCCCAGGTCTCGCGGGGCTCCTGGTAGATCGCGCCGCCGGTCTCCTCGAATCGCTCCAGCCAGATCACGGACGGCGTCCGGTACAGGAAGGTCGTCGCGTTCCAGGCGTCGTCGTCGCGGAGCGCGATTGCGATCGGATCGTCGTTCTCGTCCACGAGGAGGCGCCCGTCCGTCGCCTCGAACTCGGGGGTGACCGAGGAGTAGATTTCGTCCGTCAGTTCGGCAAAGCTCGGCTCGACGAACCGGAGCTCCGGTACCTCGATCAGTTCTGCGGCCGTCACCATCGCTGTATCACGTCGCCCTGAGTATGCGCAGGCCCTCGGGAGCCCGCATGGTCCCGTCCACGAGCGCGCGCTCGTGGACCTCGATCGTTCGTCCGTCCAGGTCGCCGAGCACCCGGGCCCCAGAGGCGACCTCGATCGTCCCGCCGCACGCCACCGTGCCATGAATGACGCTCTCCGGCCCGATCACGATCCGGTCCGCGGCCCGGATCGAGCCGAAGAGGATCGTGTTCCTCCCGACCTCGACGACCTTCCCCCGTACGTTGCCGTGGAGCCGGCAGTCCGAGCCGATGGTCATCTCTCCGGGCACCTCGAGCCGCTCCATGTCGAAGATCGCGCCCGGCGGGACCACGAGCGGGGTCTCGAACGGCGTCTCGTCGTCGCCGAGCACCTCGGTCATGAACCGGTCGACCTCGTCCTCGTGCTCGAAACGGAGCATGGCCATCAGGTAGAGCATGAAGTAGACGATCACCGGGAGCGGGTTGCGGATCTGGATCCAGCCCCGGGCCTCGAACCCCTGCTCGATCTTCACGTTGTCGCCGATGTCGAGGTCGCCCGCGACCGAGAGCCGGCCCGCGATCCTGACGCCCTCGCCGAGATAGGCGTCCTCGTCGGTCCTGACGTCGCCGGCGACCTCGGTCCAGTTGCCGATACGGACGTCGCCCGAGGCCGTCACCGCTCCGTTGACCCGGCAGAACTCGGCGACCACGACCTCGGCGCCCGAGAGGCCGTAATCGATCCGGCAGCGGTCCCCGACCAGAATGGCCCTTCCGGTCATCAGCATATGCTCCTGGAGCTCGGTTCCGTCGGGGATCGTGCACCGATCGAGGAGTGCGGGCGCGGGATCGTCCATTATCGCGTGCTGTACACTGTTTCAGGCCCCGTATTTATGAGCCTTGCCGATCAGGTCGAGCAGGGTCGGCAGAAGATCGCGCCCCCGGATGCGGTGGAGACCGCCCTCGGCGCAGCGGAACTCGTCGTAGTGCTCCACCCTGTCCGGCCTGACTCCCTCGCCGCGGACCAGCACCGGGACCGGGTCGGCCGAGTGGTCCATGACCGTGCAGGGGGTCGAATGATCGCCGCAGACCGCGATCACGGTCCCGGGCAGGTCGAGGAGGGGGGCGAGCGCGCCGTCGATCCGCTCGATGAAGTCGCGCTTCTGTTCGGCCTTGCCGTCGTGGCCGGACTCGTCCGCCCCCTTGATGTTCAGGAGCACGAACCCGTGGGTCTCGAGCGCGTCCACGACCGCCCGGACCTTGCCATCGAGGTTCGTGTCCACCGATCCCGTCGCGCCCTCGACATGGACCGTCTCGAGCCCGACGACCTTCCCGATCCCGGTGATCAGGGTCGCGGCCGCGACCACGGCTCCGGAGAGGCCGTAGCGTTCGCCGAACGGTTCGAAGTGCCCCATCAGCCCCGCGCCGCGGAGCAGCACCTCGTTCGCCGGGGGCAGGCCCTGCGCGATCCGCTCGCGGTTGATCGGATGGTCGGCGAGGATCGGCCTGGCCTGCCGGACGAACTCGTTCAGGACGGCCGCGGTCTTCGCGTCCTCGGGCCGGAGCGTCGTCGGCTCGAAGCGGGCAGGGGCGACGCCCTCGTGCTTCGGATCGTTCGACCCGACGCCATCGCCGAGCCCGGTGCCCTCGAGCGCGAGTGCGGCGCGGTGGCCCGCTCCCGAGACGAAGCGGAAGGAGACACCGAAGGAGGAGAGGAGGTCGACGCCGTCCTCGATCGCCCTGGAGAGCGGCTCGGTCCCGTGGATCCTCCCGGCGCGCCGGTCGGTCACGATCCCGTCCGGGTCGAGGGTCGCATAGTTCGCCCGGAAGCCGATCATGCCCGGACGCATGCGGATCCCCGACCCCTCGGCCTCGAGCGGCCCTCTGCCCGTATAGCAGTCCTCGGGCGGATAGCCGAGCAGGGCCAGGTGCGAGGTGTCCGAGCCCGGTCGGATCCCGGGCGCGATTGTGTCCATGATTCCGGTCACGCCCTCGCGGGCCATGCGGTCGAGCACGGGCGTCCGCGCGGCCGAGAGCGGGGTCGCCCCGCCGAGGGCCGGGGACGGCCGGTCGCCAATCCCGTCGAGGACGATCAGCAGGATCCTCTGGGCGGTCATCGGGTATGCGTGCGCCTTCGTCCGCCATAGATGTGCCGGCCGCCATGTTTAAATGCAACATCGTTCGATGAGGACGTGATCGCCGTGATCCTTGTCGCCTCGGACGTACATGCCGGTCACCCGGATGCGGATGTCCCGGCCTTCCTCGGGTTTCTCGAGGCCTGCGCTTCGTCCGAGCCCGGGACACTGGTCCTGCTTGGCGACATCTTCGACTTCTGGCGTCGCCGTAACGGGCCGCTGATGATCGAGCAGAGCGCGCTGATTAAACGGCTGATCGGGCTCGAAGGGTGGCGCGTGCAATGCGTCGCCGGCAATCACGACTACGCGCTCCTTGCGATCTCGAAACGATGGGCGGAGCGAGGGCCATTCCCGATCACGAAGCGGCTCCTGCTCGAGGAGGACGGGCGGACCAACCTCTTCGTGCACGGGTACGAGCTCGAGGTCTACGGCGCCTTTGAGCCTCTCTCTGTCGAGGGTTACGAGATGCTCTCGGAGCGGCTTTGTGCCATGGGCGACATCGGGGGGACCGTTACAGGCCGCCTCTACGATCTCTACGCGGGGGGCCTCGACCTTTCGGGCAGGGGGGAAGCCGTCCGGCGCCCGCCCGTCGAGCGCGAATCGATCGGGGCGGCCGAAGACCTCGCGAACTCGCCGGCACGCCACCTTCTGCTCGGTATGGAGGCCGGCGATCGTCTCGTGTACGGCCATACTCACCGGCCGAGTGTCTCGGCGGACGGGCTGATCGCGAACGCCGGTTCCTGGATCGGTGAGGGGGACGAGAGCCGGACCTACCTCCGGATCGAGGACGACCGTGTGGACCTTCGCCGCTTCGGGCGGGATCCGTTTCCGTGAAAAAGAGGGGATGTTCAGGCTGCGACCGCGGGGGCGCGGCTGATCAGCTTGGACTTGATCACTTCGATCCGCCGGACCGGGAAGACGGCCCGTGCATCGGTCATCAGGTCCTTCGCGAGCGCGCCCGTGACCATGCCCTCGACCACGGTCTTCCAGTCGCTCTCGGCGAGGAAGGCCATGACCCGCGTCGACATCCGCTTCCGGATCTCGTGGATCTGGGACGAGTCGGCGGCCATCAGCGTGTAGCAGGTCACGGTCATGTGGACCCGGACGCCGTCCTTGGTCGTGCCGATCACGTGTGCGTCGATCCGGCTCGAACGCCTCTTCACGAGCGAGCGGAGGTAGTCCTTGGTCAGCTCGTGGCCGACGAACTCCGTGTAGGCCGCGTCGCCCGCGACCCGGTCGATCCGGAACTTCATCTTGACGTGCTGCTTGCCGTAGTCGTTGTTGATCTCGCCGAGGGTCGCGTTCATCACGCGACCGATCATGTTCTCGGTGTCGGCCGAGATGGTGTCGCCGATCGGGGCGGCGTTGAAGGTCTCGGGGGCGTGGACCTTGTACCAGGTCTTCGCCTTCCAGCCCTCAACGCGCCGTCCGGACTGCTTCTTCTTTGCCATTCATTCACCTGTGGTTATACGAATCTGAAGATCTCATGTGCATCGCCGAACCGCCGGCGGACTCCCGCCGGCCAGTCGTCGAGGTCGAAGCCTTTCTGTGCGAGGAACGCAGCGGTCCAGCGTTCGAGCCCGATCCCGGAGCAGCCCGACCAGAGGTCGCCGCCCGACTGGACTTTCACGTTGAACCCCTTCGGGTACTTGTCGCCGTTGACCGAGACGTTCTGGAACTCGAGCCAGTCGTCCGAGTAGGGCAGCAGGGCCTCGTAGTCCGTCGTCCCGATCCGCTCGGAGGCGCCCTCGCCGCCGAGCATGCCCTCCTGGGCCATGAACCAGGGCGTCACCCGGGCGCTGCGCCATTCGAGCTCGAGCACCTCGTCGAAGAGGCGCCGATAGCGCTCGTGGAGCAGGTCGGCCGTCTCGACCGTCTGTTCGGGCGTCCCGAGCCAGAGGAGCTCGATCCGGTGGAACTCGTCCACGCGCTCGATCCCGTGGATCCCGCCGGACTCGTACCGGTGCGAGGTCCCCGAGCGGTCGAAGACCCGGGCCGGGAGGGAGTCGTTCGTGAGAGTGGTTCCCCCCAGGAACGGCCAGAACGACGGGCACTGCGCATAGCAGAGCCCGCCGATCGGCCCGTCGATCTTCTCGCGGATCAGGTCGACCGGGACCTCGCCCGTGACCTTGAAGTAGTCCGCGACCTCCTCCCAGTAGGCGGGGTCGCGGGTCTTCGGGACCGAGACGTAGTAGATCTCGGGGTAGACGCCCTTCGCGTGCCCCGACTTCTCCCAGACCTCCCAGGGCACGAGCTTGGGGAAGATCATCTCCGCAAAGCCGAGCGGTTCGACGATCTCCTCGAGCACGAGCGCCTCGAACGCCCTGAAGAGCCGGGTCGACTGGGGGCCGTGGATCCACTGGCCCCGCGAGACGGCGTGCTTGATCCAGCCGCGCCGGACCATCTCCGGCGTCGGGTCCTCGCGGAATCGGAACTCGCGCTTGGGGGACTCGTACAGGAGCTCCCAGTGCTCGGCCTTGCCGCCGTACGCGGCCGCCTCGGCCTTCTCCTCGACGAGCCGGATCAGCCGGTCGGGGATCCGCTTCTCCAGGTCGGCGGCCGTGACCGCGAGCTCGAGCGCGATCCGGTCCGGACCGACCTCGGCCGATCGGATGAACGGGAGCTTCGGGAGGCAGAGCCCCTCGGGGACCTCGCCCCGGAGCTCGACCCGGAAGGATCGGACCTCGATCTCCCGAAGGCCGATCCGGTGCCGGCCGAGCACGCCGGCGATCTGCTTTCGAAAGCGGAAGAGCGCGTCGTGGGCGCGCGTGTAGCCTCCGCTCTCGAGCGTGACCGCGAGGACCGATCCTCCGACCGCGTAGCCCGTGATCTTTCCGACCTCGTCGGCCGGCGCGTCCTTCGGGACGCCCTTTCTGAACAGGACCGTGTTCGCCTCCTCGACGGCCCGATCGAGCTCGGGCCGGAGCTCGTCGGGGATCTCCCGCGAGAAGATCAGGTCGGCCGTCAGGCCGAATCGTGGCTGCATTGCTCCTCCGCAATCTGACAGTTCATCAGGTAGTCGTCCATCGTCGCGATGATCGAGCCGCACTCCCGCGCCGCGAGCCTGGCGACGACCGTGCCGCCCTCGACCGAGGTCGAGCAGAGCAGGTGGTCGTCGGGGCCGAGCGCGGCGGCGACGCAGGCCGCGTGCGCGTGCCGGGTCGTGATGACGCCCTCGCATCTCATGCGCCGACCGCCTCCGCGAATGCGGCCGCGACCGCCGGAAACGCCGGGGCCGGCACGACGGCGCCGGCCCTGCGGGCGTGTCCGCCGCCGCTGCCGCCGGCCTCGCCGGCCAGCTGCCGCAGGAGCGGTCCGAGCGGGACCGCGCCGTCGCCGCGGGCCGAGAGCCGGACTGTGCCGTCCGTGCCGGCCGCGACCAGGACCGGCCGACCGAGCGGACCGGCGAGCGCGGACGCGACGTCGCTCGCGAGCCGGGCGTCCTCGATCCGGAAGGCGATCGCCGCCTCCTCGACAGGGACGGCGGCCGCGATGGCCCCAATCACGCGACGACGGTGCTCCGCCGCGACCGTGCGGGCCTCGGCGGCCGCGCCGGGCGCGCGGAAACAGACCGATGCGGCGAGCCCGCCGCGACCGGCCTTGCCGCAGGCGTCGACCACGGCCGCGAGCGTCCGTGCATCGCCGAAGAGCTCGCGCGGCGTGACCACACGGTCGCCCCAGAGCGTCTCCAGCGCGCCCGGCGCCGCTTCCCTCGCCGTGTCGAGCACGACGAGCGAGAGGAGGAGATCGAGAGCGGGACCGTCCTCGCCGAGCGAGGACCGGAGGAGCTCGCGGACACGGCCCGCATCGCCGGAGATTCCCGGAAGGTACGGATCGGTGGCGAGCTCGAGCTGCTCGGCGATGGAGCCGCCCGGAAGCGCGAGGCCGCGCTCGACCTCGAGCACGCCGTTCGCGATCCCCTCGTTCAGGAGCTCCTCGTTCTCGGCCTCGAAGGCCTGGCCGTCGCCGATCACGCCGGCCGCCGCGAGCCCGGCAAGGTCGCGGCAGTCCGCGAGCCGGTTCGCGACCATGTACGCGAGCGCGGCCGTCGCGAGGACACGTTCGCCGTCGAGTCCGTCGAGGTGGGGGTTCAGCACGACGCCGTCCCCTCTCGCGGCCGGGGCGTGATGGTCGATGACCGCCACGTCGGCCGGCAGCTCGTCGATGCCGGCGCCGAGGTCGCAGAGCAGGGTGGTTACGCCGGGTTCGAGGACCGGCACCCGGTCCGCGATCCGGAGGCGGAAGCCGATGCCCCGTCGCCAGAGCGCGTGGCAGACGAGCGAGGCCGCCGTGATCCCGTCCGCATCGTGGTGGCCGCAGACCTCCACGTAGGACTGCTCCCCGAGGAAGCGGGCCATGCGTTCGGCGGCGGCATCGATCGTCATATGAGGTTACCGCGAGAGCAGGATCTCGGCCGTCTCGGGCTTGTAGACCCAGCCGGCCGGCAACCGCTTCGACCCGACGTAGTACTTCACCAGGCGTCGGACCTTGGACTCGGTCAGCTGCAGCTGCCGCTTGTTGTGGACATCGTTTTTATTCTCAGCGAGATGCTTCCGCATCCCCAGGGCCTTCACGATCAGGTTCCGCAGGTCCTCGGGGATCTCGGTCCCGAGGCCGTTTGCCTCGAGGATCTCGACGACCCGTCGTCCCGTCGCGAGTTTCACGTCGGGGACTGCGTACTGATCGCGGAGGATGGTTCCGATCTCGGCGCTCGACTTCTCCTTTTTGTTGAGGTCGATGACGAGCTGCTCGATCTCGGCCGCGTCGGTCGTGGACCACGCGGGCGGGTCGTCCCGGTGGGGCCGGACCGATCCCGACTTGCCTCTCCGTCGCGCATGCATTCGTGCCATAGTTCTACTCCTATACCGATTCGTCCCGAGAAGAGCAGCGATGAGACGCACGCTCCGTAATCCCAGAGCCCATCAGGGCCGCACCGCGGGGGCGGCGCGTCGGACTTACCGGTGCTTCGTGCACACGTCAGCGACGGTGCCGGGTATATAATCTCCCGGGCGGCTCTTAAGGTTGCCGACCGTGGCCTCCGGCGTTCGTGTCCAAGCTATTCCCGCGGCGGGCGGCGATCCCGAAACCAGGCCCGTCGCATCCCCGCCTCCCCATTGAGGGCAGGCACGGGTGAATTTACAAAAAAACAGGGACCGAAAACGGCCATAAACCGCGGGCGAGTTTATATCTCGCGGCGCGGTTCACGGCTACCATCTACCAGAACGGGGGCAGAAACTCGTTATGGAGAACGAGTTCGTCTCCCGCGCGGGTCGTATCTCTATAGATCGTCCTTCTTCTTCGCTTTGCGGGGGAAGGAATGCCGTTTGCGTTTGCCCATCGAGAGGATGTCGACGCCGTACAGCCCTTCCTTGCCCAGGCCGATCACCATCTCGTCCGATTTCGAGAGCCGCTCGATATTGATCTCGTACGACCCGGGCCCGGTGATCCGGATCGTCTCGATCGACTCGTGAAGAGGCCGTGCCGGCGTCTCCTCTGCCTCGGGGATCTCGTGCACGTCCTCGGGCGGCGCCCCCTCCACCAGGGCCTCGAGCGGCGTCTCCTCGAGCACGTCGCGGTGCCGTTCCTCGGCACGGACGTAGAGGAAGCGCTTGCCGCCGCAGCTCGGGCATCCGTGGAGGACGTCCTGCGAGCCGTCCTCGAACTCGCGCCCGCAGGTCGTGCACTTGTGGGGCATGGTTACTACCGCGATGAGACCCAGGCACTGATAAGGTCTCGCTCCTTGCGGAGCATCTTGAGCTGGTTTGCCGGCCCGATCACGGTCAGGCGCGAGCTCGACGGGCGGCCCCCGCCGAAGAGGCGGGCGAAGAAACCGCCGCCCGCCGAGCGGGCCGGATACGTCTCCATCTCGATCCCCGAGAAGCCGTCGGGGGTGATCTCCATCATGGTCATCTCGATCAGCTTGCTCGAGTCCTCGGGCGAGAGACCCGCCTCGAGCACCACGATGTTGCCGGCCATCACCTCGTCGAGGATCAGCCGGATCTTCTCCATCGAGGTGAGACGTGCAAGTCGCTCCTCGGAGATCAGGTCCAGTTGTACTCCCTGAATCATGGCCCGGTCACCCGAAGAACTCGATCATCTTCTCGTAGAGCTCGTCCACGTTCGTCCCTTCGAGGCCCGAGATGGAGATGACGGGGTGCTGCGGGAACGCGGACTTGATCCGGCCCGGCGCTGCGTCGGGCAGGTCGATCTTGTTCGCGACGATCACCACGGGCAGGTTTCGCGACTCGATGATCCCGACCATCATGATGTTGACCTGGGCGAACGGGTCGAGGGTCGCGTCGAGCATGTAGATCACGCCGTCGATGTCCTCCCTGAGCCAGTGCATGGCCTCGGCCACCCCCTCGGTCGCCTCCCGTGCACGCTTGACCGCGTCGTCCTTCTCGATCCCGTACTCGGTGAACTCGTGGTAGTCGATCTTGGTCGTGACCCCGGGCGTATCGACGATGTCGATCACGATCGAGTCCCCGTTCGCATTCGAGATGGTCACGTCCTCCTTTCTCCGGGCGCGCCGGGTCTCGTGCGGGATCTCCGAGACGGGGCCGAGCGCATCCCCTGTCCAGTCGCGGACGATCCTGTTCGCGAGCGTCGTCTTGCCCGCGTTCGGCGGGCCGTAGATACCGATCCTCGACCGGCCCTTCTTGAAGAAGGCCCGCAATAACCGTGAGAACCGTTTCCTTACTTTTGTCAGGATACTATCCATGCAGCACACCGATCGATAATGATAGAAATGTTATGGCTCATGGATAATGAGCCCTTTGATAACCTTCTCCGGCTGAAGAGGAGATGGCGAACCCTTTTATCCGAGAGGGGCCTATCCTGTCTCGTCGGGCCGGAGAACGGCCCGAATCTCCAAAAAGACCGCGCAGAATCGATCTCGGAAAACCTTAATGAACTATAATGACAGATAGGCCAGCACAGGGGGAAAGCATCCGATGAAGTCGTCCGACGCCATGCACCTGGAGACCAGGGTACAGCTCAAAGAGATGATGCGCCGCAACCCGACGACGATCGATTTCAACGCCACGGTCGCCGAGGCAGCCCGCGCCATGTGTCGCGCCGATGTCGGCAGCGTCATCGTGCTCGAGAACAGTCTGCCGATCGGCATCGCGACCGAGCAGGACATCAACTGCAAGGTCGTGGCGCACGATCGCAGGCCTGGCGAGGTGCCGGTCAGCGATATCATGTCCACTCCCCTGATCACGATCGGCGCCGAGAGGACCGTCTCGGAGGCGGCCTACCTGATGGTTCGGCACGGCGTCCGCCGCCTTCCGGTGGTCGACGAGAACCACCAGGTGATCGGGATCGTGACCGTCCGGGATCTCCTGACCGTCGCGAACGAGATCAACGAGATCATGAACGACCTGATCACCATCAACAGGGTCGACGATGGATACGAGAGCGGGGTCTGCGACCGTTGCGGCCTGATCGCATCCGATCTCATCAGGACCGACGGTCAGGGACTCTGCTCCAACTGCCGCGCCGAGGAGCATCTCTGATGAAATCGGCAGCCGACCTCCTCTGCGAGATCCCGCTGCTCTCCTCCGACGACCGCGCGACCCGGGCCCGTTCGCTCCTGCGCGACGACCACTTCCGCGAGGCCCTCGTCGTGGACGGACGCGGTGCGCTCGCCGGGTACATCGACATCTCGGATGTCCTCAGGGTCGGCGCGACCAAGTCCAACGTGACCGTGGACGGGTTCGTCCGCGAGGCTCCGTCGGTGACCCCCGACGCGAGCCTGGAACGGATCGGCGTGCTCCTGCGCGAGTACCGGACTGACTCGGTCGCGGTCGCGGGAGCCGACGGATGCGTGCTGGGCGGTGTTCTGCTCGCCGACGTCTTTCCGATCCTGCTCAGCCGCCACGAGCCTCGCGGTCTCGTCTCGGAGCTGATGTCGTCCCGCGTCGTGACGGTCGAGGCCGACGACCCGGTCTCGCGGGTCCAGGCCCTGGTGCAGGAGAGCGGGTTCTCGGCATTTCCCGTGATGAAGCGGCGGCAG
>JBDKUZ010000177.1:0-29720 GCA_039679395.1 Methanospirillum sp. | reverse complement strand
TACCTACAGCAGCTTTGAAAAAACGACAATCTCAAGTTTGATCACTCTTTTCCCCGATTTGTCAGCCGCGCTTCAAGCTATCATTGGTCGGATCGTAGATCTCGAAAAATTTGTAAAATGCATCAAGCATCCCCAGTTCAGAGGGCGGACCTCAATCAAAATAGTGCTTCCTGCTCTTATTCCAGACCTGTCCTACTCCAACCTGGATATCTCGGATGGCGATACGGCCATGGTCACGTACGCGATGATGGCGAAAGGACTGATACCAGGGGAGGAGGTCGAGCGAAACAGGTTATCGATGCTGGAATACTGCAAGATGGATACCCTGGCAATGGTACGGCTCCATGAAGAGCTGAGTCGATTACCAAATCAAACCTGACCATCTTCTGTCTTAGAAAGATTTCGGCATCTTTATCGAGCATTGCCGTGACCATTCACCCATGCTCACTGGCGAGCAGGAGAGGGCGATCAATTTTGGCGATGGAAAACTGCTAATACTCGGCTGCCCCGGCTCGGGCAAGACCGAGACGATCACCAGACGCATCGCCCGGCTCATTGCTGACGGCGTGCCTGCTGACTCGATCGTGGTATTCACTTTTAACAACCGTGCGACCGGTACCATGATTTCACGGTTGAATGATCTCCTGAAGGTACCGGATTCTAAGGATTCCAAAATCGCGGGACTCTATGTCAACTCTATGGACTACTACTGCCAGCAGCGGCTGGCACAGGCGACGCTGAGTCCCCCGTTCGACATGCTGTACGACCTGCAGCGTTCCCTCTTCTGCCGCAAGCACTGGCTGGACCTTAATCTTGAGGCTCTTTGGAAGTCCTATCCAGGAAGAGCGGGTGAACGGGCGCAGTACAAGGTCATCCGTGACTTCTGCGCCAGCGCTGATCTCGTCCGAATAGAACGAATCAATCCGTCTGACCTCCAGGATCCCTTCCGTGAATGCTATCTCAGATATCTCGACTGCCTCCTCCAGGAGAACTACCAGGATCCCCTCGGTGCGATAACCCACTATATCGAGGTCCTCGAGGAAGACGCGGTGCTGTTAGCAGCAGAACAGAAGCGCGTCCGGCATGTGTTTGTCGACAACTACGAGGACTTCAACAGGCTCCAGGACAGAGTGATCCGGCTCCTGGTTGGAGACCACGGCAACCTCTGCGTCGCTGGAGATGACGACCAGTGCATCTACCATTTCAGTGGCTCAGACTACCAGAATATCAGGTCCTTCGGCCTGCAGTACCGCAACGTTACCCCGGTTATGATACGGGAAAATTTCACATCCACGCCGGGGATCGTCTCCGCCGCAGCACAGGTGATTGGCAACAATAGCGGGCGTACGCAAAAGGTCGTAAAGCCGTGGCCGGAAGGAATAGGACGAACTCAAAAGGGTGATATCGCTGCCTGCTCCTTTGCGGACGAGGAGGCAGAGGCGGACGCGATAGTTCAGCAGATCCAGCTGCTCCAGGGCCTACCGTATATGAACAACCGCGGAGAACAATCGGTTCTCCGCTACAATGACATGGCTGTGCTGATGCGGTCCGTGAAGGGCAACGCGTTGCCATTACTGACCGCCCTGGACAGGGCCCGGATTCCGGTCGCCTACCAGGGTGGCGACTTTCTGACCCGTCCGGAGGTCACCGTCGTCATGCAGGCCCTGGCGTATCTCGGCGATTACCCCTTCCCCAACGACGAAGACCCCCGCCCTGATTATGACTCTCTTTCCCCGACCCTCGATCAAATTGAAGAGTACTATGCAGGGCTCGGGTGGAAGGCGGCAGATAGACCCGGCTTTTCCCCTGCCATGGCCGCCCTCAGGGAAGAGGTTGATGGCGCCAGTGATCTCAGCATTCAGACGATCTATCACCGGATCCTCCAGGCCATGGGTGCCGATACGGCCCCCTTCCCCGAGCCCTCCTGGTATTACAACCTCGGACAGTTATCACAGTATATCAGCGCCTTCGAACGGTTCTATCCCCGGATGACGCAATTGATGATGCGCCATTTCGGCGAGTACGTTCGGGATCAGTTACGATATGCAGCCAGGGAGCGGAGCCCGGACCGGCATGCTCTCCCCAACGCTGTGACCCTTTCCACCATCCATGGCGCAAAGGGCTCCCATTTCCCGGTCGTGTTCATGCCCCAGCTCAACGAGGAGGAGTTCTCCCCGGATTGGACGAAGCGAAAGAAGTGGTTCGTATCCCCTCGCCTCTTCGATCGAGACCGATATGCTGGCGATACTCAGGACGACCGGCGGCTCTTCTACGTCGGCATAACCCGGAGCGAGAAGTATCTCTACCTCTCCTCCAACCGCCGGGGGATGGGGAGCGAAGAGCCAGCAGCTGAACCTTCTATCTTCTTTGATGAGTTTCCCAGGGACGGCGTCGATGATGCATTTCCCGTGAAACCGGCCGCGAATCCGGTCAGTCCGGCCGAAGTCGCACCCCGAATGTTCACGACACCGTTCCTGGAGACGAGCTGGTCGAACCTCAGCTCGTACCGACGCTGCCCCTTCGGATACAGGCTCCAGCATGTGTATGGATTCCGTTCAAGTCGACGTCCGGTGATGGAGGCTGGAAGCGCTGTTCACTCGGTACTGGAGACCGTCCACAAACAGATCCGGGACGGTGGCTTCGATGATTCACTGATCCCCGCCCTTGTCGATGAAAGCCTTGCCTCTCTCTTCGCCTCGCAGGAGGGGATAGATATGGAAATGGCAAAAATGTTCGTAGAGCAGAAGACCAGGGACTATGTGCAACGGAACCAGGCGGCTTTACAGTGGATCGCCGGGATTGAACTTCCGTTCTGGATGCTCATCGGACAGGGGCTTGTGAGAGGACGGATGGACCTCCTCCTCAGAGACGGCGACGGAGGCATCGAGATCCGCGATATCAAAAAGACCGAGGAGTGGGCGATAAAAAGCAGGGAGGAGACCGATCGGCAGCTCCAGATCTATGCTCTCGCCGCAGCGACGCTTGGCCTCGAGGTTCGCCAGGCCAGCATCTACGCCTTTGATACAGGCAGGATCCTGGGTGTGCCGATCGGGCCCGGGGCGCTGGCCGCGGCGAGGAGCGAGGTGGAGCGGATGATCGAGGGTGTCCGAAAACCGGAGTTCCCGCCAACCTCCGATGCCGGGATGTGCCTGAGATGCGATTGGGGGCGCATCTGCTGCGAGAAACCTCAAGGATAATGGGCTGGGCCGTTGAGTGAAGAGGCTCACAGCCGCACTGAATCGACTGCTGGCATCGGCGATCGTGGTCGTATACGCGCCGGCGATGGACGAGGCGCTGCCGCTGGTCGCCGCAAGCGCGGAGAGCAGTCCGAGGCGCTCAGGTTGATCGATGCGGGGACCAGCCCGAGAGTCCCCTAGAGCGGCCCTGTCTGCAGATCTCCCGAGAGCAGGAGGCCGGCGGCGATGCCGACGACCACCACGATTGTAGAGATCGCGATGAGGTGCGTATTCCGGTTCATGGGACCTCACTTCGGGGGGGATACTGTATGGCCAGGCCCACGGACGATAAGGGTATCGGACGCTTGCAGTTAGACGATTGGCCGCGGAAGGACGGGGGACATCGCCACCCCTCGCCTGCCACCGTAGGTCCACCGGCCGCGGCACACGAACTTCATCTCGATCGCACCGGGCGTCGCGACGGCCCGGTGCGGCCGCATTACCGCTCCGCAGATATCCTGTTTTGTCTCGGTGATCTGTGAGACCCAAGATAACACTGACGTATCGTTAGGTGACGTATCGCTAGGCAGCACGGAGTCTCATGGCATCGACTAAGTCACTAGATTGACCAATGACCGACACGGTACCAACGGCCAATTCTATCTAAATAATTATTATAACCAAGAAAGAGGCTAATTTACACCTTAAGTATGAATCATGAAAGCCGACAGTTATGATGTTCTCATTCTCGACGAGAATGAAGTTATTATAAATAATGAAATTGTTCTGAATGAACGAAGGAATCGGTCAATTAAAAATTATCTTCAACAGGAATTTAAATTTAAGAAATATTGCCCTTTTTGTAATAATGAGCTAATTGTTAAAACTCAAAAGGAAGGGGAATTCGCCCCCCGATCCGGTATTTTTTCTTACGATTATTCATATGGAAATACCTATGAATCGGGAAAATTATGGTATTGTTCCAACTGTGCTTTTTGGCAAATTTTATTGTATGACTATACTTGTGATGATTTTGAT
Organism: Methanospirillum sp.; assembly: GCA_039679395.1. Taxonomy (GTDB): domain Archaea; phylum Halobacteriota; class Methanomicrobia; order Methanomicrobiales; family Methanospirillaceae; genus UBA288. Next base: position 25,506 of record JBDKUZ010000177.1, on the reverse strand, counting down.
GCATATCAGACCTGGTGTCATGCAATATCTAAAAAGAAAGAATTTGACATAGATATTACTGAGGATTGTAAATCCGAAATAGCTCAAAGCATCCGTCGAAATAAATCCTTATGGAATTCGATGGATCCAAAAGAACTTGAGATATATGTAAAGGAAATTTTTTCTTCCTTTTACAACAACTGTGAAGTGTACCACATCGGGAAGCCGTATGACAAAGGAATAGATGTCCTGTTTATTGACTCTGATAAGAACGAATGGTTAATCCAAGTAAAAAGAAGGAAACAGGTCCTATCATCAGAGGGCATCAGTACAATTCGAAATCTATTGGGAACACTCCTGCTAGAAGATAAAAGATATGGGATTGTCGTATCCACGGCTGACCATTTTACCTATGAAGCATGTAAAAATGTTAATCGTTTACAGGATCGGGGCTATAGAATTGAACTAATTGATAAACATAAATTGGATTTGATGTTGGACCCTTTAATCCCCAAAAAGCCGTGGTTAGATTTTGAGCGGGATTCCTGTATAAAAAAACCGATAGATGAGTGGCTTGATGATACCGATAATAAAAATCAAATCACCCTAGACCATTTTAATATATAATAAGAATTCACTCATCGGCAAAAGCGACGCTAAAATGGAAAGATTGATTTCAGTGTTTGCCGAATAAAAATCGTTTACCATATGGTTAGGACATCTGCTGCGTCTAAAAGGAAAGATGACAATCCTAAACCGATTTCAACATGGTTCGAAGGTCTTGTTTCTGGAGATGGTCTTGATCGAGTATTCGCTAAACGGAATAAAAAATATCTCGAAAAAACTCTCGTAAAACAGGACATCACAGCCTATCAAGCCCAAGGATGGGAACGAGAAAAGAGTAGGAGTAAAAAAACCATCAAATTACGAAAATTAAAAGATATTGGTCCGGGCTTTGAAGATGAACTCTGGTGTATTTTATACCAGATGGGTTTCGAGGAAATGAATGCAGATTCATCATTTCAGATTCCAAGATTTAACCAAAATGTTACAAAACAGATTGATATTTTTGCGCGGGATGAGCATTGCATTTGCTTAATAGAATGCAAAGCATCTGAAGAATCATATAAACGAAGAAATCTTGACAAGGATATTGATCAATGCGCAGGAATAAAGCATGACATCGAATTATCGATCTTTTCCCACTATAAAAATATAATGGCACATGAGAAATTAAAAATTGCCTGGATTCTTGCTGTAAAAAATATCGAATTGACTGAAAATGATATTGAGCGAGCTAATAGTGCGAATATTAAGATCATTGATACTTCATTACTAGACTATTACAGACAACTTTCGGAGCATCTGGGCCCCTCCAGCCGATTCCAGTTTTTGCACGACATGTTTCCGAATAGGGATATCCCTCACTTACTTGATCCCATACCCGCTATCCGTGGGCGTATGGGAACCACAACATTCTATTCATTTTTAATGGAACCCGAACAACTTTTTAAAATCGCATATGTATCTCATCGGGCAAAAACCAATGAAGATTCTCTGAAGACCTATCAGAGGATGGTCCAAAAAAACAGAATAAAAAAAATCGCGAAATACATTCACGACGATGAAGGAATATTTCCAACCAGTATCGTCCTGAACATTTACACAAACCGTGAATTGAGGTTTGATGTAGCAGAGGGCATGTCTGGGAAGAATGCGACCCTTGGGACGCTCTACATTCCAAACAAATACCAAATAGCGTGGATAATTGATGGTCAGCATCGATTATATGGATATTCGGGATTAGAGGAAGCAAAGACTGCAACGTTACCAGTAATAGCATTTGAAAATTTGCCGGCTCCGAAACAGGCAAAATTATTTGTCGATATTAATCATGAACAAGTAAAAGTAAACAAGAATTTACTCATCGATCTTTACGCGACTTTACACTGGAATTCTGAAAATCCTCAAGAAATATTACTTGCTTTGATATCTCGCCTTATTAAGGAATTGAACGACAACTCAAAATCGCCGTTTAGAGATAGAATCATCAAAGTGGATCGTAAAAAGGAAAAATCACAAAATATCACAATGACTTCAATATCTGATGAACTCTATCGCAGCCAATTGTTGGGGCACGTCCATAGTAAAAGATCAAAGGGGCTTGATCCTGGATATTTATCGCAAGAGGATAGGGACGCTACGTTTACAAGAGCTTTCGACATCATTTCCGGATATTATTGGTTATATCTAGAAGACCCTCAGCTAAAGAAACAGTGGGAAGCTGGGAGTGGAGATGGGGGGTATTTAGGAACAAATCACGGCGTGATCGCAACATTGAGGGTTTTGAAAGAAATCTTAGTTCACCTAGATTATAAAGATAAAATTCAGGTTAGGACCGTTAAATCAAATGTTTTACTAAAAGAAATTGAAAAATATATCAAACCTGTAATGTCGTATTTATCGGTGGCACCTTTTGAAACATTGAAACAATTAAGAAAGCGCACAGGTCAGGCCGGTGTAGACGCAAGTAAATTTACACTTCTATCAGAAATTAATAAAGTATACCCGAATTTTGAACCATCTGGCTTAATCGAATTTAACAAAAAAATTGACACCACAAATAACGAGGAAGCTAAAAAATATCTACCGGCCATCGAAATAAAAATTCATAATCATGTTATTGAAACGCTGAAAACAGAATTTGGACCGGAGATTAATCAGTGGTGGCACAAGGGAATAAAGGAAACAATAAAGGGAAAAGTAGCCGCTGAGGCTACATCGAGAGGAGACTACAATCCAGAAAATTATCCGAAATACCTCTATCTTGTTAATTTAAAGGAAATAATTTCGGATAATTGGAAATTATTTGGTCAGACTTATACAATAGACGCAAAGCCGAATGAAAGCAAGGTAAAAAGTTTGGCTTGGTTTACAAAATTAAATCAAATTCGAGATGTCTGTGCTCATCCTCCGCAAGGAGGAATTTCTGATGATGATCTTGATTTCGTTAAAAGAATCCATGATGAAATATGTAAGAGACTTCCAGATACGACATAATTTTTAAACCATGAGTATCTCATAACAGGGTTGCTGATCCTTGTCGGGCGTGATCCTTATTACCAAAGATCACTAACCTATCATTGATGGCCAATCATATCCTTCTCGTCGAACCCGCTTATTATTCTAAGTTCCCACCGATTGGTCTGTTAAAACTCTCCGCGTACCATAAACAAAAAGGAGACACGACCGAGTTAATCAATTTTGAAAAAAGGGATCAGAGAACGCCAAAAAAGACCCCGAAGAAAATTTATGTAACGAGTCTTTTCACTTGGGCTCGTCAGCCCGTATGGGACGCTGTTGCCTATTATAAAACCGAATTTCCTGAGGCAGAGGTATGGCTAGGGGGTATCTATGCTTCCCTGCTTCCTGACCATGCAAAATTATCAGGTGCGGATAGAATTTACCGGGGCCTTTTCGAGGAAGCAGAAAATATTCGACCGGATTATGATTTAGTTCCTGATTGGGATGGAAGTATCATTTTCTCATCAAGGGGATGCTGTAATAAATGTCCATTTTGTGCGGTTCCACGTCTTGAAGGAAAAATGAATTCGTTAAAAAAGAGTATCAGGCCTTTTGTCCTGGACCAGCATTCAAAAATTATTTTCTTCGACAATAATTTTTTAGCAAATAAATACCGAATGAACATTTTTAAGGAACTGAGCGATTACGATAAAAAGGTTGATTTCAATCAAGGTATTGATGCAAGGCTCATCAGTGAGCCAATCGCCAAAAAAATTGCTTCATTAACCCTGGACCCCGGGGTCCGCATTGCGTACGATTCTCATGATCAACAGAAATATGTAAAAAAAGCTGTTGACCATCTCATCGAAGCAGGGATAAAAAAAAGGGATATCTTTGTGTATTCCCTTTTCAATTATACCGACACACCCGACGAATTTTTTACTCGTGTACGGGATATTCTCAACTGGGGGATTGTATGTTATCCAATGAGATACGAGTCCCTGTTCACAATTGAGAAAAACTCCTATATCTCTCCATTATGGGATATCCATAAAATCCAACTTGTTCAACAAGCCCGACGTGTGATCGGATATGGGGGAGCATTTCCGGCGTATGAGGGACTTGTGAATAAATTCAATAAAGCATCGGGATTTGAAGAGGCTTTTGGGTTATACCCAGAAAAGAACGGTGAGGTAAAATGATTTGTTCCTCGTGTGGTTTTGAGATCAAAGGAAAACGTCACGGTCCGTATGATGAGAGATATGTGTGTGATGATTGCTGGAATAATCCGGCATTATTCTTCTCTGATAAAATGAATGAAACCCTTGAAAAAATCGCCGAGAACGATATTAATCACGACCTCAACGATCTCAATGTTATTGAAATAATCGATATTTATCGAAATTATCCAAAAATTAATTCTCAAAATCTCGAGAAAACATGGAAAGATATCGCGAATGTAAAATTAAAAATTAAGGTAATAAGAGTCCAGCAGAAAGGAATGCCACTCTACATTGGAAAGATTAAAGCTGGAGACCTATTATTGCTGGCAACCACCGACCAATGGAGAGATGAGGCCCTGGACGGGTATCAGCGAGAGAAATTTAGAGAGAAAACGAGCGAGATAAAGAAATATCTTGAAGGCTGCTCCATATCGATCGTCCCTGCCATTCTGGCAAGTTTCGGCAATGGATTTTTTAAATCTTCTGATGAGGAAATCGGCTATCTCGAAATTCCACTAAAGCCAGGTGCAATTTCAATTCTGGATGGTCAACAAAGGACCGGGGGCTTTGAGGAAATCTACAAAGAAATTAAAAAGTTACAGACGAAACATTCGGTACCTGACCGTGAGGCATTAATTAAAAAATATATTGAGTTATTACACTTCGAGATACCGATTGTTTTCGTCGATTCCAAAGCAGTCATTGAAAAATTGAGAAAAGAGTCTCATGATAATCTCTCGATAAAACAATCAGAACTTGAAGGAGCATTTTTCTTTATCATCAACAAGACTCAAAAACCAGTCAACCCCTCATTAAAAGATGAATTGGCCTATAGGACGCTAAAAGCAGGAATTACAGGAATCCCGATAATTGAAAAGGAAAAATGGCGAATGGAGATTGTTCCGATAGTAAACGAACTAAATAAGGAATCATCACCATTTGAGGGTCTCATCAATCTCGGTGGAACAACCAGTCATGGTCACCCGGTGCCTTTATTTTCATTCGTCTCTTCATTAAAGCCGTTATTTGACAATGTGGAATTCAAAAATTTAAGTTTTGAACACAAAAAGACGTTTCTGATTAATTACTGGGGTTGTGTTAGGGCCATGTTCCCCAGAGGATTTGATGAAGAAACTCGCAAACAATATTTAATTCTTCGGACCACTTCGATTTACGCATTTAATTATCTTTCAAATGACATTTACTCATGGTGCCTCGATGAAGGAATAGACCCCTTCGATACCGAGTCAATTAATAAATTCCTCAGACCTCTCGATAATTTTGACTGGGATAAACAATCGTCACCTTTTGCATTTCTCGGCGGAGGGAAAGGTGTAAGAAGGGCATATGAGGTTTTATTGAAAGAACTAAGTGAAAACGGTGTAACTCAGGCAACTGAGGCAATGGCAAGAAAATAAGGAACAATCGGGTTTGAATAAATCCTAACGACGTTAAAATCTTTAGAATATATAACCAAACCCAATTTTAAAAATCGATGCGGATCTGATTGATTCAATTCTCTTATGGAAATAACCATGCATCCTCATCGCGATCGCCTGCGCGGTCCCGGTTGCACTGCCCGCGAGCGGAGGACCACCCCTGCGACGGTGACAGATGCCATCGTCGAACTGACGGTCTCGATCAATGCGCTGATACTTGGGGAGAAACTGGAAATGGCCGCATCTACGCTGTCATCGTCTGGCTCTTCTACTACCTTTGATCCCCTTTTCCTTGCCGAAAGAACCCCCGGAACCCTTTCACACCGCGCTGTTCAGGCTCAAATAGAATGCCGGCATCGATCTGATTGCCAACAACCTTGACGATTGTTTCGGTACTGCATCGGAGCTTATCACCATGTCTGCACAAGATGGAGCGGCCCCTCCACCCCTCCCCGGTACCTGCTTGGCGGCTGGACAGGAGCCACAATAACAACGGAACGCGCGGCATGAGCTCCCGCTCGTCCTCGCGCGGTGGCGGGGAAAAAGGATGCGAAATGCAGTTCTCAGGCAACCCTTTTCGTGATTCCCGATCCTCGATAGAATAACGATGAGAGCGCTTCCGCCCGGGCTCTACGAACACCTGATCAACGAGGCCATTCGGGACGCGATGGAGTCCCTTTCCGCATCCGGACGGACCATTATAACTGACTCGCTGGAGCGATATGGCCCCGACATCCCAGACCTTCTTGCCTCCTATCTCCATCCAGTTCTGCGGAAGGCCTTCTCATTTCTCCAGGATGAACATCTCGCTGTCCCAGAACAGATCGAGCGCTGCAACCGGGTCATCGATCTCCTCTCTTCAGTCACAGGCGAACCCTGTCTCGAACGCTGCCGGCTGTCCGGGGATCAGGTCCTCCTCTCGGTGGAGGCGCAGGACGCACCGTCATCGCCCCCACTCCTCCCCCGCCCATCCACGCTGCTCTCGCAGAACGCCCTCTTCACGGGGTCACCGTCCGAGCCGAGTCTTGTCCACGAGCTCAAGGCCGAGATCCTCTCGGCGGACCGTATCGATCTCCTCGTCTCGTTCATCAAGTGGAGCGGCATTCGCCTGCTCATGGACGAGCTACGGACCTTCACCGCGACGCGCCCGCTCCGGATCATCACCACCTCGTATGTGGGCGCGACCGACCTCAAGGCCGTCGAGTTCCTCTCATCCCTGCCCAACACCGAGATCCGGATCTCCTACGATACCGAGCGTACCCGTCTCCATGCCAAGGCCTATGCGTTTCATCGGCAGAGTGGCTTCTCGACCGTCTACATCGGCTCCTCAAACCTCTCGAATCCGGCCATCACCTCTGGCCTGGAGTGGAATGTCAAGCTGAGCGAGCGGAACGAACGCGATCTCGTCGACCAGATCCGGATGACCTTCGAGACCTACTGGGCGGCCCCCGATTTCTCGCTGTACACTCCATCGGACGTCGATCGCCTCCGAGATGCCCTTCGCTCGCAGGGGCGCGCCCCTCGCGAGCCCGGCACCTACTTCGACATCCGCCCCTTCTACTATCAGCAGGACGTACTCGATCGGCTAAAGGCGGAACGTGAAGTCCACGGACGGTATCGGAACCTCGTCGTCGCGGCGACCGGGACCGGGAAGACCGTGATCGCAGCCTTTGACTTCCGCGAATACCTCGCCCGGCACCCCCATGCACGCCTCCTCTACGTCGCCCATCGCGAGGAGATCCTCGAGCAGAGCCTCGCCTGTTTCCAGGGGATCCTCCGGGATTACAACTTCGGCGAACTCTGCAGTCGGGGCCAGCTGCCCAGCCGGCGCGACCACGTCTTCATGACGATCCAGACGTTCAATAGCCAGAACTTTTCGGCCCTGACCTCACCGGACCACTTCGACTACATTGTCGTTGACGAAGTGCACCACGCCCCCGCCGCCTCGTACCGCCACCTCCTCGGATACTACACTCCGAAGATCCTGCTCGGCCTGACCGCGACGCCCGAACGGGCCGACGGCGAGGACCTCCTTGGAGACTTCGACGGCCATGTTGCAGCAGAACTCCGCCTTCCCGAGGCGATCGACCGCGGGCTGCTCGCCCCGTTCCATTACTTCGGCGTCACGGACCCGGTGAATCTCGACTCGGCCGCACTCTCATGGCGGCAGGGATATTACGACGAGGGCCAGCTCTCGAGACTCTATACAGGGAACCGGGAACGCGTCCAAGCGGTGCTGACGGCCATCGAGCGCTATGCTCCGCCGATCGACGAGATCATCGGCCTTGGGTTCTGCGTCAGCGTCGAACACGCCAACTTTATGGCCCGGATGTTCGACGAGGCCGGAATCTCGTCGATCGCGGTGAGTGCCGAGACGCCGCGGGTCGAGCGGGAGAAGGTCCGGGGCCGGTTGCGGAGGCGCGAGGTCCACTTCGTCTTCACGGTCGACCTCTTCAATGAGGGGATCGATATCCCCGAGATCAACACGACACTCTTTCTCCGGCCCACCAAGAGCCTGACCGTCTTCTTGCAACAGCTCGGGCGAGGCCTCCGCCTTTGGCCGAGCAAGGAGTGTCTCACCGTCCTGGACTTCGTGGGGCGACAGCATGAACGGTACCGATTTGAACCGAAATACCGCGCCTTGGCAGCGGACCTCTCGACCCCGATTGGGCGGCAGATTCAGCGCAACTCCATCGCTCTGCCTCGCGGCTGTTATGTCTCGCTTGAGCGCGTGGCCCGAGAAACGGTCCTGAATCAGATCCGACAGTCGTTCTCGCGGCAGTCCGAGCTGATCCAGGCCGTTCACGATCTTGCAGAGGGATTGGGAGGTCAGTGCTCCCTGCGCGACACGCTGGAGCATCTTCAGCGGTCCCCCGACGAGATCTACCGCCACTCGACGTTCCGCACCCTCTGCGCCCGCGCCGGCCTCTGCGATAGTCCCTCAGGCGAGGACGAGGCATTTTTGCTAGGGGTCTCCCGGCGCCTGCTGCACATCGACTCACAGTCGTTCATCGCGTATGCCCGCACGTTCCTCGCATCAAAAGGCGCCGCCCTCTCAGAGGCGGACCCGATGGCAAACCTGCTCTATTACACCCTTTACAACGATCCCACGTCGGATGAGAGTGATGATACTGTCGCGTCGCGGTTCTACCGGATCTTCGAGAGGGAATGGATGGTTAAGGAGATGGACCCGCTCCTAGGATACCTGCAGGACCGCATCGGATTCTCCGAAGCGCCCCTCGACCTCGGGTTTCCCACCGCGGTACAGCTGCACTGCACGTACACCCGTGCTCAGATCTTTGCCGGCCTGGGCCTGTCCACTCCACGGAGGAGAAATATACGAGGGTCACGGGAGGGCGTACTCTATCTGCCCGAGAAGAAGCTCGATGTGTTCTTCGTCACGTTGAACAAGAGTGAGGATCACTTTTCTCCCTCGACCCTCTACAAGGATTACGCGATCGACGACCACCATTTCCACTGGCAATCGCAGAGTACGACTTCGTCCTCATCACCGACTGGTCGACGATACATCGAACATGAGAAGAGGGGAAGCCGGGTTCTTCTCTTTGTGCGTGAATTCAAGACGATAAACAGCGTGACCCAACCGTTTACATGCCTTGGCACGGCCTCATACGATCACCACACCGGAAGCAAGCCGATGTCGATCGTATGGCGACTCCATGAACCGATCCCGGCGCGACTCATGAATAAAGCAAACAAGGTGGTTGGAGGGTGAGCGTCACCTCTCAATGGAGTTGGAGGGAGCCGCGCTCGAAGCTAGACACCGTCAACGATCTCACCCGCCTCTACACCCTCCTCTCCCGCCTCCGCGAGCAGCAGGGCGGCTACCGCCACCTCCGCGACTGCACGGCCCGCACCGGCTGGCCGGCCCGCGGCGTCTACTTCTTCTTCGAGCCCGGCGAGTTCAGAGCCGATGGCGAAAGCCTCCGCGTCGTCCGCGTCGGGACGCACGCCCTGACAGGAGGATCGAAGGTGACGCTCTGGCAGCGACTCCAGATGCATAAGGGAACCCCCGACGGCGGAAGCCATCACCGTTCCGTCTTCCGCCTGCACGTCGGCGCCGCCCTTCTCGCCCGCGGCGGGTTCCCGCCGGAGATAGGAAAAACATGGGGCCGCGGGAATTCGTCCGGCAGCGACGAGGCCCGAGCAATCGAACGACCGCTTGAGCGGGCCGTCTCCACATACATCGGCGCCATGCCCTTTCTCGTTCTCACCGCCGACGACGAGCCGGGGCCGGCAAGCGTTCGCGGATACATCGAGCGGAACACCATCGGCCTTCTATCAAGCGTCGGTCTTGAGACAGATCCGCCGTCGCCCGGATGGCTCGGCCGCGACTGTCCGCATCCAGTGGTCCGGGCTTCGGGACTCTGGAACGTCAACCACGTCGGGGAGGCGTATGAGCCGGCGTTCCTCGATCGGCTCGAGGCGCTGGTCGAGGCCTCGGAGAGCCTCTATGACTGAAGTCACCTTCGTTCTCCCGAACATGTCGGATATCAGGCCGCAGCGCGGCGGCCTCTCCTCCCGCCTTGACTTCGCCCGCGACCTCGGATGCGGCTATATCGAGATACCATGCGACTTCATCAAGAACGGAGGAGAAGTAGAGCGGACCGGGCTCGAGATGGGTTCGCCGCTGACCCCGGCCGCCATCGCCGGGCTCTACGACGCGGAGACGGGGCCGGCCCCGCTCCCGTACATCCTCCACACCGAGCCGTCGCTCCCCCGCATGGACGGGTGCGGGTTGCGGATGCAGGCGGCGCTCCGCTGGTACGATGCGGACTGGACGGAAAAACTGGTCGCAATGATCGTCGGCGTGTCGGAACGGCTGAACGCGCCCCCGGCCGCGGTCGAGATCCACCCGGGCGACCGGCGGAACGGGGACGGCGACGTCATCCGGGGAATGGCCACCATACAGGCTGCGTTCGAGGACGCGTTCGGCACGGCCCCGGCTGTCCTGCTCGAGAACCGGACGGAGCAGTTCATCCGGGACGGCAGATCCATCGACCGTTTCTGGAACCAACTGCTCTCCGCCGCGTCCGGTCTGGCCGAGGACTGCGGGATCGTGCTCGACGTCTCGCAGCTCTTCACCGTGACCGGAACCCGGTTCCTCGCGAACCTCGCTGCCATCCCGCCCGACGCCATCCGGGCGTTGCATATCCACACGAGGCACGGAACGCCGACGCCGGCGGACCGGATACCCTGGCCGGAGGTCTTCGCACTCGTGCGCAGGCTCGACCGCCCGGTCCTGGTCAACCCCGAGGTGATGCACCTCAATCAGGCCGCTGCGACAATCGCGTTCTGCCGCGAACGACTCTAGGACAGAAACAGGATCCGAGCTTAGTTCGGCCTCTTTTTTCCTCTTTCGTGGCGTGGCCGACAATGAATGCAGCCCCCGCGACGCCACGGCCGGCCGCGGCGTCCGGCCCTTCACCAATCTCTGACCTCGTGGCTGATGTTTCATTATTTTTCGATCGTTTGGGGTATGAGCAGGAGACGGTTTGGGATACGCGCCCGGATCAAACGCTGAGAAAGAGAAGGTTGACCGGGCATCCGATCAGCCCGTCCCAAGAAGGTTTAGCGACCAATATGGGCACTTTTGGCCCATTGCATCAGGATCTTGAGAGATTAAAAGCGCAAATTTTAGGGTGGTATCAACCAATTCAAATCGGTCAAGCCGATTACTGGTGGTCCTCATTGAAGCCGTCGTTGTATGTGTATGGTATCTGTACCTCGCTCTCGATCTCCGCTCCCGTGTTCGATACCGTACCGCTGTCTCCCGGAACATGCTGGAAGGGATCTGAAAAGAGTATGGGAAGCATTGTGAATGACAGCTTCGAAAGCGCCCTCCTGCGTGCAGCCTTCGTGCTGTTTGCGGTCTGCCTGCTAGCCACGGGTGCTCACGCGCTGATGGTGCCGATGGACGACGCGGCCCTTGCGGCCGGCGCCGATGAGATCGTGCGCGGCACGATCACGAATGTCCAGAGCCAGTGGAACGCCGATAAGACCGAGATCCTCACAACGGCCACGGTCACCGTGAAGGGCCGTGCCAAAGGCACGGGCCCGGAGACGTTCACCCTCACGGTGCCCGGGGGCACTGCCGACGGGATCAACCAGTGGGTCGAGGACGAGCCGACCCTCGAAGAGGGGACCAGCGCCATCATCTTCGTCACCCATAGCGCGACGCGGGGGACAACGATCTTCGGCGGCAATCAGGGGTACGTTCCGATCGAGGAGGACACCGTCGTCAGGAGTGCGGACGGCTCGAGCGCAGTCGTGACGGCCGACACATACGAGCGCTATCTCGCGGCGCTGGTGGCCGGCGAATCACCGGCACTGCCACAATCGAATGTCACCGTGCGTGCCGCCGCGGGTACCGGACCTATCATCACCTCTGTCTCGCCCGAGTCCGCCTCCGCCGGGACGGGGACGGTGATCACGATCACCGGGAGCGGCTTCGGGACCAAGGCGTCGCGCCAGTCCCAGGCGGATGTGATCTTCTCGTATAAAAATATCGACACCGCCGGCGGGGGGATCTCCGCCATTCCGATTTATGCCTCGGGCAACCCGTATTTCACCGAGAACGAGGACGATATCGTCTATCCATGGACGGATACGCAGATCAAGGTGAAGGTCCCGGTCGGGAAGACCGAGGATGGCTATGGCGGGGGTAGTGCGAGCAGCGGGATCGTCTTCATCCGCACCGATGCCGGCGCCGTCTCCTGGGGGCACCCCTTCACCGTAACCTTCAGTTACGGGAGAAAATTACCCTGGAAAAAACCGATCCAGTTCTACTTCAACCCCACCCCCTTCGCTCCCGCGATCATAGGGATCACGAATGCGGCCAACACCTGGAACGCGGCCAATCCGACGTCATCCGTCCGGTTTGTATACGCCGGGCTGGAACAGACGGCAGGGGTGGCCTACGACGGCAAAAATACGATCTGCTTCCGCCCCGCATCAGAGTTCACCTCTTCGACGATGCGTGCGGAGACGACGATCACGTCGACCGTTCCCGGCGGCCAGATCATCGAGGCGGATATCAAGTTCAACGAGGGGTATTCGTGGCAGGTCGGGAATACAGCGAGCGGCACGACCTTCAACGTCGAGACGATTGCGCTGCACGAGCTCGGCCACGTGCTGGGCCTCAACGACCTCTACGGGTACTATCCCACAGGCCCCAACGATCTCGGCAAAGCGATGTTCGGGATGACGGAGGATAGTTTCGGGAACATGAACGAGAAGACCCTGGATGCCGACGATATCGCCGGGGTCCGGTGGTTATATCCCAGCACAGTGGTCGCGGCACCGGGCGCGACCGGTCCCCCGACGGACACGAATGGCGACGGCATCTACGACGACGTGAACGGCAACACCCGCAGGGACTTCGCGGACATCGTGCTCTACTTCAACCAGATGAACTGGATCGCGGCAAACGAGCCGATCGCGGTGTTCGACTGCAACCACAACGTCCGGATCGACTTCGCGGACGTCACCTGGCTGTTCACCCACCTCTGACCCTTTTCCCGTCGAGCGAAACACTGTCGGCTCTCTTCGACAATCACCAATCGGGGCGTAATCCGATAGGGCGGCCGCTTTTTCTGCGGGTGCTTGCCGTTCCCCTCATCCCCCCGCCGCGGCTTATGCTTCCGACATTCCGACCGTTTTCTTCCACAACGTAGGCCAGAGCGAGACGGTAATCGTCCCACCGGCCTCGCCGTCTGCCGTCCCTTTGCGGCCGACACGGCGATTCTGGCTGTTTCCCGACCGGGTTAGCTGGTCTACGGGTATAAAAAAGAACACTTTCACACCGCGACCTCAACCCCTCATATACTCACGCGACGGGACTTTCAGCTGCCCGTCCCCGCGGCCTCGGGGGCCGGCTCGTCGGCCGTCCGCGGCGCCGGCCCGGGGCGTGACCGGACCATCGCGGGAGGTCCGGGGATACCGCGACGGCCTTCAGGAGAGAAAGAGAGACGCTATCGCCGTCCCGCCGCCACCGCGAGAAGTCCCAGCGCGGCCAGGACGACGACGGTCGCGGGCGGAGACGCCCGGGCCGGCGTGGCCGTGCCCGCCGGCTGCCCGGCCGAGCCCTGCCGGCCGTCCAGCCACTGCAGGGCGTACGCGAGCTCGACGTCCTCGCCGGCCACGGCCCGCCGCACGGTCTCCTCGTTGATCGGCACCCGGACCTGCGGCGGAATCCCACCCACGAGAGACGCGTTGCTGTCGACCTGGACCCGGCCGTCCCGGTCGAGCGACGCCCCGTCGGGGAAGTAGACGACCAGGTCGAGCGGCATGACGGCCTGGACGTTGTTCTCCCCGAACGCCCCGTTCGTGCCGTACCAGGAGACGACCGCCCCGGTCCCGGTCCGTGCGAAGACCATGGGGATGGCCTCGCCGGAGCTGATGGTGTCGGGACTGACCAGCACGGCCACCGGACCGCCGTACCGGTCCGGCCGCGGGGCCGTCCACGCCTCGGAGACCACCCTGAAGTCCCGCAGCCCCGGGTCGTACTTGGTGGCGTACTCGTAGAAGACGGTCCGGTTGACGAACCAGCCGGCGAGGCACGACCCGAGGTTGTCGTCCCCCCCGCTGTTCCACCGGAGGTCGATCACGATCCCCGGCGTCCTGTTCGCGATCGCGGAGAGCATCGCCGCCTTGAACGGCTGGTAGACCTCGTACGACTCGTCGTAGATCGCGATGTAGGTGTACCCGCCGGGCAGGGTCCGGGTCGTGATCGTCTCGTTGCTGATCTGGGACTTGATGTCCGTCCAGAAGCGGTCGGTCCCGTAATCGTTGACCTGCCGGCCGAGGAACATGGACGTCCTCTTCAGGGTATCGTAACCGTCGTCGAAGGCCGTCAGGTTCACGGTCCGGGGCCGGGAGCCGGCGGTCCCGGCGAGCGTGACCGCCGCGGTCGCCCCGACCGGGGCCCTAGTCAGGAGCCGCTGGCGGTGGAGCAGGATCCCCTCGGCGGTCGAGGGCTTCTTCACCGCCCAGATGTACGGCGTGGCGTTGATGGCGGCCATGATCTCCGTGCCGTTCCACGCGGTCACCTCGTCCCCGAACCGGAGCCCCGCCGCCTCGGCCGCGCTCCCGTTCGCCACGTAACTCACGATGACCTTTCCTGAATCGAGCCGGCTCACGGCGAACCCGTAGCTCCCGCCGATCTCCGCCTGCCGCGCTCCGAACTCCCCGGACGAGGGCATGACGTTCACGTGCCCGTCCGGGACCGCGGTCAGGTACTCCCGGAAGGCCCGGTAGTAGGCGGCGCTGTCCCGGTTCCGCTCGGCATCGGCGATCGCGGGTGTATACCTCTGGTAGAGTGCGTCCCAGTCGACCGAGCGCTGTTCGGAGAAAGCGTACCGTTCCCGGAAGAGCGCGTGGAAGGACCGGAACGCCTCGCTCCACGTGAGGTTCGAGTAGTCCGCGAACGGGGTCTGGTTCGCCGCGATCGGTGCGAAGGCGGCCATGACTTTCTCGTTGTACGCGGTCTCGTTGTTCTCCTCAAACGGGAGGCAGGTGTCCTCCCACACCGCGCAGTTCGTGCAGCCGGTCGCGGCCCCCGCCCCGGCCGCCGGGAGGACGAGCAGGGCCGCCAGGCTGGATACCAGGAGCCCCGCGATGAACAATGACTGTGCGTTCGGCCTCTCCCGGGAGCGTATTCCTACCGCGGTGCTCCGTGCTCTGTCGGACGTTCCCGTCATCATCGTCCGGATACCTCCGGCGTCGTGACGGGCTTGCGGCGATACTCCCGGTCCGTCTCCATGGATCACCGTCTTCTGTCCATCACAAATACCTTTTCCCGGCCGGTCTCCCGGGTCGGATCGCGAACCGTCGCGCTCATCCATGCGCCGTTCGTTCGCCGTCTCGTCGGGCCTCCGCGCCGGGTCCGACCGCACGACCGCGCGCGGTGCCCCGACGGCGTCGCGCGCCGGCTCCATCCCCCGGGGACCGTACCGCGAGGCGGGAGGGCGGTCGGCATCCCGCCAGCGGACCCGTTCGCCGGACCGCCGGGCAATCTCGGCGCCGTGGATGCGGCAGGCCGGGTGCACGAGACCGATCTCCCGGCGACCGGGCGGGTCGGGAAGATGCATCCGGGGTCCCGCGTGATGCAGCGGGCGCTCCGGCCGCCGGCGCGGGAGAGCAGGTCGCCGGAGTTGTGCCGGCCGATTATCGCTTTGTCAATGATTGGCCTTCGCACGCCCTCATTCGAGGGCCGCGTGGTACCAGAGGTCGTACTCCTCGCAGAGGCCGGAGAGGACCGCGATCCGGGCCGCGAGCTGGTGCCAGCAGAAGCCGTTCCGGACCAGGGACCGCTCGCAGGTGCAGAGCCCGTCCTCGACGATATACTCGTCGCGGCCCCCGACCACGACCACGAAGTCCAGGTAGCGCTTGACCGACCCTGCCTCCACGGCCTCGAGCGCCCGGCGGCCCTGTTCGCCGTAGCACTCGAGGACGGCCCGCCGCGTCCGCTCGGAGATCGTCTTCGGTATCGTCCCGGTGGCAAAGGGCGCGGTCATCGCCTCCTCAGCCGCAGTGCTGGAGGTACGGCGGGTCGTCGAGATAGGCCCAGCCCATCCGGTCGGCCAGCGCCCGCATCCCCGGCGACTCGAGAGCATAATGGGTCGACTCGATACAGGGAATGGGGGCGTCCCGGGCCACGTGGTGCCTGATCTCGGACGAGAGGAACGCGTCGGCCCCGAGCCGGGCCGCCTCCTCGATCAGGTCGGCGTCGAATCCCGATCCGCCGACGATCGCCAGCCGCTCGATCCGGCCGAGCTCGCCGTAGACCCGGAGCGGGCCGAGTTGAGCCGCGAGCGCGTCCGCATCGGTCGAGGTCGAGCCGACGAGCCCCAGCTCGAGGGGCACCCGCTCGGAAAGGCCGAGCAGGTCCGCGAGGCTGTCGTTGATCCCGCCCGGTGCCCGGTCGAAGTTCGTGTGCATCGCGTACACGTGGACGCCGGCCGCGAGGAGGACCCGGAGGAGTCGGGCCGGCGTTCCCTCGACCCGTGTCATCGGCGCGAAGAACGGCGGGTGATGGACCACGAGGACGTCGGCCCCGAGCGCCACCGCCTCCCCGGCCACCCGGACGGTCGCGTCGAGGGCCGCCACGATACGGTCGGCTCGCCGCGTCCCCTCGACGACGAGCCCGATCCGCCCCTCGTCGTACGGCTCGGCGAGCTCCGGGGGCGCGAGCGCCTCCATCTCCTGCACGAAGGCCTGGATCTCCATGCACAGGCGTTGGGCGGCCGACATCAAAAAACCCCGGGGCATATGCATGGCAGTAATTTGAATAGTTTTTTCTATTAACGAGTAGAATTTTTTTGACATGGAGAAGACCATCGAGCTGATCAACGAACGGATCCGCGATGGCAACGCGGTCGTCGTGACCGCAGAACGGATGCCGGAGGTCGTCGCCGAGCTCGGCGAGGAGGGCGCGCTGGCCGAGGTCGACGTGGTCACGACAGGGACCTTCGGCGCCATGTGCTCGTCGGGGGCGTTCCTGAACTTCGGCCACGCCGATCCGCCGATCCGGATGGAGCGGGTCTGGCTCAACGATGTCGAGGCCTACGGCGGGCTCGCGGCCGTCGACGCCTACATCGGCGCGACCCAGCAGTCCGAGACCAGGCGCGACCAGTACGGCGGCGCCCACGTCATCGAGGACCTGGTCTCGGGCCGCCGCGTCGAGCTCCGGGGCTCCTCGCGGGGCACGGACTGCTATCCGCGCCGCACGATCCGCACCGAGCTCGGTATCGAGGACCTGAACCAGGCCGTGATGCTCAACCCGCGGAACGCGTACCAGCGGTACAACGCCGCGATCAACACCACCGACCGCGTGCTCCATACGTACATGGGCATGCTCCTGCCGAACGGGGGCAACATCACCTACTCGGGCGCGGGCGTCCTGAACCCGCTCTCGAACGACCCGTCGCTCCGGTTCATCGGCCCCGGCGTCCCGATCCTGCTCGGCGGGGCCGAGGGGATGGTCGTGGGCGAGGGGACGCAGGCCTCCCCGGCAGGGGGCTTCGGCACGCTGATGGTCTCGGGCGACCTGAAGGCGATGAAGCCCGAGTACCTCCGGGCCGCGACCATGCACGGATACGGCGTCACGCTCTACGTCGGGCTCGGGGTTCCGATCCCGATCCTCGACCTCGAGGCCGTCCGCGCGACGGCCGTCACCGACGCGGATATCGACGTCGACGTGGTCGATTACGGGATCCCGAGCCGCGGGCGGCCCGCGCTGAAGCGCGTCTCGTACGCCGACCTCCGCTCGGGCCGCGTCGAGCTCAACGGCGAAGAGATCCCGACCTCCCCGCTCTCGTCCTTCCGGATGGCCAGGCAGGTCGCGTCCGTCCTGGCGGAGCGGGTCGCGTCGGGAGAGATGACCCTCGCGCTTCCGACGCGCCGCATGGACCCGACCAGGGCGGCCCGGCCCATGCGCGAGACCGGGCAGGCCCCGCGCGTCCGCGACATCATGGACCGGACCCCGGTCTCGATCACCGGCGACCAGCCCGTGACGGCCGCGGCCGCGAAGCTCCTCCGGGGCGAGACGAACCACCTGGTCGTCCTCGACGCCGACGGGAGGCTCACGGGGGTCGTCACGACCTTCGACATCTCGAAGGCCGTACTGCGGCCGGAGAAGGCGAAGAGCGTCGCGGACGTGATGAGCCGGCGCGTGGTCACGACCGCGCCGGACGAGGCCGTCGATATCGCGGCGCAGAAACTCGAGAGGAACAACATCAGCGCGCTCCCGGTCCTCGACGGAGACCGGAGGGTGGTCGGGATGCTGACCGGGACGAACCTGTCGAAGCTGATCGGGAGGGGACGGAAATGAAACTCATGGTGACGTTCTCGCGGAAGCGGGGGCGCGAGCCGGTGATCGCGCAGGTGGTGCGCGACACGGGCGTGCTGATCAACGTCGAGCGGGCGCAGATCGACTCGCACGAGGGCGAGGCGCTGATCGAGGTACCCGACGAGTCCTGCCAGCTCGTGCGCGAGCGGATGGAGGCCCTCGGCGCGACCACGCGCCGGCTCGACCGAACAATCCTCTACGACCGGGACGAGTGCGTGGACTGCGGGGCCTGCATCTCGATCTGCCCGCAGGACGTCTTCGCGTTCGACACCGACTGGCAGCTCGTCGTGGAGGAGGGCAGGTGCGTCCTCTGCGGCAAGTGCCAGCTCGCCTGCCCGCACGGCGCCCTCGAGCTCCAGCTCTGATGCTCCGCGAGCGGTTTCACTTCCGCGAGACGCACGCGGCCCTCCTCGCGGAGGAGGAGAGCCACCTCCGCGCCGCGAAGGCCGCGATCCTCCGCGCCCGAACCGGGGTCGAGCGCGCGGCCGCACGAGACCCCTTCTTTCTCGCCGCTCTCGAACCGTACGACCCCGGCCCCGCCGGGCCGGTCGTCGATCGCATGGTCCGGGCCGCGGCCGAGGCCGGCGTCGGGCCCATGGCCGCCGTGGCCGGCGCGATCGCGGCCGCCGGCGTCGAGGCCATGGTCGAGGCCGGCGCGCGCTTCGGCGTGGTCGAGAACGGCGGCGACATCGCGTTCGTCACCGACCGTCCCCTCCGGGTCGGCGTCCACGCCGGCTGTTCGCCGTACTCGGACCGGTACGCATTCGTTCTGCCCCCCGGCGCGGGCGTGCGCGGTTGCTGCACATCGTCGGCGACGGTCGGCCCGTCGGTCTCGTTCGGCGTGGCCGACGCCGTGACCGTCTTCGCCGACGACCCTGCCGTGGCCGATGCCTGGGCGACGAGGCTCTGCAACGACCTCCGGCCCGACGACCGGTCCGCCTTCGCCCTCCTCGATCCGGCCCGGGTCGAAGGGATATGCGCGGTTCTCGGGGACGGGGTGGCGCGGTGGGGGACGGTCCCCCCGGTGGTCCGCGCGCGGGTCGACCCCGCGCTGATCACGGCCGCCGACTCGGTCTAGGCGTTCGCGTCCGCGTAGGCACGGGCCTCGGCGTAGGCATCGGGGCCCTCGAAGTGGGCGAGGAGGCACTTGCCGTCGCTGACCCCGATGAAGGCGCGACGAGCCTTCTCGAAGAAGAGGAGCTCGAAGAGGTCGCGCTCCTCGAGGAGCACGCCCGTCCTCGTCGCGAGCGCGGGCTCGAGCTCGAGCCGCTCGTGCACGAGCTCGTCGGGAGTGATGCGGTAGAAGTAGTAGAAGACCTGCCAGGCGTTCAGGAGGTTCGACTCGAGGAGCTCCCAGCGGAGCTCGTCCTCGAGGCCGTCCAGCCGGCTCGCGACGCAGGCCACGTCCTCCTCGCACTCCTCGAAGATGGCGTCCGCGGTCGCCTCGAGCTCGTCGGCGGGCTCGTACCACTCCTCCTCGTCGTACTCTGTCCCGTCGTCGTAGCCGTAGTCGTCGAGGTCGTCGTCGGGGTCCGCCTCCTGCCCTCTGTCCGTGCCGGTCATACCTGCATGGAAGGTAAGGACCCGGTGATTTAATTTTTATGCTCGTGGGACCGACGATCCGGGCATGCGCATTCGCGGATGGGCCGAGCTCGGGGGCCGGCGCCTCGGCGCGGACGAGCTCGCGGAACTCGTCCGTTCGGGCGATCCGGGGGTGGGCAGGCTCGGCGGCGAGTTCTGCCTCTCGCTCGACGACTGGCGCGCTCGCGACCGTCTCGGCATCGTCCCCGGCGACTGCCGGCCAGGGACCCTCGAGCGGAACGGAGAGCCCGTACTGCGGATCGAGCCCGAGGTTCCCCGTCTCCCCCTCGCGGCCGCCATCGAGCGGGCCGTCGCCCTCCGGGCGGACGAGGGGATGGTCGCGCTCTCGGGCGGCGTGGACTCGACGCTCGTCGCCGCCCTCGCGCGCCGCCCCTGCGTTACGGTGGGGGTGGCCGGGAGCCACGACCTCGACCGGGCCAGGCGCGCGGCGGACCTCCTGGGTCTCGATCTGACCGAGGTCGAGGTCCCGCCGGCCCGCGTCGCCGAGGCGCTCGGCGCGGTCATCCCGGTGATCCCCGACCCCACGAACCCCGTCGAGGCATCGATCGCGGCCACGCTCTTCTTCGTGGCCGAGTGGGCCGGGGCTCACGGGTACGAGCGCATCCTCGCAGGACAGGGGGCCGACGAGCTCTTCGGCGGCTACGCACGGTACCTCGAGGGCGGCGCCACGGCGGAGATGCTGGCCCGCGACTTCGCCTCGCTCTCGGTCCAGGGCGCCCGCGACCAGGCCGTGGCCGGGCTCTTCGGCTGCACCTTCTCTCTCCCCTACCTCGACTGCGCCGTGGTGCGCGCCGCACGCGCGCTCTCTCCGGCCTCGCTCGTTGCCGGGGGCCTGGGCAAGCAGCCCCTCCGCGCGGTCGCGGCGGCCCGCGTTCCGGCCGAGATCGCCGAATATCCGAAGAAGGCGATGCAGTACGGCTCAGGGATCTGGCGCGAGGTGAGGCGACTGTCACGTCATAACGGTTATAAAAACTCGGTGCAAGGGTACTTAATCACCCTGGAGAGGAACGCACATGGTCGATGAGAGCGAGGTCCGGCGGGTGGCCGGGCTCGCGGACATACGGATCCCCGACGACGAGCTGCCGATCTTCACGGCCCGGTTCAACCGGATCCTCGAATACTTCGACGTCCTCGACACGCTCGAGGGCACGAGCGCAGCGGAGCGGCCCCTGCACACGGTCCTGCGCGAGGACGAGCCCTGCCCGTCCCTGCCGCAGGAGGCGGTCCTCGGGAACGCGTCGGCCGACGAGGACGGGTTCGTCAAGGCCCCGCGGGTGATGTAATGGACGATCGCTACAACGCATACATCACGCGCCTGTCGATCCCCGGCGCTCCGACGGGCCCCCTCGCGGGGCGGACGGTCGCGGTCAAGGACAACATCTCGACAGCGGGCTGCCCGACCAGCTGCGGCTCGCGGATCCTGGCGGGCTACGTCCCGCCGTACGACGCCCACGCGGTCGCACTCGTGAAGGCGGCCGGCGGCGAGATCAACGGCAAGACCAACATGGACGAGTTCGGCATGGGCACCACGACCGAGAACTCGGCCTATGGCCCGACCCTCAACCCGCGGGACGTCTCGCGCGTCCCCGGGGGCTCCTCGGGCGGCTCGGCGGCCGCCGTGGCCGCCGGCCTCGCCGACCTCGCCCTCGGCACGGACACCGGGGGCTCGGTCCGCTGCCCGGCCGCCTTCTGCGGGATCGTGGGGCTGAAGCCGACCTACGGGAGAGTCTCGCGGTACGGCCTGGTCGCGTATGCGAACTCGCTCGAGACGATCGGGCCCATGGGCCGGACCGTCGGCGACGTCTCGGATCTCCTCCGCGTCATCGCCCGGCCCGACCCGCGCGACACGACCATGCGGGGCCGGCCGTACGAGCACGACCCCGTGCCGACCGCGAAGGGCAAGCGGATCGGCGTGCCCGCCGAGTTCTTCGGCGAGGGCGTGGACCCGCGCGTCGCGGAGACCGTCCGGGCCGCCATCGACACGCTCGCCGCCAGCGGCGCGGAGATCGTCCCGGTCTCCATGCCGTCCATGCGCTACGCGCTCGCGGCCTACTACGTGACCTGCACCTCGGAGGCCTCGTCGAACCTCGCCCGGTACGACGGCGTCCGGTACGGTCCGGGCGGCGAGACGGCGAGGCCCTGGCACGATGCCTTCACGGCCGTCCGCGCCGCGAACTTCGGCGACGAGGTCCGGCGCCGGATCCTGATCGGGACCTTCGCGCTCTCGGCAGGGTACTACGGCAAGTACTACGGCAAGGCCCAGACGGCCCGGGCGAGCGTCGCTGCCGACTTCGCGCGGCTCTTTGCCGACGTCGACGTCCTCGCCGGCCCGACCATGCCCACGGTCGCGTTCCGGCTCGGCGAGCTCGGAGACCCGCTCTCCATGTACCTCGCCGACGTCCTGACGGTCCCCGCGAACCTCGCGGGCGTGCCCGCCATCTCGGTCCCCTGCGGAACGGTCGACGGTCTCCCCGTCGGGCTCCAGCTGACGGGCCGGCCGTTCGACGACGAGGGGGTCATCGACATGGCGGCCGCGTACGAGGAGGCGGTGGCATGAGCGACGTGATCATCGGCCTCGAGGTCCACTGCCAGCTCGACACGCGGACCAAGCTCTTCTGCCCGTGCTCGACCGACTACCGCGACGACGGCCCGAACACCCATGTCTGCCCGGTCTGTCTCGGCCTCCCCGGCACGATGCCGGCCGTGAACCGGGCCGCGATCGAGTACGCGCTGAAGGTCGCGAAGGCCTTCCACTGCGAGATCCCCGAGGAGTGCGAGTTCTCGCGGAAGAACTACTTCTACCCCGACCTGCCCAAGGGCTACCAGATCACCCAGTACGACCGGCCGCTCGCGCTCGGCGGGTACATCGAGATCGAGGCCGAGGAGGGCGGCGAGAAGCGCGTCCGCCTCACCCGGATCCACGTCGAGGAGGACCCCGGCCGGCTCGTCCACAAGGGCGGCGGCGACCGGGCCCGGTACTCGCTCGTCGACTACAACCGCTCGGGCGTCCCCCTGATCGAGATCGTGACCGAGCCCGACATGTGCTCGCCCAAGGAGGCGCGGCGCCTGCTCGCCCAGCTCCGCGCGACCCTCGAGTACCTCGGCGTCTACGACTCGGAGAAGGAGGGCTCGCTCCGCGTGGACGCGAACGTCTCGATCCGGGGCCACGAGCGGGCCGAGGTCAAGAATATCTCGTCGTACCGCGGGGTCGAGAAGGCCCTGACCTTCGAGATCACGCGCCAGCGCTCGCTGATTAGGCGCGGGGCCACGATCGAGCGCGAGACCCGGCACTTCGTCGAGGCCCGCGGTACCACCACGTCCTCGCGCTCGAAGGTCGAGGAGCACGACTACCGGTACTTCCCCGAGCCGGACCTGCCGCCGCTGCGCGTCGCGGGCTGGGTCGACGCGATCGCGCTGCCCGAGCTCCCCGCGGCCCGGCGCGAGCGGTTCGAGACGCAGTACGGGCTCTCGGCGAACCACGCGAGGACGCTCACGGGCGACCTGCGCCTCGCCGCGTTCTACGAGGAGGTCGCGGGGGACGATCCCGCCCTCGCTGCCACCTGGGTCGCCGACACCCTGCTCGGCGAGCTCAACTATCGCGACCGCTCGGTCGCGACGGTCGACCCGGCGCGCTTCCGGGCGCTGCTCGCCCTCGTCAGGGCCGGCACCATCACGGACCGCTCCGGGGTCGAGGTCCTCCGCGCCGTCCTCGACGGCGACGAGGACCCGGCCGCCGTGGTCGAACGGCTCGGCCTCGCCGCGACCGGCGACGACGGGGTCGCGACCGCGATCGCCGAGGCGATCGCCGAGTTCCCCCAGGCCGTGGCCGACTACCGGGCCGGGAAGGGGAGCGCGATCAACTACCTGGCAGGCCAGGTCATGAAGAAGACCCGCGGGCGGGCCGACCCGAAGGAGCTCGGGCGGCTCCTCGCCGGCGCCCTGGAGGAGTGAGAACGTGCACCTGATCATCACCGAGAAGAACATCGCGGCCGAGCGCATCGCCCGGATCCTCGCGGAGAAGGCCTACGTCGAGACCAGGAAGGACGGCGGCGTCAGCACCTACTCGTTCGGCGACACGACCGTGGTGGGCCTGCGCGGCCACGTGGTCGAGATCGACTTCGAGCCGGGGTACACGAACTGGCGCTCGGAGCAGCACACGCCACGCTCCCTGATCGACGCGCGCACCATCAAGACGCCGACGGACAAGAAGATCGTCAACCTCGTCCAGAAGCTCGCGAAGCGGGCCGACCGGGTCACGATCGCCACCGACTTCGATACCGAGGGGGAGCTGATCGGCAAGGAGACGTACGACCTGGTCCGGGCGGCGCGGCCGGACGTCCCGGTGGCCCGGGCCCGGTTCTCGGCGATCACGCCGCAGGAGATCCGTACGGCCTTCATGTCGACGGCCGAGCTCGACTTCGCCCTTGCGGCGGCCGGCGAGGCCCGGCAGGTGATCGACCTGATCTGGGGCGCGTCCCTGACCCGGTTCCTGAGCCTCGCGGCACGGCGCGGCGGCAAGAACATCCTCTCCGTCGGCCGTGTCCAGTCCCCGACGCTCGCCATGATCGTGGACCGCGAGCGCGAGATCGAGGCGTTCGAGCCGGAGCCCTACTGGGTCCTCTCGGTCGACTCCGAGCGCGAGGACGTGGCCTTCTCCGCCCGGCACACGACCTCCCGGTTCACGGACCGTGGCGCGGCCGAGGCCGCCCGCGACCGCACCGCGCCCCCCCTCGTCGTGACCGACTCGCGCGAAGGGTCCAAGGTCGACCGCGCGCCCACGCCCTTCGACACGACCCAGTTCATCGTGGCCGCCGGCCGGCTCGGCTTCTCGGCCGCGAACGCGATGCGCGTCGCCGAGGACCTCTACATGCACGGGTACATCTCGTACCCCCGCACGGACAACACGATCTACCCGGCATCGCTCGAGATCGACGGGGTCCTCCGGGCCCTCGACCGGACCGAGTTCGGCGACGATGTGACCTGGGTCCGCCGGAACCGCCGCGCGAGCCCGACCCGCGGCAAGAAGTCCTCGACCGACCACCCGCCGATCCACCCGGCCGGCGCGGCCTCCCGGGCCGAGCTCGGCGAGGAGCGCTGGCGCCTGTACGAACTCGTCGTCCGCCGGTTCCTCGCGACCCTCTCGCCCGACGCCCGCTGGACCACGCGCAAGGTCCTCTTCGATGCGGGGGACGAGCCGTACACCACGACGGGCTCGACCCTCGCCGAGGCCGGCTGGCGGACGGTCTACCCGTACTCTGCGGCGACGGAGAACGAACTGCCGGCCTTCGCGATCGGCGAACGCCTCCCGATCACGGCCGTCAGGCTCGAGGAGAAGGAGACCCAGCCCCCGCCGCGATACACGCAGTCG
>JBDKUZ010000176.1:0-5057 GCA_039679395.1 Methanospirillum sp. | reverse complement strand
CCGAGCACGGCGGCCGCGAACTTGATGTCCGTGTTCCGGTAGCGGTACGGCTCGGGAGCGCCCGTGGCGAGCGCCTCCTGCAGCCGCGTCGGCCGGATAGCGGGCGCCTCCTCGAAGGACCAGCACGGGACCGGGCCGCAGGACGAGCCCCAGAGGAACCAGCAGGGATGGCGGAGGTGGAGCCCGGCCCCGAGGAGCTCACGCTGGACCTCGCGGAGGCCGGTCGCGTTCTCGAGGTCGGCCGGCTCGACGAGCAGGACCGTGCCGTTCTCGGAGAGGCGCGAGGCCCAGCGCATGACCGTCGCGGCCTTCGCGGCCGGTGCGCCCGAGAGCTCGTTGAGCAGGTTCGAGAGGACGAGGATGTCGATCTCGTCCGGAATCTCCGCATCGGCGACGGTTGCCGCGTCCACGGGAAGCGCAGGGCGGACGCGGACCGCGTCGTCGGCCTCGCGAAAGCCGCGGACCAGGTGTCGGCAGGCCTCGAGGTGTTCCTCCGACGGCTCGACCGGGATCACCTCGGCCGAGAACCCGGGCAGGTACCGCCCGAGCGTGACCATCGCGAGCGGGATTACTCCCGGCCCGGTGCCGAGATCGACGACCCGCATCTTCTGCGAGAGGTGGCCCTCGACCGCGAGCCGGGCGAGGAGGCGGCAGGACTGGACGTAATAGACCGGAAACTGGTACGCGAGATAAGCGAGGACCGAGTACCCGCTCCGATACGAGATGCGGCGGTTCTCGCCGGCCTTCCAGTACCCGCTCTTCTGCGCCACGACCGCGCGCCGGAGCCGCTCGAGGACGGCCGGGTCGTCGACGGGCTTGCTCGTTTTTACCGCGATGTAGCCCTCGACGAGCTCTTCGAGCGGCCCGGGCAACCGGCCGGCGTCGAGGAACGCGGCAAATGCCCGGAGATTGTCGGGGGACGGGGTGAAGGGTGCGGCCCCGGCGGTCATGGCGTTACGCGCCGGCCGCGTCGCGGGCGAGGTAGAGGCCGGCGAGCCGGACAAACGGCCCCTCCCCGAGGCTCGCGGCGGCCGCAGCGGCCCGGTACTTCCAGTTCCCGGGCTGGAGGGCCGCGCCTCGCCGGAGGTAGTCCCGGCCCTTCGCGAACTCGCCTGCCCGTGCGAACTGGAGCCCGAGCCGGACGTAGTGCTCTGCGAGGATCGCCGGGTGGGCCGCGAAGTCGTCGTGGTGGAGCTCGAGGATTCGCTCCATCGAGCGGTAGATGCCCATGCGGTTCTCCGAGATCCCGCCCGGGTCGTAGCGCGAGTTCAGCAGCGGCTCGTCGATGTACCGGAACTGGTAGTCGCGCGAGATCCGGAGGAAGAGCTCCCACTCCTGTTTGCCCGGGAGACCCTCGAGCCAGTACCCCGAGCGGTCGAAGCACTCCCGCCGCACGACGGCGGCCTGGGTCGTCACGAAGTTGTTCCGGAGGAGCTCCTCGTGGATCCAGCCATCGCGCCGCCTGACCCAGGGGAGGGGGATGAAGACCCGGTTCTCGTTCGCGTCGACGTACTTCCAGTACCCGGAGTAGACGACGCCGACCTCGGGGCCGGCGGTCTCGAAGACGGCCATGTTCTTTTCGAGCTTCTCGGGAAACCAGTCGTCATCGGAGTCCTGGAACGAGATGTAGGGGGCGCGGGCCTCGCGGATGCCGACGTTGCGGGCGTGGTTGGCGCCCTGGTTCGGCTCGTACCGGACGTACCGGACCCTCGGGTCGGTGTAACGGGCCATGACGGCGGGCGTGTCGTCCGCCGACCCGTCGTCGACGACGATCAGCTCGAAGTCCGTGTAGGTCTGCGCGAGCACGCTCTCGATCGCCCGCGGCAGCTGGCGGGCGCGGTTGTAGGTCGGGAGCACGACGCTGACCGTCGGTATACTCTGGGGCGCCGGCATGTGAGGGTGATGTTGGCGCCGGCGGGTCAAAAGAGTGATGCCGGCGCGGGATTACCGGGCCGGCGCCTCCTCGTACGCGACGAGGACCGATCCGGTCTCGCGTTCGACGGCGCGGAGCCGTTCGAGTTCCTGCGGCGAGAGCCGTCTGTACTTCGGGAGCCGTTCGTACCCGACGAGGACGACGCCCATGCGCTCCTCGAGGCGCCGGAGTTCGTCGAGCTGCCGGTCATCGAGCCGTGCGGGCCTGGCGCATTCCATGGTTGCCACCGGGTCGTTACTCGCGGTCCCGGCATTTAACCGTTCGGGCCCTCCGGCCGGCGCGAAGCCCATGGTCTCTCTCTCGAGCCGTTCTATGCCTCGCGGGAGCGCCGGAGGCGGCGTGCCCGCTGGAACGGACGTTGACGATGTATCGCACGACGAACTACGGAAGCCATCGGAGGCCTGCCCGGTGGCCGAGGCCAGGCAGTCACCGGCGCGTTCGGCGGACCGAACGAACACCGGTAGCGGGAGCTCCACCTGGAGACGGCCAGCGGGCTGCGCACCCCCGCGACCAGGGCCGACGTGATCGGATAGGGCGGACGCCCCGGTCGCTTTTTTTCCACCGCCGGAGCCGTCCTGTTGCCGTCAAAGATCCAGAATAGTATGATTTATCTGAATATTCTGAAATATTTAAGTAGTTTGGACGCGGATCTGGATCCGAGATGTCACAGACAGAGCGAGGGGACGACTCGTCCCCGCCGAGCGAGACCGCGTGCGCCTGCGACCCGAACAGCGGATGCAGGATCGAGGCGATCCTGAGCGTGGACGAGCGCGGGCAGATGGTCCTGCCCAAGGACGTGCGGCAGAAGGCCGGGATTCGGACCGGCGATAAGCTCGCCCTGATCGGCTGGGAGCGGGACGGCCGCATCTGCTGCCTCGCCCTCATGAGGGCCGAGGAACTGAACGGCGTGGTCCGGGACGTCATCGGGCCGCTGATGCGCGAGACGCCGGGGAGCTGAGCGGTGGAGACCGTGACGACCGGGAGCCCCGCTCCCTGCTGCTGCGGCGGACCCGCCCCGCAGGCGGCGCCCTGCGCCTGCACGGCCGAAGAGATCCGGACCGCCACCGGCACCCTCTCCGCCGCCGACCGGTTCGACCACCTCCTCGCTCGGTTGGGCTGGAACCGGGAAGGCCACCGGGTCGAGCCCGGCCTGTACCGCCTCGGCGCCCCCACGCCCGAGTCGCCGGTCTTCGCATCGGCGAACTACACCCTCAGCTTCGACGCCCTCCGTTCGACCCTCGCCGGCCGCGACGCCTGGATCCTCGTGCTCGACACGAAGGGGATCAACGTCTGGTGCGCCGCGGGAAAGGGGACGTTCGGCACGGACGAGCTCGTCCGGCGGATCGAGGCCGCCGACCTCGCGTCCGTCGTGCGCCACCGGCGGATCGTCGTACCCCAGCTCGGGGCCCCGGGCGTCTCGGCGCCCGAGGTCGCGCGGCGGTCCGGCTTTGCCGTGGAGTACGGCCCGGTCCGGGCCCGCGATCTGCCCGAATATCTGGAGACGCACACAGCCACGCCGGCCATGCGGCGGGTCGAGTTCCCGCTCTGGGACCGGCTCGTCCTCGTGCCCGTGGAACTGGTGGCGGCCCTCCCGAAGACGGTCGCGGCCGCGGCCGTCCTCTGGCTCCTCGCCGGGCCGCTCGCGGCGCTGGCCGCGGTCTCGGCCGTAATCGCCGGGACGGTCCTCTTCCCCGCGCTCCTGCCGGCCATCCCGACGAAGGACTTCTCGACCAAGGGGCTGATCCTGGGCGCGGTCGTCGCCCTCCCCTTCGCGTACGCGTTCGGGACGGCCTCCGGCCTCCCGCCCTGGGCCGCGGCGCTCGCGGCGGCCGCGCCCCTGCTCGCGATGCCGGCCGCGGTCGCGTACCTCGCCCTGAACTTCACGGGCTGCACGACCTTCACGTCGAGGACCGGCGTGAAGAAGGAGATCTACCGGTACGTCCCGGTCATGGCGGCCCTGGCCGCGGCGGGCTCGCTCGCCGCGATCGCGCTCGGCCTCGGCCGGCTCGCGGGGGTGCTCTGATGCCGAACAGCTACACCGAGACGAGCCTCGCGTTCGACCCGGACCGGTGCGTCGGCTGCGGGCGCTGCACCGAAGTCTGCCCGCACGCGGTCTTCGCGGCGACGGAGGGGCGCGTGGCCCTCGCCCGCCCGGAAGCCTGCATGGAGTGCGGCGCCTGCGCCCTCAACTGCCCCACGCAGGCGATCGCCGTCCAGAGCGGAGTGGGCTGCGCCTGGGCCATGATCGGCGCGGCCCTGCGGGGAAAGGACATGGACACAGAATGCAGCTGCGGCGGCGACGACGGCGCCTGCTGCGGCTGATCGGCGGCGCCGGTCTCCCCCCATACATTCTCTTCTGCAGCGGGCCAGCGTACCGCATGTATATGTACGACCGTGCCGACCGCTGATCGGCACGCGTCCGCCGTCCCCCTCCGCCCCCTTCGGAGGAGTCACCATGAAAGAGTCCATCGCCGCCGAGGGCCGGCCCGTGGCCGCGCTCGTCGCGGTCGTCCGCTCGTTCTGCCGCGAGGCCGCGGTCTACTATCGCGCCCGCCAGGAAGTGAGGATCGACGATGCCGAGGCCTGCGAGATCGCGGACGCCGCCGGCACGTTCTTCGCCGACGTCGAGACGGCCGGCGCGGAACTGCTCGCGGAGGAGCCGCGTTGGGCCGCGTGACGGCGTCGCTTCATTCTTCGAAAACCCCGCGAATCGGTTTTCTGTTTTTTCGTCCTGCCGACCGGGAACCGGTGCCGCGGACGAATGAACAGCCTGATATCCGATCCGCTCGCAGACTCCAATCGCCGTATGGGAATCGGGGGGCTGCCGGAATACTGCGAATCGCGGGAGTCCGAGCTCCTCTCGTTCGTGTTCTTCCCGCTCGTCGCCTCGCTGTTTCTCCTCCAGCTCTTCACGGTCGGGCAGCCGTACGCCCGATTCGCCCTGCTGATGCTCTCGTCCGTCGGCATCCTCGGGATCGCGTGGTCCCTCCGCCGCGAGAGGAGGAGGGCGTGGCTGTACGCCGTCCCTTCTCTTGTCGTCATGCTCCTGCTGATCGGTACCGACATCGCGCGGGCGGCGGTCGGGAACCCGATCCACCAGGGCGACGTCCTCTGGAGCCTCGCC
>JBDKUZ010000175.1:0-4775 GCA_039679395.1 Methanospirillum sp. | reverse complement strand
AAGGTTGTTCGCGAAGAACTCGCCGTTGATCACCCCGAGGTCGACGGCTGTTGACCGTCCGGACGCGATTGCATCGACCGCGCCCACAAGGTCCATGGGCACCCCGACCGAGCGCGCGAAGTTGTTCGCGGTCCCGAGCGGCAGGATGCCGAGCACGACCTTTTGCCTGGCGACGGCCGGGAGCACGGCCCGGATCGTGCCGTCGCCTCCGCCCACGATCACGAGGGGCACGCCGTTGTAGACCGCCGACCGGACCCGCTCGAGCGCCTCGTCGGCATTGTCGACCAGATATTCTCCGACGAGGTGGACGCCACGATCCTCGAGCCGCTGGCGCACGGCGTAGAAGAGGTGCTGCCCGCGTCGTGCACCGGCGCCGACGACGAGAACGGCCCGCATCGGTTCGCGTTCCGCCTCCGTCTCGGCCATACTTCCCCCAATGCCATGAAAAGCGGATAAACATTTGCACGCACCGGGCCGATCTTCGCGGCGTCGGAGACGGCGTTACCAAGCCTCCGAGCGTTATGACTCGACCGGCTTCGTCGAGGGACGAGCGCCTGCGGACGCAGGCAGCTCGCGGATCAGGCGAGGGCAGAGCGGAGCAAGACTGTCCTTCATGAAGACCGCGGCGTTCGCCTCCCGCGCCCGGTCAACGATCCGCGCCACCCAATCTCGCTGCGGCAGGCGCAGGGGCTGAGTGCGAGCGCCGATCAGGACCGCGTCGATGTCGTCGAGGTCCGGGTCGATCTCCTCGACGAGCGGTTCGAATGATACGAAGGTCGTCCGGTCGAGGCCCCGCAGGGCATCGGCCCGGCCGACAGCGGAGGCCCCGTCGACAGTCGTCCCGTACCATGCGTTCATCGGGAGGTCGAGCGCCGCGTACCGTACAGGGTTCTTGGTCAGGAACTGGAAGGTGTGGCGCGGGCACGACCTGGCAGCCTCGAAGACAGCCCCGATCCACTCATCGGGGACCCACGGGCCGAAGAGATCGGCCATGGAGCAGACGAAGACCCGAGACGGTCGCTTCACCCGGCAGGGCTGCCCGAGCCGCGAACTATGGAATGTGGGTGCGAAGCCGGACGGGAAGTTGGCCGGGAACCGGACGGTCAACTTTCGAGCATAGCAGTATTCGCAGTCGTGGAGGCAGCCCGTAACCGGGTTCCAGGTGAAGTCGGTCCACTCGATCCGCGTCCGGTTCACGACGCCTCCTCCGTCATCGTGAACCGCCAGCGGCAGTACTCCTCGGGGGGATGGGGATCCGGCGGCGCGTGGATACACTCGACCCGGATTCGCGGGTCCACCTCCCGCGCGAACGAAGTGAACTCCGCACGGTGCATCTCCCGACAGACGTACTCGCCGAGGCCCCGCCTCAGCCGCGCCTCCTGCGACGGGCAGGACGGAACCGTGATCACGACCTCGTCCGGCCGCTCTTCGATCGTGTAGCCCACGATGATCGCCCACGGGAAGAGCCGCAGCGTCTCGACGAAGCCGGCAAGGCCGGTTGCGGCGATCCCGAACCGGGAGCGGAGGTCGCGGGCCGCCATACCGGCCACGCGCCCCCAGACCCGTTCATTCATGGCCTCGGCCGCTTCCTGGCCCGACGCCTCCGCGGTCTCGATGAACCAGAACGCGTCCACGACCCGGTAGTGCCAGAGGAGAAAGTCGAGGTACCCGGCAAGGTCGCCCCGCTCCATCATGTCCAGACGGTTTCCCATCGCTATCTTCCGTGATCGGGATCGGCGGCAGACTATTTATGGGATCGGCCCCAGGGGCCGGTCCTCCGAGAGGGGGCATCGTCCGAGCCCTACGACCACCTCGCCCCAGGCCTTCGCGAGTACCCGGCGGTAGTACAGCCGATCCGCGTGGTCGGCTTCCCAGGCGCAGTCCGCGAGCCCGGCCCTGGCGTCCCGGACGACGTATCGAAGCATCATCCCCGGAGCAACGTCGATACCGGCGCGGCGATAGGACTCGACTGCGCCGCGCTCCGGGCATCGCCGGGCATAGTTCACCGTGCTGATCCGGCGTGCGACCACCAGGTCCTCGACCGGGGCCGACGCGAGCCCGTCGCAGTACCGGCCGTACAATGCCCTGACTTCATCAGCCAGAGCACGGAGCTCCGCGATCGTCCGGGCCGTACCCATCAGAGCGAGCGCCTCCTGCTGGAACCGCTGCACGTATGCCGGGCAGTCGCCCCGGCGGGCCATGATCCCCCGGACCTTCACTTCGCCGTCGTCGAGCCGGCCGTAGTACCAGGTGTACGCCCCGGTCCCGTCCTTCTGGGGCAGGAAGACAACCCAGTCGAAGGTCTCGACCTCGGTCTTGTACCCGCTCGCCGCCTCGACCGCGTCCTTCAGCCTGGCGATCGGCGAGCCCTGCACGAAGAGGCAGTCCGTGATTCCGTGGAGCACCGCGAACCCGAGCCGTTCGGCTGTCTCCTTCGATTCGATCAGGGTCTCCCGCGCGTGCCGCGTGATCGCTTCGTGCACGTCTACCCGGCCGAACTTCGCATTCTTGTAACCCGTGTATCCGAAGCAGGTCACGAGCATCCACTTGAGAACCGAGTCCACGCCTGCGATCGCCGGATCGGTGCGCTTCGCGGCCTTGGTCTCGATCCGCATCTCGAGGAGCGGCGCGAGGCATCCGGCGAGGAAACCGGGTCGTTCGGGGTGCTCCATCGTCTCGGGCGAGAGGTTGTGCTTCACGATGATCGACGGGTAGAGCGAGGTGAAGTCGAGCTGGTAGACGCGCTCGTACACGCCCGGCACGGGCTGGTACATCATACCGCCCCGATCCGCCGCCCGGAGAGCCGCGATGGCTCTCGACCGCTCGGTATCGGCCTTCTGCCACGGGACCGCGATCCCCTGCGCAAGCGCGGCGTAGACCTCGAGGGCCGAGACAAGCGTGCCCGGCGTGAAACGCGCGGTTCGGTTCGGCGAGAGGCCCGTGATCCGGGCCGTGACGAGAACGCCGGCAACCCCTCCCTCGCGATAGGTGAAGGACTGCTCGGTGTCGATCAGGAGCCGCCCGGCCGGGACCATCGCACTCGGCTTGTGATACATCCGACCGTATGAGAAGTATGAACGTGAGTCGAGCGCGACGTACCTGCCGGTCCGCGAGAACGTGGCCGGAATCCCGTAGCCCTTTGCCTTGTCGACGAGCCGCCCGGTCCAGCTGTCTGCGTTCGGAAAGAGGAGGACGTCGGGATCGATCGCCTCGACCAGGCCGAAGAGGTCGCCGAGCACGGTCGGCTCATCACCGGCGAGGCGGCGCGTCCGGCCGTCGACCGTGACTGTGGCTTCGCTGACCCGCTGGCTCCGGACGGGATCGCCGCCGAGTGCGAGGTCCATCACGACCAGGTCCTCGCCGAGGGTGGTCGAGAACCGGTCTTCTCCCGGGCCTGTGCAGGTAAGGAGACCGTGCTCGGCGAGGTAACGCTGGTCAAGGCGGACGTCGACGTTGTAACACCGCGCCATGAACCCCGTCTGCCGGACGACCGCGGCGGCGATCTCACGGCCGGCACCGACCCGCCAGCCGGGCCCCTCTCCGTGGAGAGTCCGGACGGTGACTGGCTCCGCGCCGAACGCGGCGTCGAGCGCATCTACGAGTTCCCAGTGGCAGACGGGGTCGGCAAGGGTGAGGAGGAACGAGGGCGGAGACGGCACGTGTTCGACCGCCCCGCCCGGCCCCCAGAGCGCGACCTCGTCGCGTCCGGCCGTTGTGTCGAGGATCCACATGGTCACCTCCGCCCGATCCTGGCGAGTGCGCGCAGGTCGGCGCCGGGCTGTTCGGCACGGGGCGGGTCAAGCCGGAGATGCATACATCCCCCCTTCGGGATCGATAGAGCGGTGCCGGAAGCCGCATGTTTATGCGCACGGCCCACCATGTAGTACTGTGGTCCCGTCCGGCCGCCACGCTGGTACCGGGGATGGGTGGAGGGGCCACGTCCGTTTTCAGACATCATCGCCATCACGCCAGATGCGGACCGCTGCATGGTGACGGCAACGGCCGACAGTGTATACGACGCCCGGTTATTTTGAAGGGGACGCTCGCGGTGTGAAAGTGAACGGCGGGCGATCCGACCTAGCGACACCGGATCGATGGCGTCTCAGATGGGCACCATCGGATGCTTTCACCACGTCCGACACGCGCTGAAATGCGGAGGAGAGGGGGGGTGTTGAGCCGATCTGCACAGGCGCGGGGATAGCGCTCGTCACCGATGCGAGATAGCCCAGAGGTACAGCGACGCCACCGAACCATACGGCGAATAGCGCCGGCGGTACCGGTCGAACTGGTCGCGGGTGAGGGACTCCAGGCCGTAGAGGTTCATCATGCCGCGCCGTATGGCAAGGTCGTCCCAGCTGACGACGTCGGGCCGCTGCAGGGAGAAGAGCAGGTACATCTCCGCCGTCCAGCGGCCGATGCCCTCCAGGGCGGTCAGCCGTGCGATTATGTCGGCGTCGGAGAGTTCGGCGAGACCGGCCAGGTCCAGCTCGCCCTGCACCACGGCCGCGCCGATGCCCCTGATATACCGAGCCTTTCGCGAGGATAGGCCGCACTGCCGAAGCTCCTCGACGGAAGCAGCGGCGAGCGCCTCCGGGGTGATCGCGCCGAAGCGCTCCTGCAGTCTGCGCCAGATAGCGGCGGCGGCTCGGGACGAGATCTGCTGGCCCACGATGGTGTGGACCAGCGCGGCGAACGGATCGGGGATCACCTCCCGTTCGACCGGTCCGATCTCGTCGATCGCGCGACCGAGCCTCCGGTCTCTCTTCCGCAGGTGC
>JBDKUZ010000174.1:0-11843 GCA_039679395.1 Methanospirillum sp. | reverse complement strand
GACCTGAAGGTCTACGCGCACCACTTCCGCAAGACCGAGCTCGAGCAGATCGCACAGGACTGCGGCGCCGACCTGGTCTACCTCGAGCCCATGCCCGAGGAGGAGCACGGCTCGCAGAACCCGTCCTGACCGGACGATCCCGTTTTTTAGGCCGGACCGGCAGCCTCATCGCCCTTCTCGTCCCAGCATCTCAGAAGGATCCGGGACTCCATGACCCTCGCCGCCCTCTTCGCCGACCCCGACGCCCGGCTCGAGTTCGCTCACGAGGCGGCCGGCGCGGTCGGCAACTTCGGCACGGTCCTGCCCCTCCTCTTCGGCGTGGTGCTGGCGACCGGGATCGCGCCGGGGCCGGCCCTCCTCTTCTTCGGCCTCTGGTACATCGTCGCGGGGCTGGTCTACCGCCAGCCGATACCGATCGAGCCGATGAAGACGGTCGCGGTCGTCGCGATCGCGGGCCAGGCCACCGGGGGGGAGATCGTCGCGGGCGGGCTCCTGCTGGGCGCGCTCTTCCTCGGGCTCGGCCTCGCCGGCTGGATCGACCCGATCGTGGCCCGCATCCCGGTCCCGGTCACGCGGGGCGTCCAGCTCGGCCTCGCCCTTCTCCTCGGCCGATCGGCCGTGGTCTATGCGCTCGGCGACCCCGTCCTCGCCGTCGCCGGCCTCGCCGTCGTCGGCGCGTTCCTGCTGGTCCGGCGCCGATGGGCGGTCCCCGACCTCTCGGCCCTGCTCATCCTCGCGCTCGGCGTCGGGCTCGGGGCCCTCGCCGGCGGCCTGCCCCCGCCGGCGGTTCCGCTGCCGCACCCGGTCCTACCGGGTCCCGCGGACTGGGTCCCGGCCCTCCTCGTACTCGTGCTGCCCCAGGCCGTGCTGACGCTCACGAACTCGATCGCGGCGACCGAGCTCCTCGCCCGCGACCTCCTGCCGCGGGCCCCGACGGCCGGCCTCCTCTCCCGGATGATAGGGGCCATGAACCTGGTGGCGGTCCCGCTGGGCGGCATCCCCATGTGCCACGGCGCGGGGGGCCTCGCCGCTCAGTACCGGTTCGGCGCCCGCACGGGCTGGTCGAACGCGATCGCCGGCCTCGTGCTCGTCCTGATCGCCTTCTTCGCCGCCACGCCTGCCGCGGTCGCGCTCTTTCCGACGGGGCTGCTCGCGGCGCTTCTCCTGGTGGTCGCGCTCGAGCTCGCCCGCGCGGGCCTCCGGACCGACTCCCCGGTGCCGACGGCGGTGGTAGCTCTCGTCTCGATCGTCTCGTCCCTGACGGCCGGGTTCGTCGCGGGCCTGCTCGTCGCGTGGGGCCTCGGCTGGTGGAGACGGCGGCAGCGGTCCGCGGAACAAGCATAACCCGATGGCGACCGGGACGGCAAGGCCATGATCGTCGCGTGCGGCGGGAGGAAGACATGTTGGGCAGTTCCGAACGGGACGTCGCCGCCTGGTGATCGATGTCAGCTTTCCGACGCCATGGTACGATGCCCGTCGGTGAAGACCTGTGCAGCCCGGTACGCCAGTGCAGATCCGTTTATGTTAAATATGTTAAGTTAATCTATTGTTAAAGATAAGAGTTTTCTTCCACGGGTTCCAACCTATTCTCGAGGCCTCCGGACCGCATGATTCACACAATTTCTCCGTTCGACGTCCGCGGCGGACGATCTCGCCGCCTCGCAACGCTGGTGATCGCCGCGGCCCTCCTTGCCGCGTTCATCGTGACCGCCGCTTCCGCCGCGGATGTCGGGGGAGAGACCATCCCCGGCACCAAGCACGTGTATATCCATGTCGCCAACAACGACGGCGCACGGTTCGACCTGTTCAAGAACGACACATACTATATCAAGTTCGAC
Source organism: Methanospirillum sp. (assembly GCA_039679395.1). Classification (GTDB taxonomy): domain Archaea; phylum Halobacteriota; class Methanomicrobia; order Methanomicrobiales; family Methanospirillaceae; genus UBA288. The sequence continues at coordinate 10,005 of JBDKUZ010000174.1, read as the reverse complement.
GGGGGCGGGATCAACGCCCTCCACATCACCACGAACCCGCTCGACACCTTCGGCCAGGTGACGAAGACCGCTGCCGGCAACGGAACATTCTATATCGCCGACTCGGGCGGCCGGGGCTTCTTCGACGACCTCGTCCTCCTCGTCGCCGTCCGCGAGCCAGTCCCCGACGACTTCGCGGTCCGCCTCCGCTCGAGCGGGTACACCTGGCCGCCGACGACGGAGCTCAACCATCCGCCCGAGCTCTCGGCGCTCACCTATCACGACCCTGGGCTCGACGAGACCTTCACCCGGAGCGACTTCCGGTACACCCCCCAGTCCTGGAAGCCCTCGGGGACGGACAACTACCCGGTCATGGAGGGTGTGGACCCCGCCTCCGGGACCGCGTTCCGCTTCCTCTTCATCGACCTGAACGTCGGGGCGCTCGGCCTCAACAGCGACCAATCCGGCCTGAAGTACAACGGCACGGCACGGGTCGAGTATTCACTCGCGAACACCTCGTCGCCGGTCTCGTTCAACGTCTACGGCTGGAACAACCAGTCCAACCAGGGCCAGGGGATCTCGTGGACGAACCGCGTCTCCGGCACGGGAAGCAGCGGGTACATCGTGATGGAGGGACCGGATACCGGGACGGCGGCGGGCAGCTCCGAGTTCGGCGGCGCGACGACGGCCACTCCGGTGCGGACGGCGGCCCCCGTGCCGACACCGACTCCCGCCACGGGCGTGATCGACCAGCTCGTCGCGGCCATCAACGGCCTCCTGAAGTCGCTCGGATTGACCGGCGGCGGCCATGTCGCGGGGGAGGTCTGATGGACTCCCCGGGCGACCAGCTCCGGGTCGACGCATCGCGCGACCTGCTCATCCGGGTCCGCGACGAGATCCGGCGGACCGTCGTGGGCCAGGGGGAGGTCGTCGACGACCTCCTCTGCGCGCTCGCGGCCGGCGGCCACGTCCTGCTCGAGGGCGTCCCCGGCATCGCCAAGACCCTCCTGATCCGGACCCTCGCGGCCACGCTCGACGCCTCGTTCGTCCGCCTCCAGTTCACGCCCGACCTCCTCCCGGCCGATATCATCGGCACGCGCATCTACCGCCAGCACGACGGGAGTTTCGCGACCATGAAGGGGCCGATCTTCCACCAGGTCGTCCTCGCCGACGAGATCAATCGCGCCCCGCCGAAGGTGCAGTCGGCCCTCCTCGAGGCGATGCAGGAACGGCAGGTCACGATCCAGGGCGAGACCCACGTCCTGCCCGACCCATTCTTTGTGCTCGCGACGCAGAACCCGATCGAGTCGGAGGGGACCTACTCCCTGCCCGAGGCCCAGGTGGACCGGTTCATGGTGAAGCTCGTGATGACCTACCCCGCGCTCGACGAGGAGGTCGCGATACTCGACCGGTTCGCCGAGGGCGAGGCGATCGAGCCCCGTCGGGTCGCGTCGGCCTCGTCGATCGCGGGCCTCCGCGAGGTGGTCCGTGAGGTGCGGGCCGAGCCGACGGTCAAGCGGTACGCGGCCGCGCTCGTGGACGCCACGCGCCGGCCCGCCCTCTACGGGCTGGACCTCGAGGACGCGATCGCGTACGGCGGCTCCCCGCGGGCCACGATCGGGCTGCTGCTGATGGCCAAGGCGCACGCGGTCCTGGAGGGGCGGGCGTACGTTGCCCCCCACGACCTCAAGGCGGTCGCGGCGGCCGTCCTGCGCCACCGGATCATCAGGACGATCGACGCCGAGGCGGACGGCATCTCGACCGAGAGCATGATCGCGGCGATCACGGACCGGATCCCGGTCCCGTGAGGACGGTCGGATGGAGGAACGGGCAGAACTGCTCCGCCGCGTACGGCGGGTCCGCCTCGCCACGCGGATCCGGGTCCGCGGCACGATCACCGGCCAGCACCGCTCGATCTTCGGCGGGAGCGGGATCGAGCTCGCCGACCTCCGGGAGTACCAGCCCGGCGACGACCTGCGGGCGATCGACTGGAAGGTCACGGCCCGGTACGCCCACCCGTACATCCGCGAGTTCTCCGAGGACCGCGAGCAGACCTTCTACCTCGTCGTCGACCGGTCGGGCTCGACCGGCTTCGGGGCCGGGCGGGCGAAGGCGGAGCGGATCGCCGAGCTGGCCGCGAGTCTGCTCGTCTCGGCGATCGACAGCCGCGAGCGCGTCGGCCTCTGCCTCTTCTCCGACCGGATCGACCGGTTCATCCCGGCCCGGGGCGGGAGGACGCAGCTCGGGCGAGTCCTGGCGGCCCTCGCGGACCCGGCCCCGGCCTCGGGCCGGACGGACCTCGCGGGCGTGCTCCATGCCCTGGCCCGGCGACTGCCCCGGCGGTGCACGGTGGTCCTGATCTCCGACCTCCTGGACGACGCGTACGACGAGCCCCTCCGGCGGCTCGGGCACCGCCACGAGGTCGTCGCGGTCCGGGTCGCGGACCCCCGCGAGCGGGCGCTTCCGGACGTCGGCCTTGTCCTGGCCGAGGACGCGGAGACGGGCGAGCAGGCCTGGGTAGACACGGGCGACCCGGCCGTCCGCGCCCGGTTCGCGGAGGTGACGGCCGCCGCCGAGACGGAGACGATCCGCGGGCTCCGGCGCGCCGGCGCCCGGGCCGTCGCGTGCACGACCGACGAGCCCCTTGAGCGGGCGGCCGCGCGGCTCTTCGCGCGAGGAGGCGCGTGATGCCGGGGTTCGCCTACCCGCTCTGGCTCCTCGGCCTGCTCGCGGTCCCGCTCCTCGCCTGGCTCCGCTACCGCGCCCTCTCGAAGCGGAAGGCCGCCGCGATCGAGTTCTCGCACGTCGCGTTCCTGAAGGCGGCGACCGAGGGGAAGCGGAACCCCTGGCGGCCCCGCCTGATCGCGCTCTGCGCCCTCCTCGTCCTCTCCCTGGTCCTGGTCGGGCTCGCGGACCCGCACCTCCCGCTCGAGCAGACGCGCGAGGGCGTCAGCGTGGTCCTGGTCCTGGACAACTCGGGCTCCATGGCCGCCACCGACTACGCGCCGACCCGGCTCGAGGCGGCCAAGCAGTCCGCCGCGACCCTCATCGGGGCGCTCGACGAGAGGGACTACGTCGGGGTCGTGACCTTCGAGGAGGGCGCCTCCAGCGCCGCGTACCTCTCGCCGGACCGCGAGCGGGTGATCGCGAAGGTCGCCGCGATCGGCGAGCGGACCGGCCGGACCGCGCTCGGCGACGGGCTCGCCCTCGGGATCGACATGGCCGACGCCATCCCGAACCGGAAGAAGGTCGTGGTCCTCCTCTCGGACGGGGTCTCGAACGCGGGCCTGATCGCCCCCACGGACGCGGCACGGCTCGCGGTCGAGCACCAGGTCCAGGTCTTCACGGTCGGGCTCGGCTCGGCGAGCCCGGTCCTGATCGGGTACAGCCCGTTCGGCGAGGCCGAGTACGCGACCCTCGACGAGGCTACGCTCCAGTCTATCGCCGGGACCACGGGCGGGCAGTACTACCGGTCCGTGGACCCGGCGACCCTGCGGGAGATCTACGCGCGGCTGCCCTCCGCGATCGCCCGCGTCCCGGAGGAGACGAGCGTCCAGGGGTTCCTCTTCGCGCTGGCGATCCCGGTGATCCTGCTCGAGTTCTGGCTCCGGTACGGCCGGGGGCGAGTCCTCCCATGACCGTCCGGACCCTCCTCCCGCTCCTCCTCGTCCTGGTACTTGTCGGCCCGGCCGCGGCCGGGGTCGTCCTCTCGAGCCCGGTGCAGGAGGTCGCGGTCCCGGCCGGGGAGGGGGGCGCCCTCGCCGTCGTGGTCGAGAACACCTACCCCGGCGCCGTCACGGGGACCAGGGTCCGGATCTCCACGGTCGACCCCGGCGACGGGTCCGCGCCGGAGACCACGGTCCAGTCCGCCCTGCTGACGCTCCCGACCGGTTCCCGGCAGACCCGGATCGCGCTCCCGCCCGCACGGGCAGGAAGCACCGAGCGGGTGGATCTCCGGTTCGAGTACACGGACGCGGGCACGGACCGCGCGGCCGTGCTGCCGGGGATCCTGGTCCGGTTCGAGAACGGGACGCCGACGGCCCCGGCGGACCGTCCGATCACGAGCACGGACGCCCCCGGGCCGCACGTGGTCGAGACGGGCGGCGCCCCGCAGGGCCCGATCACGGTCGACGAGGCCCTCCAGCGGGCGCAGGCGACCGCGGCCCCGTCCGGCACGCCGGGCGTCGCGCCCACTGCGGCCATGACGCCGTCCCCGGCCGTGCTGCGCCAGATCAACGAGACCCCGCTCCTCCTCGGAGCCAACCGGACGCTGACGGCCGCGGGGTTCGCGCCGGCCTCCTCCTCGGTCGTCCCGGTCTCGCCGGAGACGGTCCACCTCTCGGCCGGGTACGCCCGGCCCGACGGCCGCACGGCCTCGCTCGAAGCCGTCGTCGGCGAGGCGGGACCGGCGTACGTCCGCACGACCGCCGACGCCTACCTCGCGCTCCCGCTCCTCGACGAGAACGCGACGGTCCGGGCGCTCCTCGCCGAGGCCGCCGTGGCCGGCCTGCCCTGCACGGGCACGGAGGCCAACACGACCCCGGACAACACCACGTTCGTCTCGATCGCCTTCGCGGACCAGGAGCGGAACCGTGCGTCCATCGAGGCGGTGGTCCGGAACGGGACCATCAGCTCGATCGTGGTCGGCCACCCCCCGTCCCCGTTCGCGGGGCTGCTCGCCGTCGCGGCCGGGTTCGCCCTCCCCGTGGGCGCCGCCCTCCTCCTCTGCGCGGCCCTCGTCGGGATCGTGAGCAGGCTCTCCCGCCGTCGCCCCGCCCCCGCGCCGGCCGTTCCGGTGCCCGAGCGCGACCGGCGCGCGGAGGCCGCGGCCCTGATCGCGCAGGCAGATGCCCGTCACGCCGCGGGCGACGACCGGGAGGCCTGCCGCCTCCTCGCGCGGGCCCACCGGACTCTCCTCTCGGTCGAGCACGACCTCGCGATCGAGGCGACGGACCCCGAGGTGCTCGCCCACCTCGCCTGGCGCGGCGTCCCCCCGGCGGAGACCGCCCGGACGCTCGACCGGTGCAGCCGCATCGCGTTCGGCGGCGCGGTCGTCTCGGCCGATGACTACGCCGCGGTGCGCCGGGCCGTCGCGCCCGTCCCGGAGGCATGAATGACCACCGACAATTCCCATCACCAGTCCACCACCTCGCGTGGCAGTCGGAGCAGACCATGACGATCTATGTTGCAGTCGACGATACCGATTCGCTGAACTCGCGGGGGACCGGGCGGCTCGCCCGCTCCATCGCCGCCGCGTGCGCCGAGCACTACCCGGTCCTCGGCGTGAGCCGGCACCAGCTCTATGTCCATGACTCGATCCCGTACACCTCCCACAACTCCTGCGCCGTGATCCACCTCGCGGGGAACGACCGGTCCGCCGCGGACCACGCCGGCGCGATCGCCGAGGAGGTCATGCTGGGCGACTTCATCGAGGGGAGCGACCCCGGGCTCTGCTGGGCGGTCGACGCCCAGGTCACGCCCTCCCTGGTCGCCTACGGCCAGGACGCGCAGCGGATCGTCCTGAACCAGGACCGCGCCCGGACCCTCGCCCGGAACCTGGGCATCCCCCTCAAGGGGCTTGGCGGGACCGAGGACGGGGTGATCGGCTCGCTCGCCGGCATCGGCCTCGCGTCGACGAAGAACGACGGGCGCTATCTCCTCTGCGGCACCGTCCGCGACCTGATCGAGCCCTGCCCGGTCGCCGACCTGCTCGCGGCCGGCGTGGACGAGATCCACACCCTCGACGGCCGGCGAGTCGTCGAGGGAACGATCGAGATCCAGGGAAAGAAGGGCCCGCTCGCCTGCCCGATCGGCGGGAAGGCGATCCTCTTCGTCGAAGAGGTCGACGGGAAATTCATCCCCCTCAAGAGGAACTGATGGACCGGGTCCGGGCCCGCGTGCTCCTGGCGGCGGGGGTGCTGATCGTCTTCATCGGCGCGATGGTCGTCCTGCAGTGGCAGGCCGGGCAGGCCGCGCCGGGCGGAGCGAACGCCACCCCCGGCTCGGTCGCGCTCGGGCCGGAGGACTTCGATTACGGCCCGCAGGCCTGGCGGCCGTACGCCGAACCGCTCCCGGTCGACCCGGACACGCCGGACGGACGGTGGAACCTCGTCTTCGTCCCGCTCAACGGCACGCCCGTGGGCCCGGGGCCGTTCACGGGCCTGGGCCAGGCCGTCGCCGTCCACTACCGCGCCTCCTCGCTCTCGGGGACGATGGCCTTCGCCGTCTACGGTACGGGGAGCGGTGACGAGCGGGGCTGGACCAACCGGCCGACGGGGTACGGGGCGAGCGGCTACGTCGTCACCGGCGCCGAGCTGCCCGCCGACGGCGCCGGCAGCGTGCGCGCGATGCCGACGGGCGTCCCGGTCGACGTCGCCGTCTTCCGCGGCGCGGACCTCCCGGCCGGGCAGGCGACCCTCGCCTTCCTCCGGAACAACAGCGGTCTCGACGGCCTCCACCTGACCCGGGACCTGGTCGAGCGGAAGGGCCAGGTGACCCGGACGTCGGCCCAGGAGGGGACGTTCTACGTCACGGCCACGGGCGGCGGCCAGGTCGAGCACGCATACCTGCTCGTGGCGGTCGACCGGGCGCAACCGCTCTCGTTCCGGCTGACCCTCGAGTCGCGCACGGTCGATGTCGGGGGTGGCGCCGGTGCCTGAGCGGACGTACTTCACCCTGCAGGAGACCGCGGTCCTCTCGATCCTCGGCGGGCTCATCTTCGTCCTGGACACGGTCTTCAACCTCCCGCTCCACATCCCCGGGAGCTCGGGGATCTGGTGGGTGATCCCGGTCATGGTCGGCGTGAGCATCGTCAAGCGCCCGGGGGCGGGGCTCTACATCGGCCTCATCTCGGGCCTGCTCGCCTCCTTCTTCGGCTCGGACCCGCTCCACCTCTTCGACCTCTTCAAGAACCTGGCGCTCGGCGCGGCCGTTGACCTCGCGACCCTGCTCTTCATCGGCCGCCTCGACCTGGTCGCGATCGGGTTCGTGGTGGGGGCCGGCGGAAACCTCGCGAAGATGGCGGTCAACTACGCCATCAACCTCTTCTTCGGGGTGCAGGCCCACTTCATCCTGCTCGGGATCGGCATCTCCTCGATCACGCACCTGGTCTTCGGCGGGATCGGCGGGGTGCTCGCGGTCCTGCTGGTCCGGCGGCTGGAGCAGGCGGGGGTGATCCGCCACGACGCGTGACGGCCCGATCGTGGAGGTCAGGGACCTCGGCTTTTCGTACGCGCCGTCGCCCGGGCGTCCGCCCGTGCGGGCGCTCGCCGACCTCACGTTCTCCATCCGTCGCGGGGAGGCCGTGCTCGTGCGCGGCCCCTCGGGCTCGGGGAAGTCCACCCTCTGCCGGGCCCTGATGGGCCTCGTCCCCCACACGACACCGGGGAGCATGGACGGGACCGTGCGCGTCGCGGGCATGGAGACGCGCGACCACCCGGTCAACGCGCTCGCCTCCGCGATCGGGATGGTCTTCCAGGACCCCGACACCCAGCTCTTCTCGAGCACGGTCGAGGACGAGATCGCGTTCGGGCTCGAGCAGTCCGGGGCGGACGAAGCGGCGATGGAGACCGCCGTCGACGCCGCGATCGCCCGGCTCGGGATCGAGCGCCTCCGGCACCGGCCTATCGACGCCCTCTCCTGGGGCGAGCGGCAGCGGGTCGCGATCGCCGCGACCATGGCGACGGCGCCGTCCGTGCTCGTCCTCGACGAGCCGCTCTCCGGTCTCGACGGAGGCTCGGCCGCGGCCCTGGTCGCGACCCTCGCGGCCCTCCGGCGGGAGACGGATCTCGCCGTGATCGTGGCCGAGCACCGGACCGAGCTCCTGGGCCCGCTGGCGGACCGGGAGCTCGTCCTCGACGGCGGGCGCATCGTCGCGGACCGCCCCACCCCGGCGCTCGCTCCGGCTCCGCAGGCGGCGCGGCCGCCGGCCCCGTACCGGCCGGCGGGGGCGGCGCCCTCGGTCGAGCTCCAGGACCTCTGCGTCCGCTATCCCGGCCACGCGCGCCGGGCGCTCGACCGGGTCTCCCTCGCCCTCTTTCCCGGCGAGGTGACCGTGCTCGCCGGCTCGAACGGCTCGGGCAAGTCCACCCTCCTCAGGATGCTCAACGGCCTCCTCGTCCCCGAGCGGGGGACGGTGGCCGTGCTCAGCCGGCCGGTCGCGGGCCGGCCCGTGGCCGAGCTCGCCCGGGAGGTCGGGGTCCTCTTCCAGGGGGCCGACTACCAGCTCTTCGCGGACACGATCGCCGGGGAGATCGCCTTTGCCCCGCGGAACTTCGGCGTGGACGAACAGGAGATCGCGCGGCGGACCGCGGACGCGGTCGGAGCGCTCGGTCTCGGCGCCATCCCCCTCGAGGCCTCGCCGCTCTCGCTCTCGGTCGGCGAGCGGCAGCGGGTCGCGATCGCGAGCGTGCTCGCCATGGAGACGCCGGTCGTCGCCCTGGACGAGCCGACCCTGGGGCTCGACCGGCCCCGGAAGGAGGCGCTGGCCGACCTCCTCCGGGAACTCGCGCGGGCCGGGCGGACCGTGCTGGTCGTGACCCACGACCGCCCGTTCGCGGACGCCTGCGCCGACCGCGAGGTGACCATGGCCGACGGCGGCATCGTCGCGGACGCCGCGGGAGGCGCGGCATGAGCGCGCAGCGCCCGGACCCGCGGCGCCGGCGGGCGATCGGCGCCCGCCTCGCGTACACCCCGGGCGACTCGTTCGTCCACCGGCTCGACCCGCGGACCCGGATGGCGACCGTGCTCGCGACGGCCCTGGTCTGCCTGGCCTTCGAGACGCCCCTGCCGCTCGCGGGGGTCCTGCTCCTGGTCGCGGCGTTCGGCGGCCTCGCCGGGCTCCTCGTCCCGGCCGTGCGGGCCCTCGCCACGCTCCTGCCCCTACTCGCCACGATCGTCGTGATCGACGCCTTCTTCCCGAGGGAGACGTACGGCACGGTCTTCTACTCGGCGGACCTCGGCCTCCTCCACCCCGTCCTCTCCACGGGGAGCATCGTCTTCGCCGTCAGCATGGGCCTCCGCCTGATCGCCATCGCCCTCGTCGGCGTCCTCTTCGTGATGACCACCCCGTACACGGACCTCGTCCGGTCCCTCAAGTCCATGGGCCTGCCGAACTCCCTGACCTTCGCCCTGGGGTACGCGCTCCGCTCGACGACCTGGCTGGCCGAGGACCTCGGCCGGATCGTGGAGGCGCAGTCGGCCCGCGGCCTCATGCTCGACCGCCGGAGCGTGCTCCGCCACCCCTCCCGGCTCCTCGCGCTGGTGATCCCGATGACAGTCACCATCCTCGCCCGGTCCCGGCACGTGACCGACGCGATGCAGGTCCGGGGCTACGGGGCCGCGCGGCAGCCGACCTGCTACCGCCGCCCCCGGGCCGGGTACCGCGACGCCCTCGTCGGAGCCGCCCTCGCCGGCCTGCTCCTGGCCGCCCTCCTGGCCCGGTTCGGCCTCGTCCGACCATTCATTCCCATGAGCTGATCACCATGACACCCGAACGTTCCTCCTCCCTGGTGCGATGCACCGCCCTGTTGCTGATCGCCCTCTTCGTCCTGGCGGCGACGGTGCCCGCCTGCTTCGCGGCCCCCCTGCCGGCGCCCCGCCACATCTTTATCTCCCCCGTGAACGGGGTGAAGTACGACCTCGACGGTGCGACGTACGGCGGGCCGGGCGGCACGTACTACATCAAGGCCGACGGCGGGGGCCTGAACGAGCTCCACCTCACGACCGACCCGGTGGGCGCCCCGTACGGCCAGGTGACCGCGACCGACGCGCAGTCCGGCACCTTCTGGCTCACGAACACCGGCGGGCGCGGCTTCGACGATACCCTCGTCCTCCTGGTCTCGGTGCGGGGGCCGATCCCCGATGACTTCAGGGTCCACATCAGGTCGAGCGGGTACACCTGGACGCCCGGGCCCGTGGTCAACCAGGTGCCGAACCCCGTGACCTACGTCTCCGGCGGGATCGACGAGACCTTCTCCAGGTCCGACTTCACCTACGGGCCGCAGACCTGGAAGCCTGGCCCCGGCG
>JBDKUZ010000173.1:0-6121 GCA_039679395.1 Methanospirillum sp. | reverse complement strand
GCGAAGCTCCGCTCGCAGGGGATCCGGAACGAGGTCTCGATCATCGCCTCGGGCGGGATCCGCGAGTCGACCGACGTGGTCAAGATCATCGCGCTCGGCGCGGACGCGGTCTACATCGGGACGGCCGCGCTGGTCGCGCTCGGCTGCCGGGTCTGCGGCAACTGCTACCGCGGGCTCTGCCCCTGGGGGATCGCGACCCAGCGGCAGGACCTCGTGGACCGGCTCGACCCCGTGGCCGGCGGCGAGCAGGTCGCGAACCTGATCCACGGCTGGACCCTCGAGCTGATGGACCTGATGGGCGCGGCCGGGATCAACTCGATCGAGAGCCTCCGCGGCAACCGCGACCGGCTCCGCTCGTACATGATCGACCAGGCGCTGATGGACGTGCTCGACGTCAAGTCCGTGGGGGCCTGAGATGGAGACACTCGTGATCGACGCGGCGGGGATGCACTACACGCCGCTGAACAAGCGGATCCGGGCCGCGGTCGCGGAGGGGGCGACCAGGATCGTCCTCGAGAACGTGCTCGGCCAGCGGTTCATCGCGAACGGCGTCCGCGGGGACGTGGCGATCGAGGTCCACGGCGTGCCCGGCGGCGACCTGGGGATGTTCATGTCCGGCCCGAAAGTCGAGGTCTTCGGCAACGCGGAGCACGCGCCCGGCAACACCATGGACGCGGGCGAGATCGTGGTCCACGGTTCGGCCGGGGACGCGGTCGGCCACTCCATGCGCGGGGGTCGGATCTTCATCGAGGGGGCGATCGGGTACCGCGGCGGGATCCACATGAAGCAGTACCTCGAGAAGCGGCCCGTGCTCGTGATCGGCGAGTACGCCCGGGCCTTCCTCGGCGAGTACATGGCCGGCGGGACCGTGCTCGTGCTCGCCCGCCACGGCGGCCCGGCGATCGAGGAGCGCGGGCTCGGCTCGGGGATCCACGGCGGCGAGATCGTGGTCCGGGGCGAGGTCGACCCGCGGTACCTCGGCGTGGGTGCGAGGGCCGTGCCGCTCGATGCGGAGGCGCGGCAGCGGGTCACGCCGCTGATCGAGGCGTACGGCGCGCACTTCGGCGTCGACGTCGCCTCCCTGCTCGAGGACGACTATACGCGAATCGTGCCGGCCTCGGCCCGGCCGTTCGCGAACAAGTACGCATGGGAGTGACCATGGCACTGACCAGTTTCCAGGACCTGAAGGCCGCCGTCTGGGACCGCGGCACCTGCTCGGGCTGCGGGGCCTGCGCGGCCGTCTGCCCGGCGGACGCGATCCGGATCGACGAGGGCGCGACGACCCCTGCGAACATCGGCTACTGCAAGGCCGAGACCGACGGCGTGCCGTGCGGCGCGTGCAACGCGGTCTGCCCGCGGTCGGGGCCGGCCCCCGCGCCGGGGATCGGGGAGTGCATCGAGCGGGTCTCGGCGAAGGCCGCGTTCGAGGTCGCCGGGCGGCAGAGCGGCGGCGCGGTCACGGCTCTCCTCGAGCACGCGCTGAACGCGGGGCTCGTGGACGCGGTGGTGACCGTGAGCGAGGACCGGTGGACGCACAAGCCGGTCTCGACGCTGGTGACGAGCGGGGAGTCGCTGGTCACGACGGCCGGCTCGCGGTACAGCTGGTGGGTCCCGCTCCTCTCGGCCCTGAAGGTGGCCGTGGTCGAGCGGAAGTTCCGGCGGATCGCGATCGTGGGCCTGCCCTGCGTGGTCCAGGCGATCGCGCGGATGCGGGCCTCGGAGAACGATCTCCTGGTGCCGTACGCGAACGCGGTCCGGCTCGTGGTCGGGCTCTTCTGCACGGAGTCGTTCGACTACGACCGGCTGGTGGAGGGGAAGCTCCGGGGCGAGTACGGGGTGGAGCCCTGGCAGATCCGCCGGCTCGACGTGAAGGGGAAGCTCGAGGTGATGCTCGCGGACGGCAACGCGCTCGTGCTCCCGCTGAAGGAGCTCGAGGACTGCATCCGTCCCGGGTGCGCGACGTGCACGGACCTGACGGCGCCGACGGCCGATATCTCGGCGGGAGCGGTGGGCGCGGCCTCAGGCTGCACCACGCTCCTGGTCCGGACGCCGGTGGGGAAGGGGTTCTTCGACGCGGCCGTGGCGGCGGGCCGGCTCGAGGTCTGCGGCGACGTGGACTGCGGCGCGGTGGAGCGGCTCGCGGCCCGGAAGGCCGCGCGGGCGCCCTGACTTCTTTTTCTATCGCCGCGTGGCTCGGTGAAAGCGGCCGCATCCGGATCTACCCGGCTCCATAGCGGACGGCTCCGTGGTCCATGGTCGTACCGCGGAAAATTGTACGACCACGGAGCCGGAGCCCTCTCAGGGCTTGGTTCGGCGAAATCTCTTCTATCCTGCGTTTTTCATTTGTCCGTGGTCGTAGATCGGGATCATATAGAGAAAGCGGAAACACCCAAGCCTATCGATGGTTATGGGTCTGGGATCGCGTCTCGGAAATTGGATACCTGGAGGTCGTTTCTATCTTTCTATCTATTGACCTCTCGATATTCGCCGTAGGCCCTACTGAAAGCTTTTAAGGCATCCCTCTGGTGGTCAGAAATACTTATGGACTCAGGAAGGTTCAGAACCTTCTCCTGAATATGTGTGGGATCGATAATTTTCCATAATAATTCCGAAGCTAGATCGTATTGAGTTAGTGACGGATCGGATGACACCTGGGGGAGATAAAAGCCATCGATAAATCTGACGAGGTTATTGGGATCCTGTACGCTTACTTTCGCCCACTGTCGGATTGATTCGATAGATGATGGCGATGCTTCATTCCAAGCTTGAAGAATTTGAAAGAGGCCAATATTTCCGATTAAAGAGCCCTCATCGGCGGCTCTCTGAACCCTTTTTACGAATACAAATTTAAACTCTTCAAACTGCTCCTCAGTCAGCAGACACTCATCTTCAGATACCTTATTTTTCTTGTACCATCCTTGTTGCCGACCAATCGCACTCGTAATTTCTGAAAGCAGCAATAACGCGTTTCCTGTGCTGACAACTCCAATCAGCAATGGAAGGCGCTCCGATCGGTTCACCTTCCTCGTTATATCGATGAAGATCTGTCCAAAAAAACTAGAATTTTTCCATGCCCAAGAATATTTACCGCTCTCTTCAATGACAGGAAGAATCGTATCGCCTACCTGTGCAAACGCTTGGAGAACTGATGGGATCTCCTTGAGCGGGATCTGATCCAAGTTTGCATCGAGATGGTAGAGGAATTCATCCAGCCGAGGCTCACCCGTCAGCCTCTTTTGTGACTTTAACACTCTAAGCCGATTGCCAAATGCTACTGGATCTCCTGCATCCTTGAGAATGGAATCGAATTCTTTGGACGAGATCCCTCCTTCAGGCAGGGACCAGCGGAAATATATTGGGAATTTCTCTTTGGAGCAAACGCGCCGATCTTTCAGTTGTGCTCGCTCGGCGTCTGTTCCAAGACCTTGAGTTTTCCCCTCAAGAACAGCGTTGATAGCAGGGAATAATAGTCGGACAAGATCGATCATTAAATTCTTGGATTGTTGAGGAAATCCATCTAAGAGGTCGGAAAAGTTCTCTTCCAGATCTTCTTTTTGTTTAAGGTTTTGTTTGAAAGGATATGATCTCAAGAAAAGTTCCTCATTTTTTTGTATATAATGATAGAGGGATGGGGCGAGGGTACGGATGGCCTCGATGCCAGCAAAATCAATAGGGTTCACCTCATCCTCAACTGCGGAATACGACAGCCGAAAGGCATTTAGGAACCGTGTTATCTTCCGCGGTGTACCCAGAAACGAGACAATCCTCTCGATGACCTTCCTCTCTCGCTGCTTATTTATTAGAGAATTATCATCACGGAGAATCTGCGAAAACTCCTGTAAAAATAATTGGTATAAGTCCCATGCCGTCGGATCAGGGATATCGAAGGAGGCTTGGATAATCTTCTCAAGGTATTCACCGCCAAAATTATCGCGAGAATTTCCCTGAGCCCCTTTTAACGAGTTTCTGACAACATCAGGATCATAGGCCAGAAGGTAAACAACATTCGAAAAATCGCCAATGGCTTTGATAACTTGAAAAACTTGCCGAATCTCGGAATCGGTCAATCGATCGATGTCATCGATAATGACCAGTACTCGACCTTTCTCACCCAATATTTCATTTACTTTCTGTTTAAGTTCGCGGACGGACTTCCTCTTTGGATCCTTCCATTTCTTAACTGCCTCTGCAACGCTTTTAGCAGGGATTCTGATTGGGGAAACCGTATCTGCAATGGATCCAACAGTTTCCAGAAGAATTGATATGTCCTCCCATTTCTTACTCAATCCCATGCCGAAAGCTTCAAAAAATTGCCTGGTTAGATCCTCCCGACCCGAGAACCACCACGGATTAAAATCGATAATGGTGATCGGCTTTTTCTCTTCCTTAAGGGTTTTATTGTATTTATCCAGATTGTGGCGGACAAAGTTGAGCACCGTCGTCTTTCCTGACCCCCACTCCCCATGGAGCGCAACGACGAATCCTTCTGGTTGAAACATCTTGAGAAGACCATCGGCGAGAGTTACTGCGAAAGGAGCTACGCCGAAACGATCGTCTTTGGGATCCGTTTGAGGTGCATCAGGGGAGAGCGAGCTCATTACACGTATACTCTCCTGACATCACTTAAACACAGATCAAAACAATGATTATCCCTCCCCTCTCCCCGTTCTCCACCGCCCTCCTCGGCTCTTTCTAGAAAAACATCTCGCGGAACATCATCCCCTGCATCGTCCAATCGTCCTTTCAACCCCGCACAGCCCGCATCGGCTCGACGGACGCCGTCACCCGTGCCATCGCCCCCGGCGCGATTGTCCCTGTCGGCGTATCGCACTCTATATGATCCGCGACTACGACCACGGACAAATTTCTCTCCGCAAAAATCGCCCCGTTCGCCGTTTCCGTCGCGATACGTTCTCAGGCTCCGTGGTCGTACCCGTGGACAGCAGGCGATCCAAATTCGACCACGGAGGCCGCGTTCACCGCGGGATCATCCGGGGGGCAAACCCCTCGCGAACTCCCGCACCCTCGCGGATGCGTCCGGCAGGAGCGGGACGCCGTGACCGACGAGCAGGGTATCGAAATCGAGCTCCGCCATACGCCGGATCGACTCCCGCTCCTGCACCGGGTCCATGACGAACTGGGCCGGCCCCCGATTGAGCGATCTCCCGTCGAACCGGAGGGTGTCGCCGCAGAAGAGGACCGCCGATCCCTCGTCGAGCAGCCCGATGCTGCCGGGCGTATGGCCGGGAAGATGGATGCAGCGTAACCCGTCGACCCTGTCCCCGTCGCGCACCAGGAGGTCCGGCTCGAATGGCCCCGGTCCCAGAACTGTCTCGGCGAGACCGAGGAGCATGCCCCTCGTCCCCCCGAACCGCGGCGGGGCGGTCCGTCCCGACACGTACCCGGCGTCGGCCTCGTGCACCGCAACCCTGGCAGTCCCTGCCGCTTTCTTCAGCGCGGCCACGCCACCGGTGTGGTCCATGTGGTAATGCGTCAGGAGAATGCTCCCGATCTCCGCCGGCCGCCTGTGCAGCGTATCTCGAATGTACCCGAGGATCTTTCGGCCGCTCCCGGGCATCCCGGTATCTATCACGACCAGGACTTCACGGTCGACAACGTAGCTGTTTCCATTCACGCCGTCGACCTGGTGAATTCCCGGGACGATCTCCATACCCCCGACCCCGCTACACTGTATGCGTCCCGGGCATTAGTGGTTCTGATAACGGTCTCGCGACCGCGCACCCGACGAACCGTCGTCCTCATCGCAGTACCTATGAGCCCGGGCGGCGCTGCGTGCGTGTGCGACGAGTCCGCGCCGCGCCGTCGGAGCCTGCCCCGAAGCGCGGCAAAGATCGTCTACCTGATACCCGCCGCCCACCGCGCTCCCGGGTACCACCGGACGAATGAACCGACCGGCGGGGCGACGCCAAACGACCGACTGCCGGGCTTCAGAACCGTGCCTGTCGAGGCCACCGCACGGGGCCTGCCCGGCACGGGCGGCGTGGTACCCGAGCCGGACCGGGCGCCCAGGTAGGAGCCGGGGTTGCCGACGGCATACTGCTTGCCCCACGATCGCGTGGAACTGCGGGTTCCGGGCGCGGTCGAGGAACCGCCCTTGCTC
>JBDKUZ010000172.1:0-7118 GCA_039679395.1 Methanospirillum sp. | reverse complement strand
GGACTTCGATGCCGGCGGCGAGGGCGTCGCGTACCACGACACCGAGCCCGCGAACCTCGGCAACGACAACTACCGCGCCGGCGAGGGCGTGGACATCGAGAATCTGGGCACATTCCCGGACGTCGGCTGGATCCGCGACGGCGAATGGCTCGACTACACCGTGAACGCGACCGAAGCGCAGGAGTACGTCCTCTATCTCGGGGCCTCGAACCCGGACGCGACCACCAAGCGGGTCGCCATCCTGGCCGACGGCGCTCCCGCCGGGACGGTCGATATCGGGTCGACCGGGTCGTTCGACGGCTATACGGGCTTCGAATCGACACCCATTCCGCTCCCCGCGGGCGCAACCACGCTCAGGCTCTCGTTCGCCGGGGTCTCGCGGGTCAACCTCGCCGACCTCGACTTCGAGCTGGCGAATCCGCCGGAGCCGACTCCCGTCCCGACGCCCGCGCCCGAGCTCCTCGTCTCCACGCCCGGCCTCCATACCCTCGACCGCGACCTCACGAGTGACCATATCGGGGTCATGATCACGAGTTCGGACGTCGTCTTCGACGGCATGGGCCACACCATCACGGGCACCGGTGCGAACGACTCGATGGGCGTTTACGCCACCGGGATCTCGACCAGGACGTCGAACACCATCATCGAGAACGTCACCGTCCGGAACCTCACCGTCCGCCACTGGGAGGACGGGATCCACATCGGTTCTGTGTGGGGCTCCGTCGTCGAGCACGTCGTCGCCGAGCAGAACCGCGACGGGCTCACCCAGAGTTCCCCGTGGAATGCCACCATCGAGAGCTACATACGTGACTCGGTCTTCCGCGAGAACACCGACCTCGGGCTCTCCTTCTACTACCCGTCCGAGAACATCGCGGTCGAACGGTGCTCGATCACCGGGAACGGCGTGGGAATCAGCGCCTTTGAGATCCAAGCGAGCAACGGCGGCACGAACCTCCTCGCCGACTGCGACATCTCTGAGAACGCCGGCGACGGCCTCTCGAGCTCCGACGGCTCCTTCGGGGTCGTCCGGAACTGCACCATTCGCGCCAACGGCGGCAACGGCCTTGAGTTCGAGCACGGCGGCGCCGAGATCGTCGGCTGCCACATCGAGGAGAACGGCCGGGCCGGCATCGACGCGTTCGACCGCGGCGGCTCCGATATCCACGGCAACTGGATCACCGGCAACACGCATGGCGTCTTCGTCGGCGGCGACTGGCCGTCCCAGGTCCGGAACAACTACCTGAACAACACCGACAACGGGTACTTCGGGGCCGGTGAGAGCGGGCTGCTGAATTACCAGAAGACGGCCGGCGCGAACATCGTCGGCGGCCCGTTCCTCGGCGGCAACTTCTGGGCCAGCCCGAACGGCACGGGCTTCTCACAGACCCACGCGGACGCGGACCACGACGGCATCTGCGATGTCCCCTACCTCGTCAACCCCGACGAGGAGTTCACCGATGCCCTGCCGCTCGCGCCGTCGCCCGGCACGCCCGTGATCGCTCCGACGCCGTACAAGCAGCACCCGGTCCCCGGCCGGATCGAGGCCGAGGACTACGACGTCGGCGGCGAGAACATCTCGTACCACGACACAACGCCCGGTAACCTGGGCGGCGCGTACCGCCACGACGACGTCGATATCGAGACCGTGAACGGCATCACCGACGTCGGCTGGATCCGGGACGGCGAGTACCTCATCTACACGCTGAACGTCCCGAAGGCCGGGTTCTACACCATGACCGCCCGCGCCGCAACCCCGAACGACAACCGGGGGGCGTCGGTCTCGGTCAACTCGCAGGGGGTGTACACGTACGGTATCAGCTTCACGAACACCGGGTCCTTCGAGAGGTACACGACAGCCGTCGGGAACGACGTCTACCTGCCGGCCGGGACCGACACCGTGCGGCTGACCTTCGAGGGCGACGGCGAGAACCTGGACTGGATCGAGTTCGCGCCGCAGCAGCCGAGCCGCGGTGCGTTCGAGCTCCCCGCCACGATCCAGGCCGAGGACTACGACGCCGGCGGGTACGTCGACACCACGCCGGGCAACTCCGGCGGGGCGTACCGCCAGGACGACGTGGACATCGAGGCCGGCGCGTCCGGCTACGACGTCGGCTGGATCCGCACGGGAGAGTCCCTGATCTACGAGATCTATGTCCCGCAGGACGGGACCTACACCATGACCGCCCGCGTCGCGAGCCCGAACAGCGGGCGCACGATCGCGGTCTCGGCCTTCGGCGAGACGCTCGCGACGATCGCGGTGCCGAACACCGGGTCGTTCTCGACATACAGGACGGTCTCGGTCCCCGTCGCCCTGACGTCCAAGTACTACCCCCTAAAACTCACCTTCGCCGGCGACGGCCAGAACCTGGACTGGATCGCATTCGCGCCGGCCGGCACCGGGACGCCGACACCGACGCCCACGCCCTCGGTCGAGACACCCACGCCGACACCCACGCCGGGGACTGGCGGGGCCTCGTTCACGGCCGCGCCGCTCTCCGCGGCGCACGGGAGCGCGGTGACGTTCGCCCTCTCCCCCGCGGCCGGCAAGACGGTCGCGTCCACGTGGTGGTCGTTCGATGCTCCGGCGCACCTGAACACGTGGAACTCGCGGGCGGCGAACCCGACGTTCTTCTACCCGGCCGCCGGCACGTTCTCGCCGCTCGTGAAGATCACGTACACGGACGGCACGACCGAGACCGTCCAGCGGACGAACTACATCCGGGCGACCTGAACCCTCTCTTTTTCGGCCGTCCCCTTCCCGAACACGACAGCGAACGGCCGCGGCCGCGTGCAGGGAGTTCCGGCCCGGCCCGCATCGAACGACCCCGGGAAAAATTCCCGGTTTACCGACACGCCGTTATCCGGCCTCCGCGGAGATCGCTCCGGCGCTCGCGGCCGTCTCGCCTTCGGGCCACCCCGGCGGATCGCCCGAGGCGTATTCGCTTGGCTTTGCTTCATCCGGAGTCCAGCGGGACAACGGCGATCGCGTCCATCTCCACGAGAAAATCGGGGTTTGCCAGCCCCGAGACGTACATCGCGGTGATCGCCGGCGGATTCGGACGGCGGCCCCAGACCTCGCGGAAGATCTCGTAGCCCGCCTCGAAGGAGTGCCCCTCGACCACGTACACGTTCCACTTGACGACATGCTCCAGCCCGGCGCCGGCGGCCGCGAGGGCTCCCTGCAGGTTGACGAAGACCTGCCGGACCTGCTCCCGGATGTCGCCTTTTCCGACGATCTCTCCCGAGGCGTTCACGGCGTCCTGCCCGCCGATATACACGGTCCTGACGGGGCCCGTGACGACGATAACGTTGGTGAACGCCGGGTTGACCGGCCGGGTGTCCGGGTTGATGTACCGGACCTCTCCTCTCTGCGCGTCTTCCATGAACCTTCTCCGTACGCTCTGACGGGGCCGCGATCGGCAATATGCTTTTTCTACGCCGCACGATCGGATTCGGGCGGCCGGGTCGTTCGGTGGTTCACGACGAAGCCGCCGGTGCGATCGTCCGGCTTCTTCCCGGTCTCGTTATCCCGCCAGTGGGCGGGGTCAAGCCTGGACCTGCAGCGGACGCGGCCTCCTGTGACGATCCGTGATCGTCTGCTGTCAACGGGTACGATCACGAAGGCGGAGGACGTACCGCGTCGGAAACGGCGAACTGGGCCGAAGGAGCACATGCGGGCCGTGTTCGGCCGGGAGTACGAAGAGCACGGCCGCCGCGTCGGGCGATACTTCGGGCCGGGCGCACGCATGGGAGATGATCTCAAAACTGTAAAAATTACAGTTATTTCTTATTTTTCAGATTGATCTGAAAAGTTTAAATAATCTAAAGGTACATCCTTGTCTCGAGCCACGGACGGGTTCGTCAAAGGAACGATCACTTCGGGCTCGGAGTATTTCATGAGCGAAGAACGCATTGATGAGACAACTCTCAAAGCAGAGATCAGAGAACGCTACGGGAGCATCGCGCGCGAAGGCGGGTCCTGCTGCGGTGCCGCAGGTTCGTGCGGAGGCTCTCCGGCCTCCGATGCTTCCAGATCCGTCGGTTATTCCGAGGAGGACCTGTCCGCAACACCGGACGGGGCCAACCTCGGCCTGGGGTGCGGAAACCCCGTTGCGATCGCCTCCGTTCGGGAAGGGGAGACCGTGCTCGATCTCGGATCGGGGGGAGGCTTCGACGCATTCCTCGCGGCGCAACGGGTCGGCGCGAGCGGCCGGGTGATCGGTGTCGACATGACGGCGGACATGATCGACCTGGCACGCGCCAATGCCGAACGGGGCGGGTATTCGAATGTCGAATTCCGTCGGGGAGAGATTGAGAACCTGCCGGTGGACGATGCGTCGATCGACCTCATCATCTCGAACTGCGTGATCAACCTCGCCCCGGACAAGGGCAGGGTGTTCGCCGAAGCATTCCGGGTCCTCAAGCCCGGCGGCCGATTCATGGTATCCGATACGGTACTGCAGCGACCGCTGTCGGAGGAGACCCGAACCTCGGTCTCCGCATACGTCGGATGCGCCTCGGGGGCGCTCAGGAGAGAGGAGTATCTCGCCCTCCTCCGAGCAGCAGGGTTCTCCGAGGTCGGGATCGTCAAGGACGCTCCCATCGAGATCGGCGGATACACGTACATGCTCGCTCCCGAAGACCGCGATCTGGCGGGACGGGCCGATGTCATCGCCGCGTTCGAGGACAACCTGTCGAGCATCACGGTGACCGCGATCAAGGGTCCGCGTTCGTCCCGATGAGGCGACACGATGGCGACGGTGATCGCGTTCAACGGAAGCCCTCACAGGGAGGGCAACACGTACCGCCTTCTCCGGCATACGCTCGACGAGATCGAGCGAGCGGGGATCGAGACCGAGCTCGTCCAGATCGGCGGGGAGCGGGTCCATCCGTGCACGGTCTGCGGGAGATGCCTCGAGCGCCTCGACCGCCAGTGCGCGCTGAACGACGACATGGTCAACGAGTGTATCGTGAAGATGATCGAAGCGGACGCGATCGTCATCGGGACACCCACCTATTTTGCCGGCGTTACGCCGGAGATCAAGGCCTTCATGGACCGGGCGTTCTTCATCGCGAAGATGAACGGGGACATTTTCCGGCAGAAACTCGGTGCGGGGATCGCGGTCGACCGGAGGTCGGGGGCGGTCTGCGCGGTCGATACGATCACCCATTATTTTACCATCAGCGGGATGTTCTCGGCGGGGTCGATCTACTGGAATAATGGAAAGGGATTCATGCCCGGCGATGTCGAATCCGACAAAGAAGGGCTCGCCACGATGAAACATCTCGGCGAGAATATCGCATGGTTCATTCGCATGATGCGGAGAGACTGACGCCTCTCCTTCCGGAACGGCAGGCCCCCCGGGGCTCCTCTCGACGGAGAGCATCGCGGCCGACACCGTGACGGCCCTCGCGTGACCATGGATACCATCAGCCGGATCGGTACCGGCCCCGTCGTGGGATTCTCGATCATCGGGGTCCCGCGGCGGTTCGGGCCGCGCCAGGGCGTGGGGGTGCTCCGGTATCGACGAAGCACGCGGTAAAACCCCCGGCGGACGCCGGGGGCGCCCGCGCCCCCCAGCGGTTACGGGCCCTGCACGTCCGGCGACCGGGACGCGAGGAACAGGCTGTCGCCCGCGAACTCGGCGTGGTAGACGGGGTGCTTGCCGTAGTAGAAGTATAATTGTTGGAACTGGACGCTGTACGAGCCGTCAGCCCCCGTCGTGGCGGTCCCGGCGTCGTTGAAGACGGTCTCGGCGGGGAGCTTCCACCGGATCTTCACCGACCGGTTCGCGACGGGACCGCCCGTCGCGTCGGCGAGCTTTCCGCGGATGTCCAGCAGATAGCCCCCGCTGCCGTCCTCCATCGGGACCGTGTACCCGAGCGTCAGGGTGGTGGGTTTGGGCGCGAGCGTCCCCGAGAGCTGTCCGTTCTGCCCGGCCCCGGCGAGAAGGAGGCCGACGGCGATGCCGACCACCGCGATTGCGGCGATCGCGATCAGAAGGGTATTCCGATTCATGGAACGTCACCCCGTGCGATGCTGTAGGATCGGGGGTCGGGATGATAAGGGTATCGGGCATGGCCGGTCAGCTCCCGGCGCCGGCGCGGAGGCGGACGGTGGGCGCGGGACGGGTGCTGCCGCACGGCACAGAGGCGAACTCCGGCTCGAACCGAAGCCCCGGGAGATGTTCCATAACAGCGTCTGTGGAACACTCGTCGACCCGCTTCCCCGCGCCGCCTTTCGCGCGGCCAGCCGCTCGACCGCACCGCAGTCCACGTCGCCGCAACGCCCGAGCCGGCCGGCGTCGGCGATCGAGGAACGCGTCGAACGTAAAGCAATCCTTTCTATCTCCGCAATTCATGACGCATTCCGGAAACGGACGGTACAACGGGCTTTGCCCTGCAGAATTGCAGGGCAATATACTAAATAATACATCGCCCAATTACGGCATGTCTGCCCTTTCGCCGAAAAGCCCGCCGATGCCGTGGCCGTGATGCTCGCCAATCCCCGGCGATGGAAGCGGACACGGTGGAGGTCCCGTCACGGTCCGGGGGACTTCCGCCCAGGGGGAATGGGAGATGCCGGAGGATGGATCCACGGAAAAACGGGGGGCGCTCCTGCATCGCGCCCTGTTTTCGGCACTGCTGCTGGCCGCGCTCGGCACCGGGGCGGTGTCCGCCCTTGCTTTGGAGAACACATCGGCCCCGGGCACCGATGAGATGGACAGGGCCTTTGCCGTCCAGGTTGTGGCCATGACCGACGAGATCTCTTCGATCTTGAGAGACTGGTCGGAAACGGCCACCCCGAATGCCACCGCGTCCGACAATATGAGACTCAGGGCGGTCGGGGTGAATCTCACGGCCCGGTCGCGGTTCTGGTACGACACCCTCGACGCGATGCCCGTGTCCGGGAACTTTACGGATACGAAACAGTCGATGCTCCTCGGATTGAAGGAGTTCGAGCAAGCCGGCAACTCCACCGTACGGGGCATGGATCTCCTCCTCGGCGGCAACGAAGCGGCATCGGTTCCCCTGATCATCGAGGCCGGGGACCATGTATCCAGAGGAGGCGATTACTTTGCCACCGCGCAAAAGCAGTTCCCGAGCAAGGGCGGTTC
>JBDKUZ010000171.1:0-6982 GCA_039679395.1 Methanospirillum sp. | reverse complement strand
CGGCGTACACGAATGTCACGGCCACGGTCAGGCTCCATCCCGGGACCAATACGCTCCGGTTCACCTACGACGGCGAGTACACGAACTTCGACTACTTCGTCCTCGACCCCGGCCCGATCACCCCGCTGCAGGTCGTCCCCGGTGCGCCGAACGCCCCGACCGACCTGCACGTCGACGGGAGCTACGATGACGTCAACGGCAACGGCCGGGCCGATTTCGCCGACGTCGTGCTCTACTTCAACCAGATGACCTGGATAACGGCGAACGAGCCGGTGTCGGCCTTCGACTACAACGGGAACGGCCGGATCGACTTCGCCGACGTCGTCTGGCTCTTCAACCACCTCTGAACTCTTTTTCGAATACAATGGTCTTCTGTCAAGCAGGTTCGAATGCGCACCCCTTCATGCCGGATCTCGTGATCATGGAGCGGATTCGATGCCGGGCCGTACCGGGGCTCGCTGGCGCGCAGAGACTCCGGAACCATCAACGGCATTACGCTTTCGAGCAGCTCTGCCTGGGGGTGACAGGTGACACATTTCAAAACAAATAGGCAGATATATCATTCGTAGATACAACCGGACAGGGTGGAACTCGTCGGGAAGAGAGGTCTATCCATGGGCATCCTCGTGCTCGTGGTGCTGCTCGGATGCAACGTTCAGGGTGTGACGGCGGCAGAAGAATATCAACTGGTGGCGAGCTGGGGGAGTCAGGGCCACGGCAACCCGATGACTGATTCGTGGTGGCCCGTGGGGACTGCGGTCGACGGCGCAGGCAACATCTATGTCAGGAACACATCGGGCGCGGTTTTTAAATATGACTCGAACGGCGCCTCCCTCATCGGGACATGGAGTTCCCCGTCACATGATGACGTGTCACAGGGGGTTGCCGTTGACGGCACAGGCAATGTCTATCTCACCTCCCCCCTGCTACGTGTTGTTACCGAATTTGGACCATCCGGCGGACCCCCCATCACGTACTGGGGACTCGGCCTCCGGGGTGAAGTGTCGTTCTTCATGCCAGGGAGCATCGATCTCGACGACGACGGCAACATCTATGTCGTTGACGAAGTCGTGGTGAAAAAGTTCGACTCGACCGGCACGGTCCTCGCCCAGTGGGGAGGGTATGGCTCCGAGAACGGGACGTTCGACAGCCCGATGGATATTGCGGCCGACCGCTCGGGCAACGTCTACGTGGCCGATGCGTACAATGGGCGGATCCAGAAGTTCGACTCCAGGGGGACCTTCATCGCCGCATGGGGGACCAACGGTTCCGCGGACGGGCAGTTCTATCACCCGGGGAGCGTGGCGGTTGACAGCGCAGGCAATGTCTACGTCGCCGATTCGGGGAACAACCGGCTCCAGAAGTTCACCTCGACCGGAACCCTCGTCGCAACATGGGGTGGCGACGAGTTGTCCGAACCCAGAGGATGCGCGGTCGACAGTGCGGGCAACGTCTATGTTGCCGATTACCGGAACGATCGGGTATGCAAGTACTCGCGACTCGGAGCAACACCGATGCCGACTCCATCCCCGGACCCGGCGGAGTACGTCGTCGCCACGGCGTGGGGCAGTGAGGGCTCGGGCACCAGGCAGTTCGACTTCATACAGGGTGTCGCGGTGGACGGCGGTGGAAACGTGTACGTGGCCGATACGAACAATAGCCGAATCCAGAAGTTCACGTCCTCCGGCGCATTTATCACGAAATGGGGCAGTCTCGGAACAGCCAACGGGCAGTTCGACAGCCCCTATGGTGTCGCGGTGGACAGCAATGGATACGTGTACGTGGCCGATACCGGGAATAATCGCACTCAGAAGTTCACCTCGTCGGGCACGTTTGTGACCGCATGGGGAAGTTACGGTACCGGTGACGGACAATTCGATCGGCCGCGTGATATCGCAGTCACCAGTGCGGATGTCGTCATCGTTGCCGATTCCGGCAATTCCAGGATCCAGACGTTCGCCTCGGGCGGCTCCTTTATAGAAAAATGGGGCCAGGAGAACTTCGGGACCAACCCCCGGTACATGCTGGGTGCTGTTGCCGCGGATGGTTCTTCGTACATCTACGCGGCCGGTCTGGATAGATTGGAGAAATTCAGTCCGGGAGGCACCTTCCTGCGCCACTGGTGTGCCATGGATTGTGAGTTCGGCTGCGGCCCTATTGCCGGTACCGGCAACGGGGAATTCCAGGATCCATCGGGTATCGCGGTGGATGGCGATGGGAACGTCTTCGTGGCCGATACAGAAAATCAGCGAATTCAGAAGTTCGATTCGACCGGCACCTTCGCCACGAAATGGGGGACGCAGGGGTCGAATGTCGGAGAATTCGACTACCCCTGCGGAATCGCAGTCGACAACGCCGGGAATGTCTACGTCGGCGACAACCACCGGGTCCAGAAGTTTACGATGCGGGGAAAGACCTCGACTCCGGCAGTGGCCGTGGTCCCCGGGGGGGCCAGCGTCCCAACATCGACCGGTACCGGAGACACATATGACGACGTGAACGGCAACGGCCGGAAGGACTTCGCGGACGTCGTGCTCTACTTCAACCAGATGAGCTGGATCGCGGCGAACGAGCCGTTATCAGCGTTTGATTACAACGGCAACGGCCGGATCGACTTTTCCGACGTCGTCTGGCTCTTCACCAACCTTTAGTCCTCTTTTTCCGCGTCGATACGTTCACAGCCGGCCCGGAGCGATCGGCGATCCTGAACGAGGGCCCTGTGCCGGCGCGGCCCGGCGGGCACATGAACAGATCGGGGGTGGTCACGCTCCGGCCGTCATCCGCCGCAGCTCGGCCGCGACCGCGGCCGGCTCCACCTCCTGTCCGCAGGCGCGGGAGACATGCCGGAGCAGGTCCTCCCACATGTCGATCCGATCACCATTGGGATCGTTCTCGGGGAGCATCCGTCGGTACCGCCCGGTCACGTCTTCACCGACGATCCCGGCGAGGGCGTCCCGGATGCCCGTGACCGTTTGCTCCGCCGCGGTCGCCGTCGCAATCCGGTCGTCCCGCATCTGCCGCACGAGATCCCGCAGCCGCTCCCGGTTCGCCGCGGCCCCGGCGGCGACCTCGCGCTGCCGGTCGCTGCTCTCCCGAGCGCCCCGGACGAGCCGGAATTTGGTGTTCAACGAGTCCTCGAGCGATTCGTCGCTGTACAGGATCTCCAGCTGTTCGCGGACGAACTGTGAGACGTTCAGGTGGTCGGCCTTGACAAGGTGATAGAGCTGCATCGGGATCCAGACCGGGAACTGCTTCATCTCGATACCGTTCCTGTCAGTGTACGGCATTCAGCCTGTCTCCCCCGCCCCGAGAACCTGTCCTGAGTTCGTGGTACTGTACTGTACTATTTGGTACCGTACTAGAGAGAGAGAGAGAGGAAGACCATTCATTCAGGCCTCCAGAACGGGGTGTTCCACGACGATCCCGCTCTCGTCGACGCGAACGAGGCCGCAGCGGATCCGCTCGCGGCGGCAGTACCGCAGGAACCGGTCCCGCTCGCTCTTTGTCGTCACGACCTGGACGTCGCCGCCGCCCTCGAGGCTCACGGACTTCCATCTCATCCCTCGCGTCTCCAGAGAACCGACCCCGGCGGGATCGCGGAGAGCAGCAGCGGCGGGACCGCCCGGGTCTCGGGGACGCAGACCAGGCCGCGGGGGCCGGGCTCGATGGTCACCAGCTCCTCCCACCCGCCGTCGGGGGTGCAGGCCCAGTACGTCCCCGGGGTCCGGGGCCGCTCGTCGGTGAAGCCGTCGGCGTCGATCATGCCGACCTCCTCGCCCGGAATTCCTTGTACAGGTCGAGCGCCCGCCGCATGCCGGTCCGCGTTGTCTGCGAGAAATGGGGTAGATCGGTCCCCGGGATCCGTGTCGCGGCATTGACCTCCTCGGCCGACGCGGCGCCGAGGCGGTCGGCGCGGCGGACGTACGACCGGACCGCCTTCGCGCTGCCCGCCGTGTATCCCTTCGACCGGAGCCAGGCGGCGAACCGGTCGAGCTCCTCGTCGGGGATCATTCCCACTCCCTCCGCTCCGCGCAGCCAGGGCAGAGGTACCGCCGCCAGGAGTCGTGCGACGCGGCTGCGTCGATCTCCCGCCCGCAGTCGGTACAGTGTTTCGGGTCGGCCCGCCTGAGGTATTCCGTACCGCATCGCCCGCAGTAGGGCTCCCCCTCCGCGCCCATCAGGCGCCTCCGCCGAGGACCGCGACCGGGCCGTCGTGGCGGTCGTAGTGGGCGGCAATGTGCGCTCGCGGGATCAGGAACGCCGCGGCCCCGGCCCGGACGAGGGGGCCTCCGTCGGCGAACCCGCACAGGTCGCGGAAGGCGCCGAGGAGGACCCGGAGGTCCTGCGACGGTGCGACGATCCCGACCGGGGCACCGTCGGCCCAGAGCGTCGCGGCCGCGGCGCCGGCGAGGAGGGTGGGGACCTCCTCCGCCGGGACGCGGTAGCAGCCGCGCCTCGGGCCGGCCATGAGCCGAATCGCGATCCCGTCATCGTCGTCGCGAACGGCGGAGCCGATGACGATACTCATGCGAGCCTCCCGAGGGCGGCCGTGCACTTTTTGCACCGGCGGTACGGGCCGAGGTGCGCGGGCGGCGGAGGGAGCTCGTCGAACTTCCCGGCGCCGAGGCAGGAGCCGCAGAGCGGGACGTCGACGCAGGCGTTCGCCGCGTAGGCGTGGACGACGGGCGGGCTCCCGTGGCGCCTCCGCCAGACGACGGAGGTGGATGCCTCGCCTTCGTCCGTGCCCCGGTCGGTGCCGAGCGGCGGGGCCGCCGCCCGGACGAGGATCGTAACGCCAGCCTCTTGTGGGATGACGACGCAGATCTCTGCGGCAGTCGTCACCCTCTCGTGCTTGGCCGCGGGGAGCGGGGCGCTGCCGTTCATTCCTGGTCCTCCTCTTCGCGCGAGCGACGGCGCCGCGAGTCCGCGGTCTCTTCGCCGATGCCTTTCTCGCGGGCGGTCGACGCGGTGCCGGCGTCGTCCCGTTCCGCTCTCCGGAGGAGGGCACGCACGAGCGCGCCGCGGCCGCGGGTGCTCCGCAGCCGGTCAATGATCTCGAGATCCGCCGACGAGCAGCGAATCGTGAGAGTCTTTGTTAGGTTCGACATTTTCACCACTATTTAGTCCGCATGTCTTACTGATATAAATGCAATACCGGCAGCATTATTACAATGTCGTGCCCATTTGTCTTGCATGGCGACGGACTCGATCACCGTGCGGCTCGACCCGCGGGTGAAGGCCGGGATCAACCGACTTGTGGAGGAGCGCGCTTTTTCGAGCATCAGCGAGTTCGTCACCGATGCGATCCTGCAGAAGCTCGCGCTCGAGGGGGTCGCCGTGGAGGAGAACGAGTCGCCGTCGAACCCGGTGCGGGTCTACTTCAGGTCGTACGAGGGCCGGGCGCTGCTGCGCCAGATCCTCCGCGAAGAGCTCGGGTGAACACTTTCACACCGCGTCCTCACCGTTATAATACAGCCCACGACGGACACCTCCGCAATGGACTGGATACGGCGGGCGATCGAGGCGGGCGAGCGGACGCCCGCCGATATCGCAGAGCTCCGCGAGGCTTTCCGGAAGGTGCTGCGGGAAGAGGGGTTGCCGGTGCGCGATAGGGCTGGTGGCTCCGTGTTCCGGCCGACTCGAGGCGGCGGCGAGCGAAAGCCGTGACGACCTGACGGCCGGCGGCACGGCCGGCCCCGGGCCCCGGATCCTGGGACCGGGACACGCTCAACCTTAGATCGACGAGATGGCGTTGGGCTCGTTCAGAGAGAAGGAGCCACCAGCGCTCCGGGGCGGCGACTATGTCGTCAGTTCTCGTCAGTTCGCTCGAGGCCGCGCTCTGAGCTTTTGACAGGTCATGGACCTTCGAGGAGGGCATCCTCCTCGCCGTCAACCTCGGCAATGACGCGGATACGACGGCCGCTCTCTACGGCGGGCTAGCTAGGGTGTACTAATGCTTTGACGGAATCCCGTAGCGGTGGCGGGAGGGACTTGTACAGGCTAGCCTGATCGAGACGTACGCCGACGGTCTATTCGACCTGATCAGCGAGGTCCCCATGGCGTAGGGTGTCTGGCGGACGGCGCTCCGTTACTCTTGCGGAACCAGATAACATCGATCGCGATCAGCTCGGCGATCTCCTCACCCTCTTCGCCGTCCCGCTACTGTGAAGGCGGGTGCTATTCCTTCATCAACCGTTTTTCCGTCTCCTCTCGAACCAGCGTGTCAGCGGCCCGATCAACCTCCCCCTGAGGAGATGATCCTCATCCCTGGTTTTTTTCATCCCCTACCGCTCGAGCCGTATCGAGTGGGAACGCTCGATGACGGATCGATAATCCCCACGTGCAGGACCACTATAAAACCTTAATTATTTGATATCTTTGTGAGACCGGCTGCACGAACGGGCAACCTTATGTTAATAGATGGATCATTTGAAATCTTGGCTACATTATATCAAATTGTTTAGGTAGAACATGCTCGGAGCGCAGCGAATTTCCAAGGATATTTTTCTCAACACCCTCTTTTGCCCGTCGTTAGGTTGGGACCTCCGCCACGATCTGGTCCAAAAAGACCTCTCATTGGGTGTTAGGTTCCGTATGGAGCAGGGTAAGGAGATCCATCGACTTGCTCGAGAACTGTATCCAGGTGGGGAATATTTTTTCGGCCAGGGTGAAAGGAATGGAACCTCTATTGCACCCGATCTCTTGGCCAATTCTGATTCAGGAGTATTCTTCGAGTCTCCATTTCTTTTCGGGGATTACATCACCAGAGCAGATATCCTTGTTAAAGATCGGAGCGCTCTGGAACTTATCGAGGTGAAATCAAGTGTTAAAGAAAAAGCGGAGCAGATCGACGATATGGCCTATACTGCATTAATTGCGAAGGAATCCGGGGTCGCTCCGTCCACCGTCAGCCTTCTTCTCCTTGATAAAAATTATCGGCAAGGGATGGATCAAGAGTTCCTTTTTAAAAAGCTGGATAAGA
>JBDKUZ010000170.1:0-3138 GCA_039679395.1 Methanospirillum sp. | reverse complement strand
TGCGGCCAGCCCTCCGCGACGATGGTCACGCCGCCACCCGCGGTGACGGCGATCCCGCCGGCCACGAGGCCGGCAATGGTGGTGTTTGAATCCATGACTTCCGATGTGGAGCGAAGCCAGGGTCGATTGGTCAGACCTAGTATGGGCGGATTCCCATATGAATCAGTGCCGAAGGGACCAGAGGAACGCGGCGACTCCGACGAAAAAAATGGTCACGCCTTCGCGACCAGCGCTCGCACCCCCGCCGCGACCTCGGCCGAGTCGATCTCTGCGCCGCAGAACCGGGAGACACGGCGGACCAGGGCCTCCCAGTCGTCCACGCGATCGCCGTTCGTATCGTTCTCGGGCAGCGTCCTCAGATACCGGCCCGTGGGATCGTCGCCGATGATCTGCTGGAGCGCGTCGGCGATCCCGTCCTGCCGGGCCTGCGCGGCCTCGCGTTCGGCGCGCATCTCCCGGACCGCCGACAGGGTACGCTCGCGGCCGGCCTCGCGCTCCTGAATGACCTTCCGCTGCCGGGCGACGCCGACCTGCGCGGCGGCGTTGATCTGGTCCTCGTACTCGTCGGCGACGGGCTCCAGGCCGAAATAGACAACGAGATGCCGCTCGGTAAACTCGGTGAGGTTCAGCCGTTCGAGCTTGATCAGATCCATCAGATCGACCGGGAGCCAGATGGACGTCTGCACCAGCAGCCGACCATGCCGATCAATTCTCACCTGACACCTCTGCAAAGTGGGTACCCATGGTACCCAGTAGTACTATGGGTACCCAGCAGTACGAGAGAGAGAGAGAGAGAGAGAGGATAGCAATTCATTCGACCTCGAGGACCTGGTGCTCGACGACGATCCCCGTCTCGTCCACGCGGACCAGGCCGCACCGGATCCGCTCCCGGTTGCAGTACCGCATGAACCGGTCCCGCTCGCTCTCCGTCGTCACGATCTGGATGACGCCGCCGGACTGCGGGCTCACGAACAGCCACCTCACCGGCCGGCCCTCCGGGACTCGACGAACGCGCCGAGGGCCTGCCGGAAGCCCGAGCGGCGCGGCTGGCTGAGGTTCCAGAAGACGGCGTCCACGTCGTCCGGGTGAGCGCACCCGTGGGCGAACGCCCACCGGACCCGGCGGATCCACTCGGTCGCCGTCCGGTCGGCGTAGCCGCGGCCGACGAGCCAGGCGCGGAACCGGGACAGTTCCTCCTCGTCGACCGGGAGCCCTCCCTCGGGCCGGGGACGCCGGGAGAGGGACGGGGCGCTCATCGCTTCGCCTCCCGCCGCTCCTGCAGCCGCCGCCGGCGCTCCCTCCGACGGGCCATTTTGCGGAGACGCAGCTCCTCCGGCGTCATCTCCGGGCAGTGGTGCGGCCGGTTGATGTCGACGCCGAGGTGGAACAGGGCCTCCACGATCTTGACGATGCGCGGCCGGCCGCCGGGGTTGATCACGAGCGTCAGCACCGCCCCCCTCTCCCGCCAAGGTGGTGGACGCAGTCGACCGGGCACGGCCCGGCCGCAAGCAGGTCCCCGGTCTCGAGGCAGATCGTCCCGTTGCCGTCCGGCATGACGCATCTCCTCGGGCACGGCCCGGACGGCGCGAGCTGCCGGCCGCAGCGGCCGCAGTAGAGTGCGCCGCGGGCGCCCATCAGCGCCCCCGCCTCAGCGCCGGGTACCGCTCCGCCGCGGTCACGATGCCGGGCGTCATTCAGCGCCCCGCCGCGCCTGGATATCCTCGAGGCACCGCTCGCAGAGCGGCCGGTGAAACGTCCGGAGGGAGTAGCGGAGCTCGGCCGGCCCGATCTCCTCCCTGCAGCGGGCGCAGACGGTCGGGTCACTCCACTGCTGCATGGCTGGCCGCCTCCATCGCCGTCACCGCCTCGTTGAACGCCGCGCGCGAGCACGGGATCACCAGCCGGTCGAGCCCGCCTATCTCCAGCGTGTACCGGCCGCCCTCGGCCGTCGCCCTCGCGATCGCCCGAGCTGGCACCTCGACGAACGGGCCCGGGAGCAGGTCGGCCCCGGTCCGCGGCATCGTTGACCGATCCGATGGTACGGTCTGCCACCGGGGATCGGGGCCGCCGAACGGGCAGATGTACGGCGGCTCAGTCTCGGAATCATCCCGGATCTCCAGTGTGCATGGGTAGCCGGGACAGAGCGTACAACGGAACAGCATCAGGCGCCCCCGCAGGCCAGGACCGGCACCGGGCCGTCGTTTCGCCAGTAGTGCGCGCGGACATGGGCGCGCGGGACCATGAACGACGGGTCCTCGACCGCGAAGACGCCCGGCTCGTAGACGAATACGCCGGCCGGGCTGAACGCGCCGATCAGCATCCGGAGCGACGCCGAGGTGCCGACCGTCCCGACCGGCCAGCCGTCGTCCTCGTACAGGACGGCGCTGCCGCCGGCGAAGAGGCCGGGGACCGCAACGGCCGGCGTCCAGTAGAATCCAGAACGCGCGCCGGCGAGCCGCCAGAGGAGGTCGTCGCCGTCCCGCTCGACCGTGCCGACGGTCGCGGTCATGCAGGCAGCCCCCGGAGGGTCCGCTCGTTGGGCGGAGTACTGGCGATGGTCCGCGCGAGAAGGGCCGCGCCGGAGAGACCTTCACGCACTCCGGCAGTTTCGATAGTGGCGCGTCCCCCGAGAGTGTCATCGGCGGGGAGGCGGCCGGGCTCTGAATGGTTCATAGTCTGTTCCGGTCGGAACTCTGTTCGACGATCACGATCCCCGCGGCCTCGAGCTCGCGGAGGGCGGCGGGCGACCAGCCGATCACGTCGGCGATCTCCCGCCGGACCCGGACGGGCGGTGCGTCGGCGATCACGCCGGCACCTCGATCTTCTGCTCGCGGGCCCAGGCCCGCAGCGCGTCCCGGATGA
Source organism: Methanospirillum sp. (assembly GCA_039679395.1). Classification (GTDB taxonomy): domain Archaea; phylum Halobacteriota; class Methanomicrobia; order Methanomicrobiales; family Methanospirillaceae; genus UBA288. Next base: position 276 of record JBDKUZ010000170.1, on the reverse strand, counting down.
GCCGGGCCTGAATCATCTCCGGGTCCCTGGCAAAGGCGCGCTCGACGATGGCCGCCGTCTCGCCCCAGACCCTCGCACGTATGATCATGGTTCTGTCCTACCCCGGTGGGCTACAATTGGTATATTTTGTGCTACTGAAAAACGTTGTGCTAAATTGTGCTACACTGTGCTACATCGACTTATCTTTCATCACGGGTATATCGTGTGCTACAGGAGCGCACTGTGGCCGATTACACTCTGCACGCCCGGATCGACGGCGAGCTGAAGCGCCGGATC
>JBDKUZ010000169.1:0-2962 GCA_039679395.1 Methanospirillum sp. | reverse complement strand
GTCGGTCCGATCAGCCGAGAAGTCGGGGAACGCAGCCTCGACCGCGGCGATCACCTCGTCCGGCTGTCGCGTCCTGATCCGCTCGCTGATGAAGTGATACGGCGGCAGCTCGTCCACCAGGGTCGAGAGCGGCCTGCCCGATTCGGCCAGCACCCCGATCATCGTCGCGGCAGTCATGCCACCGTCCCGGCAGAACTGGTGGTCGGGATAGATCAGGCCGCCGTTCCCCTCGCCGCCGAACGCGACCGGGATTCCGGCCGCGATCATGCCGAGCATGGTCCGGGCCACGTAGATCGAGCCCACACGCGTGTACTTGACCGTGCAGCCGGTCGCGGCGGCCACATCCTCGATCAGCTGCGATGTCGAGACCGGGGTCACGATCACACCCTGCCGCCTCTGGCAGACATGACGCGCGATCAGGGCGAACTCGCGGTTCTCCTCGAGGTACCTGCCCCGGTCGTCGATGAAGACGGCACGGTCCGCATCGCCGTCATGAGCGACGCCGAACGCCGCCCCCGTCTCCCTGACGAGCTCGGCGAGGGGCCGGAGCCCGTCCTCCGTCGGTTCGGGCAGCCGGCCCGGGAAGGTGCCGTCGGGTTCTCCGTTGATCGTATGGACCTCGCAGCCCATCCTCGAGAGCAGGGACGGCGTGGTCAGGGCCGCCGGGCCGGAGCCCGGGTCGACCGCGACGGTCATGCCCGTTCCGATCCCCTCGGGGAAGTGCGCGAGGATGCCGTCGAGGTAGCGTTCGACCAGCTCCGGCGCCGCTCGCTCCGCGCCGAGCCCTCGCCAGTCGGATAACGTGTACTCCTTGCGGAACAGCCTGCCCTCGAGCGCGATCACCTCCGTATCCCCCATCTCCGTTCCGTCGTGCTCGACGATCTTGACCCCGTTATACTCGGGCGGGTTGTGCGAGGCCGTGATCATCGCGCCGGCCGCGAAGGTGTCGCGAACGATGTACTGGAGAGCCGGCGTCGGCAGTACGCCGCAGTCGACGACGTCGCACCCCGAGGCCATCAGCCCGGCCTTGAGCGCATGCGGGAGGACCGGTCCCGAGGTCCGGGTGTCCCTCCCTATCGCGATCGTGCCCGGCCGCATCGCGCCGAGCGCCTGTCCGATCCGGAGCACGAGCCCCGGCCTCATCGATTCGCCCACGACGCCGCGCACGCCGTTCGTCCCGAAGAGCTGCTTCTTCTCCGTCATCACCGGCCTCTCTGCCGCGTCTCGTCGCCGATGGCCCGGGCGAGCGCGGCAAGGGCCGCTCCCGCTCCTGCCGGGTCGCAGGCGATCAGTGCCATCACTATTGTCCCTTCTCCGGCATAGACTCTGCCGTGCAGTCCGGTCGCGACCACGCCGGGGGTGCCCGCGAGGCAGGCCTCGAGGCGGTGCAGGGCCGCGCGGTCTCCGGCAAGGTCGGGGGCGGCACGCAGCGTGCCGGCGCACTCGAAGGCGCCCGCTCCTCCGGCCCGCTCTCTGCAGGCCCGGAGCAGTCCCCCCTGGGAGACGTACTCGTCGAACCGGTCCATGGCTCCGAGCACCTCGTCCGCCGTCGGGTTGCGGAGCACGCACCGCTCCGAGGGGAGGTCCCCGATCACCACCCGGGCAAGCGGCTCGGTCTTGAACCCTTCCACGAGCGCGAGTTCGCACCCGGCATCCGAGAGCCGGTCGAGGCCGGAAAAGAGGGTGTCGCTCCGCACCACGGAGACGCCCTTGGCGGCGTCGATCCCGGTCACCACCCGGGCGCCGTGCTCGAAGAACCGGGTCGTGTCCCGCCCCGGGTCGAGCGCGAACGGATGCACCCCGCCGAGGTGCTTGACCACGCCGATCGCAAGATCCGGTGGGGCTGCGTCGATCACCTCCTCGATCAGGGTCGTCTTGCCCGTCCCCGACCATCCGGCGAACTGGACGACCCTCATTCCTCCTCCCCGCGGGCCCGCGTCTCGAGGAGAGTCTGCGCCGCCAGCCCGACGGAGCGCATGACCGTCGAGATCCGGTCCTCGATGTCGAGCTCGTCGTCGACAGCGAGGCTCGTCCCCTCGACTTCGAGCAGGAACCGGGCGATCTCGCTCGCCTCGAAGAGGAGGTCGTCGAGCTCTTCGGTGGTGAAGAAGCCGCACATGGCCCCGTAGAAGAAGGTCGCGCCCGACTTGCGGACCTTCTTCTTGAAGGAGCTCCGGGCCTGGTTGACCGCCTGCGGCGAATACGGCTCGGTCATGAACGGGACGAGCTCGGGCAGGTGCTGCCCGATGAAGGTCATCTCCGCTCCCGAGGTGGTCCTGAAGTCGGCACAGAGCCGGGCGAGCGCCCATTCGCGGGCCGTGATGTACGTATGCCTGCGCAGGAACCGGTTCACCTTCTCATAGGCAGCGCCGTCCACCTTGCGGAACTTGGCGTAGCGGGCGATCTCATCCTGATCGAATCCGGCAGCCATGCGATCAATCACTTGGCGGTGCAGGGGAAAAAAGGATCAGAGCCGTTCGTGGTGCGGGAAGAGCTGAGCAGGGCGAGAGGGAACCGTCACCGGTCGCGTCGGACGGTCCCACGACCTGGCTGGGCGAGCCGCTCCGGGCTGCTGAAGCAGGAGACGGACATCCGGAAAACCGACCGGCAGTTATTCCCTTGCGCCGGGGCTCGGGGGGAGCGTCCCTGGTGCCAGGGGGCTCCGGGTGGTCCGACGGCACGACCGGCGGTCTCGCATCTCGTTGACTCCACACCGGGTCCGGTCCGCCCCCGGTGGGCGCGGGGCCGATGCCGGCAGTCTCCCCCCCGATCCGTACATATTAATAGAATCGAGGCTCATGTATCTGAGCACAACGCCAAAGCTGTCCCGGTAGGGTAGTGGATATCCTAGAAGCTTGCGGAGCTTTTGACCCGGGTTCAAGTCCCGGCCGGGGCGTATGGGCATGACGTCCAACTCCTAAATATTATATTTTTCGAGAATGATCTGATAACTTTAAATTGT
>JBDKUZ010000168.1:0-6296 GCA_039679395.1 Methanospirillum sp. | reverse complement strand
ATCAGCATGCAGAGCCACCTCGACGAACTCGCCGGCGCGGTCGACGCCCTGCTCGCCGACGGCGCGATGGACCCCGCCCGGCTCTTCATCCTGACCAGCAGCGAAGGAGCCATCCACGCCCTCAGCTACCAGGTCCGGACCGAGGAGTGGCGGCGGTTCGTGGGCCTCGTGCTCACCGGCGCGCCCGGCCGCTCCATCGGGCGGGTCGCCCGCAGCCAGGTCCTCGAGCAGGTCCGGGACCTCCCGAACGGCCGTGTCCTGGTGGAACAGTACGATGCCGCCATCGCCGCATTCGAGGCCGGCGAGCCGATGACGCTCGACCCATCGCTCCCGGAGGGGATGCGGGTCCTGCTCCTCAGCCTCGAGACGCCGTTCAACCTCCCCTTCGCGCGGGAACTCTGGTCGGCCGACCCGTCCTCGCTCATCGCGAAGGTGCATGAGCCCGTCCTGGTCGTGATCGGCAAGAAGGACATCCAGGTCGACTGGCAGGTCGACGGCGGCGCGCTGGAGCAGGCGGCCGCCGCGAACGGCAACGTCGAGTTCGCGTACCCGGAGGAGGCCGACCACGTCCTGAAGCACGAGGACCGGCCCCGCGAGGACCTCGCGGCCGCCGAGGTCGTGGCACACTACAACAGCGAGACGCGGACGCTCGACGCGGCGGCGCTCACGGTCATTGCGAGCTGGCTCCGCGACCACGCAGGGCTCTGAACCGCGTGCAGCGGCCCCGATACCTCGTCGCCGGCATGCCCGCATCGCTGGAGTCGGAGGAGGCGGGCTATCGTCGGCCGGCCTCCGTCCCCGTCTCGCTCCCGCACCGGCACCCTCTCCTCGTGCAGCACCGTCTCGATGATCTCCCGCTGACGTGCGACCTGCGCCAGGGTTAGCCGGCCCGCAAAGGTCGCCAGTCGGCCTTCGTCGACGGACGGCCGTAACCACCGCGGCAAAGAGCCGACCCCTTTAACAGCGGCCACGGCCGCATGCCTCGCCACGCTCGAGCCGATCGTCCTGAATCCGCCCCGCGATCGCGGCCGCGACGCCGACATTCGCGACGATGGGGGCCATCGAACCGCTGAAGATCGTGGACCCGTTCACGCTCCGCCGTCCGGAGCCGTGCGTATCGGTATACCTTGCGTATACCGCGCTATGCCATCCCGCACCACGGTCGAGATCGACCCCGCGGTCCGCGACCGGCTCGGGGCCGCTCCGCCGGCACCCCCGTGAGTCGCTCGAGGACGTGATGGCCGAGCTGGACGCCGAGGATGAACGGGCCGTACACCGTCGAGCTGACGCCGGCCGCCGTACGCGACCTGCGAAAGCTCGACAGAGCCGTCCGCCTCCGGATCGGTGCCGCGCTCGACGACCTCGCCCGGCAGGAGGACCCGTACCGCCACGTCAAGCGCCTCCACGGCTCGCCCCGGGAGCGCCTTCCCGCCCTCCGTGTCGGCGATTGCCGTGCCATCCTGACCGTCGAGAACGGGGTCATGGCGATCCTCGTCATCGAGATCGAGCGCCTGAGCCCCGTCTGGCGCAGGTTCCGAACGCCCGACGATCTTCACGCCGTCTCCGTGGGCGTGCCCGCCGGCCCGTCGCCACGCGCTCGCGGAAAGTACCGCCCTGGGAAAAAGATCGTGTTATCCGAGGAATTTCAGGATCCGCTGGTTGACCAGTGCAGGCTGTTCCATCGAGACCAGGTGGCCTGCCTTCGGGACCAGGTGGGTTTCAACGTCCGGTATCAATCGATTGACCTTTTCGATGGCGGCGACCGGATCGTAAATCACCTCGTTTTCGCCGACGATGAACAGTGTCGGCACAGTGATCCCGCTCAGCTCGGCATCGCTGAACACGTTCGTGAAGATGCTTCTCCTGGGGTCGGCGTAGCGAAACCGTCGAGCACCGCTCGCGAATTGCCTGGAAAACCCTTCGTCTATCTGAAAATCCCGTGTAAAGAAACTCTTCAACGGGTTCGGTTTGAAGGGCAGGTAGGGGAGCAGGCGGAGTAACAGGAGTACCGGCCAGCTGAACGGCAGAACCGAGGCCCCCGGTGCAAGAGCGACGATCTTACCGATCTTTTCCGGGAAGAAGAACGAAAAATTGAGCGCATGCCACCCGCCGTACGACAACCCGGCGATGTCCGTTCTCTCCAGGCCGAGACCCTGCATGACATCCCCCACCCAGTCGGCGCAGTCCTCTCGATTTCCGAGCAACCGGGATTGCCGGCTCTTTCCCGGTTCGCCGATGATGTCGACGGCATACACCCGGCAGGCGCCGCTCAACGCGCCGATGTTCGGGAACCACATCGTGGAGCTCGTGCCGGTCGCATGCAGCAAGAGCAGTGATGGCGACTCTTTCGGTCCGCTCGCGACGACATGGGTGGACCCGAAGCGGGTCGTTATATCGCTCTCTTCAAACGGCACCGGCCAGAGTTTCAGGACGGCGTCGTAATCCGATACATACTGGGCTTCGCCCTGCGGGCTTGCGAATGAGGCTAGGTGGCTGGACGTCATGAATCCTTCAGGTTCCCGGCAGCTATCGATTGAGGAGGCAAACAGGCCGGGAATCCGCGGATGACCCCCCCATGCCCTTATGGGTTAGGGAGCTGTGCGTGTCTGTGGATGCACTGGACCCATGAATGTATCGTTCTGCTGTTCGAGGTCACAGGTGAGGAAGGCACGAAGCCTGTCCATTACTCTCCCGCCAGGAACCGTACACTCCGCCGGAAAAGCGAAAGACGGGGTGGAGATACGGCCAGGCGGCACCACGACCCCCCGGCGCCCGCCTGAGGCAGAGGACGGTCGCTCCCCCCGGTATCCGGGGACGGGCGCCGCAACGGCTCATCCCTCGTTCGACCGACCGTGATCCCGAACGCCCCCCCGAAGCGTTGCAGCACGAGCCGGCACCGGCTCCCGTAAAAGAATGCCCGCAGAACACCGCCCGTGCCGGAGGGGGAATGGCCGAAGCACGGAAACGATCGGGAACGCGGTGCGAAAGGATTCGTTCGATCTCTTCGCGGACGGGCTCGCGCAGCGGCGCCCGGCGGTGGGGCGAATCGAAAGAGATCCCGGTCTGGTCCGGCGGCTCCCGCCTCGATCGCCTCTCCGCCGCGCGTGAACGCCGACGGCACCGCCGCGTCGAAGGGGCAGGGCAGACTCCCGCCCCCGCGTCGCCGGAAAGAGCCCCGGCCCGTCGTGATCCTAGGACGCCTTGAACTGGGTCCATTCCTCGGCAATCCGTCCGTTCTTGAGGCGGAACCAGGAGATGGCCCTGAACGAGACCTTCTTCCCTGTCGGCGGCATTCCCATCATCTCGCCGGTGAGCGTGCCGGTGGCGACCCAGCGGGCCACGGCCTGGTCCCCCTCCGCGACCACGTCCTCGACGGTCATGTGGAGGTCCGGCGCTCCGGTGCGGTACATGTTCGCGAGTGCGCGGAGCCCCTCCCTGCCCGGCGGAAGGCCCGGCGGGTCGGTGAGCGTGTAGTCATCGGCCACCAGCTCGTCGACGGCCCGGAGGTTTCCCTGGTTCATAACCTCCTCGAAGACCCGCCTGACGACCTCTTTGTTCTTCTCGGTGGACATTGTTCTCCCGTCCTGGCACCCTGCCCTCCACGATTCGGACGAGGAAGGGGTCGCGATGCCGGTGAGCCATCGTTCACCCACATTAAATACTTATCTAAATATTTTCTTACTTACATCACTGCAATATCCGTCCGCCATTCATAGTCGCGCCACTGCGGCGCGGCGGCCGAGTCGGCCGGGCTGCGGCCGGGCTGCGGGTGCCGATCGGAGCGATGGTGTCACCGGTCGATGAGGAAAAGGGTTACAGGTGGGAGAAGAGCCAGACGACGTCCGCGAAGTCGATCCGCCCGTTCCCGTTGCAGTCGAACGCGGAGACCGGCTCGTTTCCCGCGATCCAGCTCATCTGGTTGAAGAAGAGCACCACGTCCGCGAAGTCCTTCCGCCCGTTCCCGTTGACATCGTCGTAGATGCCGTCGGCGTTCGTGTCCGTCGGGAGCGCCGCGCCCGGCGGCACGGCCAGGACGGCCGGACCCGCTGCCACCGGCGGGTAGACGCAGACGCGCCGGTTACCCGTATCGAGCACGTAGACGTATCCCGCCGCGTCGACGTCGACGTCCATGGGCCCGTTGAACTGGTCGGGGTCCGAGCCCTTCGTCGTCCCGATCTTCGTGATGAACGCGCCGGACGGCGAGAAGACCTGCACCCGGTCGTTGCCCGTGTCGGCGACGTAGACGTTCCCGGCCGCGTCCGTCCCGATGCCGTACGGGCCCTGGAACTGGCTGTCGGCCGTGCCCGCGCTTCCCCAGGCCTGGACGAAGGTGCCGTTCGGCAGGAAGCGCTGGACCCGGTTGCTCAGGTCGGCGACGTAGACCGTGCCGTCGGGGCCGGGGGCGACAGCGTAGGGCAGGTAGAAGGCCCCGGGCCGTGTCTCGGCCGGGGTGCCCGAGTATCCCCACTCGGCCACCCCCGCGCCGGTGGACCGGTAGGCCATGATCCGGTAATTGAACGTATCGGCCACGAACGCGATGCCCGCTCCGCTGACGCCGACGCCGCCCGGCATCTCCAGGGCGGAGTCGGCCCCGGGGAGCTCGTAATACCGCCGGAGGTAGGTGCCGTTCGGGGCGAAGACCTGGACGCGGTTGTTGAGCGTATCGGCCACGTAGACATTCCCGGCTCCGTCCACGTCGACCCCCTCGGGCGTGTTGAACTCCCCGTTGAGGCTCCCGGCCGTCCCGTCGCCGCCGTTCCGGCCCCACTTCGCGATGAAGCTGCCGTTCGCGTAATACTTCTGGACACGGTTGTTGCCCGTGTCCGCGATGTAGACGTGGCCCCCGCTGTCCACGGCGATCCCGCGCGGCGTGCTGAACCTGTCGCCGAGGGTGGCGCCGCCCCAGGTCGCGATGGCCCCTCGCCGGACGAATTTCTGAATGCGGTTGTTGTTGAGGTCGGTCACGTAGACGGCGCCCGCGGCGTTCACCGCGCACCGCTCGGGCCCGTTGAACTGGCCCTCGCCCGAGCCCGCGCTGCCCCAGGCCGCGACGAACGTCCCCGCGTAGGTGAACTTCTGGATCCGCCAGTTGTAGTAGTCGGCGACGTAGACGTTCCCGGCGGCGTCGGTCGCGATGCCGGACGGGTTCCTGAACTGGCCGGTCTCGGTGCCGTAGGTACCCCACTTCGCCTGGAACGCCCCGGTCGAGCTGAACCGCTGGACCCGGTTCAGGCGCGAGTCGACCACGTAGACATGGCTGGACGCGTCCACGGCGATGTCCACCGGGTCGACGAACTGGCCGTCGGCCGTGCCGTTCGTGCCCCACTGCCCGAGGTAGGTCCCGTCCGGGGTGAACCGCTGGACCCGGTGGTTCCGCAGGTCGGCGACGTAGACCGTACCCGCGGGGTTCACCGCGACGGCGGAGGGCACGAAGAACGTGCCGTTCCCGGAACCGGACCCTCCCCACTGCCCGAGGTACGTCCCGTCGGGGGAGAACCGCTGGATGCGGGAGTTCGACGTATCCGCCACGTAGACCGAGCCGTCGGGGCCCGCCGCGACCCCGTACGGCGACCGGAACTGCCCGTTACCGGTGCCGTTGGTGCCCCACGCCCTGACGAACGCCCCGGTGGGGCCGAACGCCTGGACCCGGTTGTTGTCGGTGTCGGCGACATAAACGGTCCCGTCGGAACCGACGGCAATCCCGTGCGGCCAGTCGAACTTCCCGGCATCCGTGCCGTTCCCGCCCCACGCTGCCGTGGGAAGGTACGTCTCGGCCGCGCCCGCGGCCTGGACGCCGGCGCAGAGGAGGAGCACCGCGGCGAGAAGTACGAACGATCCGGTCCCGGTCATTCTCATGGATGTGACTCTCGCCGGCCAGAGGATAATACGTGCTATGTCTTTCTCCTCCGGTATCGGAGAGACGGGGTCGGCGGTCGCGGACGATCGAAGAGCCGTCGATGTCGGGGGTGCCCTGCCTCCCGGGCGGTCGGCATCGCCCGCGACGGATTCAGACATTGTTTTCTATTGCCACTCCAATTGTTTCAATAATGATATCCGGGAGACGGAACGTCATCGTCTGCGCGGCCCTCCTGCTGGTCCTGGCGGCCTCGCTCGTCCAGGCCGCGGCGGCCGCGGAGACCTACCAGTTCGTGACGAAATGGGGATCGCAGGGCAGCGGGGACGGGCAGTTCTCCATGCCCATGGGTGTCGCGTACAGCGCGAACCACGTCTACGTCGCCGACTACGCCAACTGGTGCATCCAGGTGTTCGACACGGCCGGGACGTTCGTCGGGACG
>JBDKUZ010000167.1:0-32115 GCA_039679395.1 Methanospirillum sp. | reverse complement strand
GGTCGGGAGGCGTTCGTCGAATCGTCGCTGGACGCGGCCGAAGGGGCGGACGTGCTGATGGTCAAGCCTGCCGGGCCGTACCTCGATGTGATTGCGCGTGTTCGGACCCTCGACCTTCCCGTGGCTGCGTATCAGGTTTCCGGCGAGTACGCGATGATCAGGGCTGCGGCCGAGCGCGGCTGGCTCGACGAGCGGGGTGCAGCCCTTGAAAGCCTGCTCGCGATCCGGCGGGCTGGAGCCGACCTCATCATCACCTACTTCGCCGAGGACGCTGCTCGCTGGATTGAGGAGGATGCATGAAGAGCGCCGACCTCTACCACGAAGCTCAACGGCTGATGCCGGGTGGTGTCTCGAGCCCGGTGAGGGCCATTTCACCGTACCCGTTCTATACGGCGTCGGCCGCAGGAGCTTACCTCGAGACCGTTGATGGTCCCTGGCTCCTCGACTGTTGCCTCGGTTACGGCCCCCTCATCCTCGGTCACGCCCCCGAGGCCGTGCGCGAGGCTGTCGAAGCCCAGCTCGCACTCGGCTGGCTCTACGGCACACCGAATGCGCTCGAGATCGCCCTCGCCCGCGAGCTTATCGCGGACCACCCCTCGGTCGACCAGGTACGGTTCGTCTCGACCGGATCCGAGGCGACCATGGCCGCGATCCGACTCGCGCGCGGTTACTCCGGCAAGAGCGGCATCGTGAAAGTCGAGGGAGGGTTCCACGGAGCCCATGACGGCGTGCTCATCAAGGCCGGATCCGGCGCGACCACGCTCGGTATTCCGGACTCGGCTGGTGTTCTACCCGAGGTTGCGGCACGAACGCTCCAGGTTCCGTTCAATGACCCGGACGCGCTCGAGACCGTCCTCTCGGCGGACGACGATGTGGCCGCGCTGGTCATCGAGCCTGTCCTCGGCAACATCGGTCCCATCCTGCCCGAAGACGGGTACCTCGAGGCTGTCCGGGAGATCACGCGCGCCCACGACGTCCTCCTGATCTTCGATGAGGTGATCACCGGTTACCGTCTCGGGATCGGCGGAGCCCAGGTCCGTTACGGCGTGACTCCCGATCTCACCACGCTCGGAAAGGTGGTAGGGGGAGGTCTCCCCATTGGTGTATTCGGCGGACGGGCCGAGATCATGCGTCTGGTCGCGCCTGCCGGACCCGTGTATCAGGCAGGGACCTTTTCGGGGAACCCGCTCTCGCTCGCGGCCGGGCTCGCGACGGTCCGCTGGCTCAAGGCGCACCGGGGCGTCTACGGACAGTTCGACGACGCCACGCGTGCGCTCGAGGAGTCGGTCGGCCGGTGGCCCGGCTCGTTCGTCCGGCTCGGCTCGCTCTTCAAACATTTCTTCCGCAGCGCGCCACCGCTGAACTATTCTGAGGCGAAGCAGGCCGACACGATCGCGTTCCGCCGATTCTGGGAGAGGATGATCCAGCACGGGGTCTTCGTGCCCCCCTCCCAGTTCGAGACAAATTTCCTCTCGGCCGCTCATGGAGAGACTGAGATGGCGAAGCTCGAGGAGGCCTACGCATCGTGCCTCTTGTAATCGGGACCCGCGGCTCGGCCCTCGCGCTTGCCCAGACCGCGCGCGTGAGGGAGAAACTCGTGGACGCCGGGATCGAGACGACTGTCCGACTGGTCGCAACGGCCGGGGACACCGTCACTGGCGTGCCACTCCACGAGATTGGCGGCCAGGGAGTCTTCGTGCGGGCGCTCGACGCTGCAATCCATCGGGGCGAGTGCGACCTCGCCGTCCACTCGATGAAGGACGTCCCGGCGCAGCGCCCTCGCGGGGTTGTGACCGCCGCTGTGTTGGTTCGCGACACCCCGGCGGACTTCCTTGTGACCCAGCATGCCGCTCCATGCGTGATCGGCTCGTCATCGACACGGAGGAAGGCGCAGCTCCTGCGCAATAATCCCGGGCTCGATGTCCGGACAATTCGCGGGAACGTGGATACGCGTCTGAAACGATTGGCCGAGAGGCAGTACGACGCGATCGTCCTGGCCGAGGCCGGACTCGAACGGCTCGGCATCCAGGTTACAGGACGGCGACTGGACCCCGAGGAGTTCGTACCCGCTACGAACCAGGGGACGATCGTGGTTGTCTCTCGCGACGATCCCGATCTCGCGGCTCTCCTCGCGGACACTCTCGAGGACCCCGCGAGCCGTCGCGACACCATGCTCGAGCGGGCCGTGATGGAGGAGCTTGGCGGCGGTTGCTTCACTCCTATCGGGTGCTGGTGCCGGGACGGTCGGCTGATCGCCGAGGTGCTCAGCCTGGAGGGCGACCGCTGGGTCCGCCGGGAGACATCCCTCGACGGGGAGGAGGCGGCCCGGGCTTTCGGACTGGCTCTCCGAGAGGAGGCCGCCGACCTGATCCGAGAAGCGTATGATCGATTGAGGCTGACGAATGGCGGGTAAGGTATATCTGGTGGGGTCGGGGCCGGGTACGATCGGCCTCCTCTCCCAGCGCGCTGCTGCGGTGATTGCGAACGCGGAGACGGTTCTCTACGACCAGCTTCCCGGCGAGGAGATCCTGGCATCGCTTCCGGCGGGAGCCGAGAGGATCGATTGCGGCAAGTTCGGCGGAGACCATATCAAGGAGCAGGTTGAGATCGAGCGGCTCATCATCGAGCACGCCCGGGCCGGCAGGACCGTTGTCCGACTCAAAGGCGGCGACCCGTTCATGTTCGGCCGCGGCGGCGAGGAGCTCGAGGCCGTGCGGGAGGCCGGGATAGAGGTCGAGGTCGTGCCTGGGATCAGCTCGGCTCTCGCGGTCCCGGCATCGGTTGGGATCCCGCTCACCCACCGGAGATATACCTCCCAGGTCACGGTCGTGACCGGGCACGAGGACCCTGCGAAGGACGACACAGCGATCAACTGGGCCGGCCTCGCCCCCGGCTCGGGCACAATCGTGGTGCTGATGGGTGTCAGGAACCTGTCCCGGATCGCCGAGGTACTGATCAGTAACGGACGCGACCCGGCTACTCCGGTAGCCGTGATAGAACGGGGCTTCCGCCGCGATCAGCGGGTCACGATCGGCCGGCTCGACGCGATCGGAGCCCTCGCGGCTGAGAAGAGCGTCCGGCCCCCCGCCGTGATCGTGATCGGCGGCGTGGTCGAGCTCTACGACCCGGCATCCCCCGTTCTGACCCCGGCCGAAGGCACGACAAATCTTCTTTAGTTAGGGCAACTTACCTTTCTCTTCACATGGTGGGGCTGAAGGGGGGGCCGACGCAGGACGAAGTGCTCGCAATCGCGCTGCAGAAGCTCGCGCTTCGGCCGGGCGACCGCGTTCTCGATCTCGGGTGCGGGACCGGGGCCGTGTCCATCGCGGCGGCGGCGATTTCGGCCGAGGTCATCGCGATCGACCGGCGGCCCGAGGCGATCGCCCATGCCCGGAACGCTGCTTCCGAGGCGGGGGCTTCGAACATCTCGTTCCTGGAGGCCGAAGCCGTGGAAGCCCTTCCCGGGCTCGACGCGTTCGACGCTGCATTCATCGGCGGCACCGGGGGCCTCGCCGATATCCTCCCCCTTCTCGCGGACAGCGTTCGGCGGAGGATCGTCGTGAACGCGGTCCTGGTCGAGACCGTGCACCGGGCGATAACTACGATGCACCAGCTCGGGATCTACCGTGAGGCAGTTCACGTCCAGTGCGCCCGGGCTGCCCCGCTTGCGGGTTCGGTCTACTTCCGACCGATCGACCCCGTATACGTGATCGTCGGGGAGGGTCGATGCTCGTAGGCCTCGGCCTCGGGCCCGGCGACCCCGAGCTCCTGACTCTTCGCGCGGTCCGACTGCTGGAATCGGCCGACGCGGTCTTCGTGCCTGGTCGTGTTGCAGCTTCACTTGTCGCGCCCTGGCGCGAAGCCGAAGTCCTCGAGTTCCCGATGACCGAGGACGAGGACGCAATCCGCATGTGCATGGAGCGGAACGCGGACCGGATCGCGGCCGAGGAGCACGGAGACGGCGGTGAACGGCTGGTTGTGCTCGGGATTCTCGGCGACCCGAACTTTTACTCGACCTTCTCGCGGCTCTGCGAGATGCTCGACGAGCGGCATCCCGGTATCGAATGGCGGACGGAGCCGGGCATCTCCGCGATAACCGCGTTCGCCTCGGCCGCCCGGGTCAGCCTTCAGGACGGCTTCGCGGTCTCCGACGGCCCCGAACCCTGCTCTCGAGTCGTGCTCAAGGTCAGGCGACCCCGTGAAGCAGCGGACCGACTTCGGATCGAGGGCTACACCGGGTTCGTGCTGGTCGAGCGGATGTTCATGGACGAGATGCGGGTCTACCGGGACGACGACCTCCCCGACGAGTCCGATTACCTTTCGATCCTCTTCGCGAGGCGGTGAACGTGGAGCCGGTCCGTTTTGTCGGAGCCGGGCCCGGCGACCCCGACCTGATCACGGTGAAGGGCATGCGCCTCGTTGAGGAGGCCGACCTGCTCATCTACGCAGGCTCTCTCGTCAACCCGATACTCGTCGAAAGAAGTCGCGCGGCGGAGCGGCTCGACTCGCACGGAATGGCTCTCGCCGAGCTTGTTGACGCGATGGCTGCCGGAGCGAAAGCCGGAAGGCGCGTAGTCCGCCTCCATTCAGGAGATCCATCTCTCTATGGCGCGATCGTCGAGCAGATCGACGGGCTCGAGAGTCTCGGAATCCCGGTGGAAGTCGTTCCTGGCGTCTCGTCCATGTTCGGCGCCGCGGCCGCCCTGAAGACGCAGCTGACCCTTCGGGGAGTCTCGGAGTCGGTGATCGTTACCCGCCCGGCGGGCGCGACCCTCGATGAGGATCAGATCGCCGAGTTTTCAAGCCTCGGCGTAACCCTTGTCATCTTCCTCGGGACCGAACATCTCGAATCGATCACGGCACGGCTCGCGTGCCCGCCAACGACACCTGCCGCGGTCGTCTATCACGCGACCTGGGACGATGAACGCATCGTGACCGGCACTGTGGCGCAGATTGCCGCGCTCGCCCGGGAGGCAGGGATCACGCGGACGGCGCTGCTGATCGTCGGCGATGTAGTCCGGGCCGGCGCAGCGCCGTTCGAGCATTCGGTCCTGTATTCATGACGAGGGTGGGCGTGATCTATCTGGCCCGGTTCCATGACCGGGCGGAAAAGGTGGCCGCAGCCGTCGACGGTGACCTTCTCGAGTACGGATCGGATATCTTCGCGACGGCTTTCGAACACTACGACGTACTCGTAGCCGTGATGTCGGCGGGGATTGCAGTCCGCGGTGTGGCGCCCATGCTCCGGGACAAATGGACCGACCCGCCACTTGTCGTGGTCAGCCCGGACCTTCGATTCGTGGTGCCGGTGCTCGGCGGTCACCATGGCGGCAACGCTCTGGCCCGGTCTCTTGCCGAGGCGATCGGGGCAACCGCCGTGATCTCGACCGCGACAGAGTGCGCGGGCCGCCCCTCGGTCGAGGGGATCGCTGATGCAGCCGGGTGCGCGGTCGTGAATCGCGAATCGACGCGGGTTGTGAACGCAGCCTGGCTCGATGGGGAGGTTCCGGTTTACACCATCGTCGGGCCGGCAGTCGTGATCGCCGGCCCCGTGGTCTCGGTCCTCTTTCGGCGTGGCGAGTACGTGGTCGGTATCGGCTGCCGCCGTGGCGTCTCCGCCGGAGAGGTCGAGGAAGCGCTCCGGGCCGCACTCGACGGCGCCGGGATCACGTCGGGACAGGTGTTCGCCTACGCCACGACCGTGCAGAAGCGAGAGGAGGCGGGGCTCAGGGACGGCGTCGCCAGCCTCGGCGGGTCGCTCGTCTATCTCGACGACGCGACGCTCAACCGGGCTGAAGGATGCAGCCCTTCCCGCGCTGATCTCATCGGCCTCGCGGCCGGTGTGGCCGAGCCGGCCGCGTTCACCCTCGCAAAGCATAAGGAATGGAGCATGAGAAAGACCGTGTACGGGAGGGTGACCGTTGCCATCGCCAGGTAAACTCGCGATCGTCGGAATCGGCCCCGGCTCCCTCGACCAGATGACCGGGCGGGCTCAACAGGCGATTGCCGAGGCCGACCTGGTAATCGGCAACGACACCTACCTCGCTCAGGTCCGACCCCTGCTTGAAGGTAAAGAAGTGATCGTAAGCCGCATGGGCGAGGAGGTCGACCGGGCGCGGCGGGCAGTCGCGCTCGCCCGAGACCGATCTGTTGCGATGGTCTCGGGCGGCGATGCCGGTATCTACGGCATGGCCTCGATCGTGCTCGAGGTACTCGAGCATGAAGCGACGCACGTGCCGTGCGAGGTCGTGCCCGGCGTTACCGCCGCGAATGCAGCCGCATCCTTGCTCGGGGCTCCGCTCTCCGGTGATTTCGCAGTGATCAGTCTCTCGGATCTGCTGACCCCGCTCGAAGTGATCGAGAGCCGGCTCGACCACGCCTTCGCGATGGGCGTGCCGGTCGCGCTCTACAATCCGAAGAGCCGGGGACGGCCGCATAACCTCGCGCTTGCGATCGAGGCGGCGCGGCGCCATCTGGCGCCGACCGTGCCGATCGGGGTCGTTCGAAACGCATCTCGGGACGGCGAGACCGTGCTCGTGACGACGCTCGGCCGGTTCGAGTCGGTCGAGAACGAGGTGGATATGCATGCAATCGTGATCGTCGGGACCGACGAGAGCCGCATTATCGCCATGGAGGGAAAGAATGGCATCATCACCCCGCGGGGATATCACCGAAAATACGTATACTGACCTCGGCGCGACGACGCCCGAGGCGCTCGCGATCTCGACCCGAAGCCGTGAGTTCGCGCGACAGGAGATCGGGAATGCGACCCTCGAGGATCGCGTTCGGCAGCGGTGCGCTATCGCGGTCGGAGATATCGCCATGGCGAACCTGCTCCGTTTCCGCCTCGACCCGGTAGAAGCGGGTCTCGCCGCTCTCGAGGGTTGTGCGCCGATCGTCACGGACATCCGCATGGTCGAGGTCGGACTCCAGAAGCGAGGCCATGCTTCGCCCGTTCTCTGCATGCTCGACTTTGGCGAGGATCTCGCCACGGCCAGCGGAATCACCCGGACCTCGGCCGGTCTCCTCGCACTTGGCGATAGGCTTGATGACGCCATTATCGTGATCGGGAATGCGCCGTCGGCGCTGCTCGCGCTCTGCAGTCAGATCGAGACGGGCCTCCGCCCCGCCCTTGTGATCGGGACCCCCGTCGGGTTCGTGAATGCTGCCGAGTCAAAGGCCCTGCTCCGGACCTTGCAGGTTCCCTCGATCTCGAACGAAGGCACCCGTGGCGGGACGCCGGTGGCGGTCGCGGCCATGAACGAGATCATCACCATCTTCGCCGAGCGACGGGTATGATCGACCCGGTCACGGGAACTCCATACCCAGATGCCTGGGTCGCGGCCTGCACCTCTCCCGACAGCCTCGCCCTCGCCAGTACCGGTCTCGGCGTACTGACCGCGGACGGCACGGTCCGACGGCGTGGCCTCTCAACAGGCACTACGGCCGCGTCCGCGGCAAAGGCTGCTGTCCTATCGCTCGGGCGCCCCTGCACGGTTGTCGAGCTCCGGCTCCCCTGCGGTATCGATGTCAGGGTCCCGGTCGAAGCAGCCAACGGTACCGCGAGCTGCAGGAAGTATGCCGGCGATTACCCCTCCGACGCGACCGCCCGCGCGGTGATCACGGCCCGAGCCATGCCTGCGCCCGCGACGACACTCGTTACAGGCGCGGGGATCGGGCGATACAACCGCGATACCCCGCGCTTTCGGCGGGGCGAGTCCGCGATCAGCGATGCCGCCCGAGCCGCAATTCTCGAGGCAGTGGAGGATGCGTGCGACGAGCTCGGCCTTCCCGGCGTGGTCGTGACCCTTACTGTGCCCGATGGAGAAGCGATCGCCCTGCGCACCCTCAATGCACGAGTCGGGATCGCGGATGGGATCTCGCTGCTCGGGACCACCGGGCTTGTCGAACCCTGGGACGATCACCTGTCCGAGTCCGCCCTCGTCCGGGTCGCGGCAGCTGATCCGGTCGTGCTGACGACCGGCCGGATCGGTCTCGGTCATGCCCGGCGCCGGTATCCTGGCGCAGAGGTCGTGCTGGTCGGAGGCCGGATCGGCGAGGCGATTGCTGCCGCCCCGGGCGAAGTGATGCTCTTCGGCCTACCGGCCCTGATCCTGAAACATCTCTTGCCCGAGATCCTCGCGGGGACCGGATACGCAACTGTCGAGGAACTCGCTGCGACCCCCGCGTTCGACGAGGCGGTTGCGCGAGCCTTCGAAGCGGCCGCCAGCCAATACCCCGGCCTCCGAGTCGTGCTCATCGACAGATCGGGCACGGTCGTTGCGGAGGGACCATGAGGATTGTCGGAGTCGGTTGCGGCCCCGGTCTTCTGACAGAGAGGGCGACCACCATCATCCAGGAGGCCGACGAGGTCTGGGGGTCGGCCCGGGCAATCGCGCTCGCATCCCGGGCGCTTCGCGTGGGGTGCCCGGTCCACGAGATCGAGGACTACCGCGGCCTCCGCGATCTCCCCCGGGGTGCCGTTGTGCTCTCCACCGGGGATCCCATGCTCTCGGGTCTCGGGTACCTGCCAGGCGAGGTCGAGCCGGGTGTATCGTCACTCCAGCTCGCACTGGCCAGACTTCGGGTGCCGTGGACGCGGGTTGCGGTTCTCACCGCTCACGGACGCGATCACGAGCAGGCGGTGGCCGGCGCCGTCGATGAGATCGGGCGGGACCGGGTGGTATTCCTGATCGCGGATCCGGCATTCCCGGTGCCGGCGCTCGCGGCCGCTCTTACATCGCTCGGGGATGATATCCGGATCGCAGTGTGCGAGGATCTCGGGTATCCAGAGGAGCGTATCGTCTGCGGCACGGCTCGTATGCCGCCCGCGCCCTCCTCGTCGCTCTTCGTCCTGCTCGCGGGCCATTTCTAACGAAGACGCTCGATTCGAATCCGCGGCAGCAACCCTTCAATCTCCTCCTTCCGTGCGAGGGCGGTACCCTCCCGCATGGTGGTCGCGGTCCCGGCAGCTACAGCCCAACCTACGGCCTCCTCGGGGTTGAGGCCGAGCCAGGTCCCGTGGACAAAGCCCGCTACTGCCGAGTCTCCGGCCCCGATTGTGTTGATCGCCTCGACCGGGGGAGGGACCGCGTGCCACGCTCCGTCCCGGGTCGACAGCACTATCCCGTCCGGGCCCATTGATGCGAGCACGACCTCGACGCCGGCCTCGAGCGGTGTACGGCTCGCATCGAGGACCTGTTCCACGGTCTCGATCTCGCGACCGACAAGCCCGCCGAGCTCGTGGACGTTCGGCTTGATGGCGAACGGCCGGGCCCTGATACCTGCGCGGAGGGCTTCTCCGTCCGCGTCGAGTACGACGCGCGCTCCATGATCGCGCCCGATCTCGATGCAGGCCCTGTAGATCGCGGGCTTGATGTTCGGCGGAAGAGAGCCGCCGATCGTCAGAAGGGTCATGTCGCTGCATCCACGGAGCTTTCTGAGCAGGCTCATGATCGCGGATGGCTCGATCTCGGGGCCCTTCGAGTTGAGTATCATCTGGCAGCCCGTATCGTGTTCGCGGACGATAATGTTCGATCGTGTCTCGCCGGCGATTCGGATGAAATCGCAGCTGACCCCGCCGCCCAGCAGTAAGGCCTCCAGCTCGTCACCCCGGAACCCGCCGACGAACCCGATGGCTGTATTCGGCGTACCGAGCACCGTCAATACCTTCGAGACATCGATCCCCTTACCACCCGGGAATCGATGCTCATCGATGATACGGTTCGCGACGTCACAGGTGAGGCCGTCGACGTGGATGGTCCTGTCGAGGGCTGGGTTGAGCGTGAGCGTGTAGATCATGGGCACCGGCCGGTGCAGAATTGGCAACCGTGGTAATCAGGGTTTCGGCGGAGTGATCGACGTCGGCCCGGGTGTAGGTGGCATGACGGATCCGGCAACCAGGACGTGCTTATGCGTCAATAGGCGGGCATCCTGGCGCGATTATCTCGAATTCCAGGATATTTTCTGTTCGAGAAAGTCAAAGGGAAAGATATAATTGTCTCACCATCGACGGAAAACCTGTATTGGTGAACAGGAATGTCAGCAGGGGCGCAAGCAGAGGGAACAGTTGGCATTGCGGTTGATGGGGCCGACAACGTCTACGTACTGGATACGATCAACTTCGAGGTCTCGAAGTACTCCCCCTCGGGGGAGCTGATTGGAACATGGGGCTGCGGTGGCCCGATCGATGCCAGGGCTGATCGATCGATCGGCGTGACCGTCGACGGAGGAGGAAACGTCTACCTGCTTGACACGGCTACTTGCAGGATCCGGAAGTATTCGCCATCAGGGGAGTTCGTGGGTATCTGGGGCTTCGGCGCTCCCGGGGCCTCAGCGGAGACGTCGGCCGAACCGGTCGTTCAGACCGCCCCGCCGGCCGAAGCGAAGCCAGCGCCGGTTGCCGAGCCGCCGAAGCAAGCAGCGCCGGCTGCACCCGCTGCAGCGCCGATTCCCGAGACCCCCGTCGCGACATCGGTTCCTCCCGCACCCGAGGTCGATACCGTTGCGTCAGGAGCGGCTGCGGCATCGGCACCGGCCGTCGAATCGACCGACAAGAGCGAGGCCCCTGTGAAGTCCGCGACGCCGGTTCCGGCCGCGGTACCGGTCGACGTCCCGAAGATCCCCGTACGGGCAGAGTCGGCCGCCCCGGCAAAGCGCCCGTGGTGGCAGTTCTGGAAGTAAGACTGAGACTACCGTAGCCCGCGAGGGGGCAGATGGCGATACCGGAAGGAGATGTGGTGCGCCCTCTCCGGCTCCTTTTTCTCGATCGTCTCCGGAAAGGAGATATCGATCTTCGGCGTGCCCTGTATCACGCCTTCATCCTGCTGCCGGAAGTTGACAGCGAAGGAGATCGCCGAATCCGTTCGCGTTAAAAAAGAAGATTAGATGTAGAGCGGCGCGAGCACGAGGGCCGTGGTCGCGAGCAGCTTGACCAGTACGTGGAGCGACGGGCCGGCTGTGTCCTTGAACGGATCGCCGACCGTGTCGCCCACGACTGCTGCCTTGTGCGCGTCCGAGCCCTTACCGCCGTATTCGCCGGTCTCGATGAACTTCTTGACATTGTCCCACGCGCCGCCACTGTTGTTCAGCACGAGGGCCATCAGCAGACCGACGATCGTCGCGACCATCAGGAACGAAGCCATCGCCTCGAACTTCAGGACATAGCCGACGATCACGGGGAAGACGACGACCAGCAGGCCCGGTGCGACCATGTTCTTCAGGGCGCCCCGGGTCGTGATGTCGACGCAGCTCCCATAGTCGGGCTTCTTTGTTCCGGCCAGGATGCCGGGGTCCTTGAACTGGCGGCGGACTTCCTCGATGATGTATCCGGCTGTCTTGCCGACTGCCCGGATCGCGAGCGACCCGAAGACGAAGACGAGCATCGCGCCGAAGAGCGCGCCGACGAAGACCGGCAGGTTCGCCATGTTCACCACGGTAAACGGCGTGCCTCGCAGGAGCGAGACGTCGGTCATGTAGGCGTTGAAGAGCAGGAACGCCGAGAGCGCGGCCGAACCGACGGCGTAGCCCTTAGTGAGGGCCTTGGTCGTGTTGCCGGCCGAGTCGAGGGCTGCGATCCGGTCCATCACCACGTCGGGCTGGCCCGACATCTCGACGATCCCGCCCGCGTTGTCGACGATCGGGCCGAAGGTATCCATCGCGAGGATATACGCGACCGGCGCGAGCATGCCGATCGTCGCCACAGCGGTGCCGTAGAGACCGCCGTTGGGGATCCCGGACTGCACCCCACAGTAGTAGGACGCGAGGAGCGCGGCGCCGATCGCGACCGCGGAGATCCCCGTCGTCTCGAGGCCGACCGAGAACCCGGTGATGATGTTCGTGGCCGAGCCCGTCAGCGAAGACTTCGCCATCTCCTTCACGGGACGGTACCGGCTGTCCGTGTAGTAGAGGGTCAGGTAGAGGAAGACCACCGAGAGGACCAGCCCGATCACGGCGGCGTAGAAGAACCAGATGTTCCCGAGCAGCCAGTTGACCGCGAAGTAGAGGAAGACGGCCGAGAGGATCGCGGTCACGTAGTAGCCGCGGTTCAGGGCGTCCATCGGGTTCCCGGAGTTGCCCGACGACTCGGTCACGGTCAGGATCCCGATGATCGTCGCAATGAGACCGAGCGCCCCGGCGACCAGCGGAAACAGAACGCCATTGACGCCGAAGACGCCGAAGAGAGCCACGCCGAGGATCATCGCACCGATGTTCTCGGCCACGGTCGACTCGAAGAGATCGGCTCCACGGCCGGCGCAGTCGCCGACATTGTCGCCGACGAGGTCCGCGATCACGGCCGGGTTCCGCGGGTCGTCCTCGGGGATGCCCGCCTCGACCTTGCCGACGAGGTCAGCGCCGACGTCGGCCGCCTTCGTGTAAATCCCGCCGCCGAGCTGGGCGAAGAGCGCGATGAACGAGGCACCGAAGCCGAAGCCGACGATCAGTAGGGGCGTCGTCTGGGGGTCGCCTCCTAGGACCGTGAAGATGATCGAGACGCCGAGGAGCGAGAGCGAGACGATCGTGAGGCCCGAGACAGCCCCGCCGCGAAGCGCGACCACGATCGCCTTACCGAGGCTCGTCTGCGCGGCCGCTGCCGACCGGAGGTTCGCGTGGACGCTGGTCCACATCCCGATGATCCCGGCCACGCCGGATAAGAACGCGCCGAACAGGAACGCGATCGCGGTCGGGATTGCGAGTTCGGCCCGGCCCGTCAGGTAATAGACGCCGAGGAGAAGCAGGGCCGTGACCACGCCGATAAGGGCGATGGTCATGTACTGTCGACGTAGAAAGGCCAGCGCCCCCTCCTTGATCGCCGCGGCCACATCGCGCATTCCCGGCGTGCCCGTGTCGGCCCGCATTACTTGCAGTGCAAAAATTCCGGCTACCACGAGCGCGATCACGCCGATGGCCCCGGTCAGGATCAAGTGAATATACATGGGTCACCTCTCAGGCACAGTTGTGGATATGATACCGTAGAATCGGTACTCATTCTTGACATGTGAGACTATAACTATCCATCGTCGGCATAAAAAAGGCTGACGTTTTCTATTTCGGGCCGATCAGCACCTGTTCGGGCTCCGGCTCGCCCGGCCCCCTCTTGATCTCCGTCCGGACCACCCAGAGGGAGCCGATCACACCGACTATGATGTTGTAGTAGTAGAGCAGGGCACGCCAGAGAAGGACGAAGACTCCGACAATCGACGACGGAATGATCAGGACATAAAGCGAGGTGGCTGCAACCTCGGCGATCCCGGATGACCCGGGTGTGAGTGGGACCGTGCTCACGATCGCGATGATCAGCTGGAACAGGAATGATTCCGCAACGAATGGCGCCTGACCGAGCGCGATCAGAATCAGGGACGCGACGAAGAACTCCGAGGACCAGAATGCAGCCGTACAGAGTGCCCCTATGATGAGGCCATGTCGTCCTTTCGAGGTAAAGTAGAGCAGGCTTGCAAAGAGGTTGTCCGTCTCCTGGTTCGCGCCTGCGATCGCCTTCCGAAGGCGCTCGCCCGGAAAGCGCCGCTCACCCCACGCGAGCAAACGGAGAATCAGGATCTTGACCCGATCGGGGTTGCGCACGGCCAGGACGAGCAGCAGGATTAGGCCGACCATAAACCCCCAGGCAATGATCATGCCCGCGATGATCCAGGGAGGGAGCGAAAGCCAGAGAGGGCCGAGCGCGACCATGGCGATCACACCCATCAGGGAGAGCACGACCCCGTCGAGGACGCGCTCCATCAGTACCACCGCGGTCGCGTCCCCGATCTTGAGTCCGGAGCGGTAGAGCCCGTGGATCCGGACGGGTTCCCCGCCCGCCTGTCCGGGTGTGATCGCGCCGGCGAAGAGATTCGCGGTCACGACCAGGAACGCGTACCTTACACCGACCCGGTAGTTGAGCGCTTTGGAGAGTTCGGTCATCCTGAAAGCCCAGAAGACAAGGGAGAAGGTGCGGAGCATGAGCGCGAGCAGCAGGTAGACCGGGTTGAAGTTCAGCAGTAACTCGAGCGTTTCCCGGTCGACGGTCAGGTAGAGGACCACGGCCAGGACTACGAGCGAGAAGCCGATCGAGAGCCATGCCCACCGTCTCTGGGTTTTATCCATGGCGACGGTCCCTGCAACGTACTTCAACGGTAGGGAATTTTAGTGTGCCGGGTTCCTCCGGGCTTCATGCCGCCCCGAGGGGGCTCCGGACGTCGACGGAAAGGCCGGTCCTTATCTCGAACTCGGCCACGCGGTTCCGGACGTGGCCGAGCATCGCGGTCGAGCAGAGGATGACCGAATCTTCACCGAGGAGGGCCTTCAGAAGACACCGGTCGATCACACCCGAGGCGAACTCGAGCCGGACCTTCTCGCGCTCCGCGAGGGCCTTGGCCGCAGTGCCCATGGCGCCGACGTGGACGCCCGGAGCGCGGCAGAAGCGGTCGAGGTCGTCGGCTCGCACTCGACCGGCGTCGATAAGGAGGATCGCTCCATGGCCGCCAGCAGGCCGGTTCGTATCGAGTGCGTGGACGAGATGGAGGACCGAACGGGGTGGTTCGCCGGAACGTACGAGACCTCGCGCCGCGAGCTCGGCGTGAACCTCGAGCACGACCGGAAGGCGGAGCTTCGCAGTCCGAACGAGCGCGTCGTCCAGGAAGACTTCATCCGGTCGTCCCTGGTGGAGCACACGCCCGCCATCCATCAGCACGACACGGTCCGCCCAGGCATACGCGAGTTCGACATCGTGGGTCGAGACCACGATCGTCGTGCCGGATGCGTTCAGCTCGTCCAGGAGTTCCATCACGACGAGGGCCGAGGCAGGATCGAGGGCGCTCGTGGGCTCGTCGAAGACCAGCACCTCGGGGCGCATGGCGAGCACGCCCGCGATCGCGACGGCCTTCTTCTCGCCTCCCGAGAGAAGGTGCGGTGGCCGCGACTCGAATCCCCTGAGGCCTACCGCGGCGAGCGCGCCGGCGACGGCCTGACGAACCTCCTCCTCGGAGAGCCCGAGGTTGAGCGGACCGAACGCGACGTCCTGATACACGGTCGGGGCGAAGAGCTGGGCGTCCGAGTTCTGGATGACGAGGCCGACCCGCCGCCGGATCTCCCTGAGGTGGCGCCGGTCGTACCGGAACGGTTCTCCGTGGAGGCGCATCTCACCGGCTGTTGGCCGGAGAAGGCCGTTCGCCATCAGTAAGAGGGTCGATTTGCCGGCCCCGTTGGGGCCAACGAGCGCGACCTTGTCCCCCACTTCGATCGCGATCGAGACATCGCGAAGGGCATCATGGCCGTTCGGGTACGAGAACCGAATACCCCGAGCCTCGAGCGCAGGGGTCACGTCAGCCCTCCGCCGGGCCAGAACAGGACCGCAGCAAGCAGGGGAACGAGGACTGCCACGGCACCGAGGGTGTGCCGCATCCGGAGCGGAGGCCTGTCTGTCTCCAGCTCGAGCCGGCCGTCATAGCACCGGGCATCCATGGCGAGGACGAGCTCGTCCGCGGACTGCCATGCTCGCAGAAAGACTGCGCCTGCGAGCATGGAAAAGGCCCTGATCGCGCCCCGAGGCCGCCCGTACGCGAGCCGGCTCGTCTGGGCGTCGAGCACGGTAGCGGCCTCATCGAGAAGGACGAAGATGAATCGGTAGATCAGCATCGCAAGGTCGACGATCACCACCGGCACGCCGAGGCGGACGGCAGATGCAAAGAGCGAGATCATCGGCGTGGTCATGGCCACGAAGAGGAGGGCGGCCATCCCGGCGAAGGTTCTGAGGGTCTGCGTCAGGCCGAGCGCGAGACCGTCCCGGGTCACAGCGACGTGGATGGCGGCGAGATCGAGGGACGCATAAGCGGGCCCCCCCTGGGTCAGGACTACGAGGAGCGCCGAGGAGACGAGCACGAACCCGGCCGGGACGGCGAGGACACGGAAGTAGAGCCCGGGCGGTATGCGGGCGGCGCCGAGCGATAGTCCGAGCGCGGCGAGAAAGACGAGGAGGAGAGCGCCGGGGGACCGGGCTGCGAGCGCGATGACCATCAGCCCCAGGCCAAGGACGAGCTTGAGCTGGGGGCTGACGTCGCGGAGCGCGTTCTCGTGCGCGCACCCCTCGAGGAGGTGGTGGTCCATCCCTCAGGCTCCGCTTCGATGCTCGCGCCAGTACCAGAGGCAGGCCGCGAGGACGGCGATTCCGGCACCGGCCTGAACGCCGAAGAGGAT
The DNA here is from genome assembly GCA_039679395.1 of Methanospirillum sp. Classification (GTDB taxonomy): domain Archaea; phylum Halobacteriota; class Methanomicrobia; order Methanomicrobiales; family Methanospirillaceae; genus UBA288. The sequence goes on along the minus strand of JBDKUZ010000167.1, from coordinate 15,924 downwards.
CGGCGCGTTTCGGTCGCCTCCCGGAACGCCCTGGGTCTGAGCCCACGGTTCGTACGCTCCGCCGGTCAGGGCGTCGATCTGCTCCACGGCCCGATCGTCGGTCCCGGTCGCTCCATGTTCTGCAAGGAGCGTCGCGAACGCCGCGAGCCCGAGCACGAGGACGGTTCCGACGACGAGGTATCCGCGTTTGTTCATGGCGCTGCCGACACCTCCCGACGGAGGACGTTGAGCCGCTCGAGCACATCGCCGCGGAGTGCGATAATATATCGGAAGACAAGTGCGATCACGAGCCCCTCCACGATGGCGAGCGGGAGTTGAGTCAGGGCGAAGATCCCGGCGAAGGCAAGGAACGAGGCGGTTACGCCCCCCGTCGTGGCCGGAAACGCGAGCGCGAGCTGCAATGAGGTCGTGAGGTATGTGGTAATGTCGGCGACGGCCGCGGTCGCGAAGACGGCGGAGCAGCACCCGAGGCGGGAGCGCATGCAGACCCGGTAGACTGCGTACCCGGCAGCCGGCCCGGCGATCCCCATGGAGAAGACATTTGCGCCGAGTGTGGTGAAGCCGCCATGCGCGAGGAAGAGCGCCTGGTACACGAGCACGATCGTGGCGAGGACCGAGGTAACGGCCGGTCCGAAGAGGACCGCTCCTGCCCCGGTCCCGGTCGGATGAGACGACGACCCGGTAACGGACGGAAGCTTGAGCGAGGAGAGGACAAAGATGAACGCACCCGAAACCGCGAGAAGAGGAAGGAGCTCGCGGTCCTCCCCGACGAGCCGACGAACACGGACCACGCCGTATGCGACGACGGGAAGGGCGAGCGCGAACCAGAGCGCGGCCCAGAACGGGGGGAGAAACCCTTCCATGATGTGCATGCGGTCACCGTGCGTTATGCAACTGAACTTTCGTTAAATCCAGTAATATTGTAAAAATTGGGGCGATGCCGCTATTAAACTGTCCGGTCAGAGGGCGCGTGGTCCGAGCCGTTCGGCCAGGCGCTCGACCTGGGCCACTGCCGTTCCAATGTAGCGCTCGGGGTCGAGGAGACCGCCGAGCTCGCCCGGGGCGACAAGGGCAGTAACTGCCGATCGGGCGGCGAGCACCTCCGCGAGCGGGCGCTCGGCCGCTCTCGCCTCCATCGAAGCCACACGGATCATCTCGTGTGCCTCCTGACGGTCCATGCCTCGCTGGGTCAGGGCGATCATCACGGCCTCGGCCATATTGACGTCCTGAAGAATGTGCAGATTGGCACGGATCCGGTCCTCGTGCAGGACAAGCCCGTCGAGAACGACGGTCATCAAGCGGAGGACGTGATCGCAGAGGACCGATGCCTCGGGGAAGAGGACCCGTTCGCACGAGGAGTTGGTGAGGTCGCGCTCGTCCCAGAGAGTGTTGTTCTGCAGTGCGGGTTCGACCGACGCCCGGACGATACGGGCAAGGCCCGAGACCTGTTCGCTCCGGATCGGGTTCCGCTTGTGCGGCATTGTCGAGGATCCGACCTGTTTTGCACCGAAAGCCTCCTCGACCTCGGCGATCTCGGTCCGCTGGAGCGACCGGACCTCGATCGCCATCTTGTCCAGCGAGGTCGCGACGTTCGCGAGGAAGAAGAAATACTCGGCATAACGGTCACGCTGGATCACCTGGCTCGAGACCTCGACCGAAATCAGATGGAGCAGGTCCATCATCCGCGCCTGGATCTCGGGGGCCTTCGGGCCGAGGGCGGCCTGCGTACCGACCGCGCCGGTCAGCTGCCCGACCTCGATGCGTGGTCGAAGCTCCGAGAGACGGTCGAGATGCCGGCCGACTTCGGCTGCCCAGATCGCGAAGCGGAGGCCGTAGGTGGTCGGTACCCCGATCTGTCCGTGGGTCCGGCCGGCGGCGACGAGCCCTTTCAGCTCTACTGCACGGCGGAGCAGGACCCCGAGGAGCCGACGGAGCTTCACCTCGATCAGGGCAAGGGCGTCTTTGAGCTGGAGGCCGGTCGCCGTGTCGAGCATGTCGTTCGAGGTCGCTCCGAAGTGGACGTACCGTCCGGCATCCCCGCATTCCTCGGCGATCGCCTTCACGACCGCCATCATGTCGTGGTGGATCTCGTCCTCGATCGCCTTTGCACGCTCGAGCGACGCCCGCGCAGCGCCGGCAGCGATCGCATCAGCCGCCTCGACGGGGATCATCCCAACATCGGCCTCGGCCCTTGCAAGCGCGACCTCGGCCGCGACGATCGCGGCGAAGCGGCGCTCCTCGCTCCAGACCCCGCGCATCTCCGGAGTCCCGTACCGGAACTCGATCGGGTGGATCGCCATATGGTGAGTACATTCGCACAGGGAGAATAAAAAGGACAGCGGATGCGAACGATGGCTATTTCGTGGATCGGGCTGACCTGTATCGGACGGATGTTCTGGCACCTGATCCTGACCGACGAGTGCAACCTCTGCTGCTCGTACTGCCGCGGGAAAGCGTTCTGGCCACGGGAGGAGCCGGGGAAGCCCTGCGCCTACGACCCTTTGCTCCCGGCGGAGCTTGCGATCGACCTCGGTGACCTCGCCGCTTTTCTCGCGCGGGACCCGGATCCGACCCTGACCTTCTATGGGGGCGAGCCCCTTCTACGCTCCGACCTCGTCGAGGACGTGATGGCGCGCATGCCGACCTGCCGATTCATGATCCAGACGAACGGGCTCCTGCTTGACCAGCTGCCCCTCGAGACTCTCAATCGGTTTCACACCCTGCTCGTCTCGATCGACGGGCCCGAGGCCCTGACCGATCGCCACCGGGGGGAGGGAGTCTATTCCCGCGTGCTCGCGAATATCGACCATCTCCTCGCGGGGGGGTTCCAGGGAGAATTGATCGCGCGCATGACCGTGGACGAGGCGACAGAGATCGAGGAGGCCGTGCTCCACTGCGACGGCCTCCCCGTCTCCGCGATCCACTGGCAGCTCGATGCGAACTTCTGGGGCGACCACGCCATGCGGGACTTTGCGAGGTGGGTGCAGGAGTCTTACAACCCCGGGGTACGTCGGTTGGTGGACGCCTGGGTGAGCCGGATGGAGGACGGCGAGGTGCCACGGTGGTACCCGTTCCTCGACACCATGTGGGACCTGCTCCGGAACGGGCCCTCTCGCCTCCGCTGCGGATCGGGATACGCCAATTACACGATCCAGACCGACGGCACGATCGTCCCGTGCCCAATCATGACAGGCATGACCGGGTTCTACCTCGGACATATCCGCGATGCCGATCCCCTCGGGCTCCCTGAGATCCGTGTCGGTGGCTGCGGCAGCTGTGATCTCGCCACCTTCTGCGGTGGCCGATGCCTCTATGCCGCCGTCACCGAACCCTGGCCTGCGGCCGCCCGGGCGGAGGTCTGTGGGACGGTTCGGAACCTCCACAACGCCCTTGTCCACGCCCTGCCGCGAGTACGCGCGCTCCTCGAGAATGGCACGATCGCCCCCGCCGACTTCGATCACGTCAAGTTCAACGGCTGCGAGATCATCCCCTGAGGGCTCCGTCCAATAGAGCAAAGCCGTCGGAGCGCGTATAGGATCGGGATGGTGGACGACCTCGAGGCCTGGTTCCCCTACCCTGCGTTCAGGCCGCACCAGCGCGAGATGCTCGAGCTCGCCGGCTCCGCAGCCCGCGAGGGCGGTATCGTGATGATCGACGCCCCGACGGGCTCGGGGAAATCGAGCGTGGTTGCTGCGCTGCTCGCGGCCCGGGCCGGCCGAAAGATCCTTGTAGCGGTCCGGACCGTGAGCCAGCTCGACACGTTTGTCCGCGAGCTCGCGCTCGTCCGGACGAAGCAGCCCTCGCTCCGCTTCGCCTACCTGAGCGGTATAGGGTCGATGTGTCCGCTTCCGGGTTCGGGAGATATCTATCGGCGGTGCGAGGGCGTCAAAGCCTTCTCGGCCGCGCTGATGAAGGAGCGGGCCCAGAAGGGCGCGCTCGTGCCGTCGCGCGACCCGCAGATCCGGCTCCAGCTCAAGAAGCAGGACCCCGAACACCCCCTGCTCTGCCCCCACTTCATCGCGAGCCGCCACTTCGTCCAGGCCGAGGAGTCGGGCCCTCTCCGCATGGTCCCGTCGGCAGCCCTCCGAACCCGTGCCGATCGGCTCGCGGGGGACACGGTCAGCCCGCGTGACCTCGGGCGACTCTGCGGCGACTGCTGCCCGTACGAGGCGATGCTCCAGGCCGCTCGGACGGCCGATGTAGTGGTCCTGAACTTCCACCACCTCTTCGACGACGAGATTCGAGAGCAGCTCTACCAGTCCCTCGGGATAGAGTCGCCGAAGGACGTGCTGCTCTTGATCGACGAAGCCCATAACGTCGGGGATGTGGTCCAGGAGATCCAATCGGTCGAATGCGACGCCGGGACGATCGACCAGGCCGGCCACGAGCTCGCCGGACTCCGGCGGTACCAATCCTCGGCCGGCGCCGTGATCGAGCTCCTGCCGCGGATCGACCGGTTCATCGAGGGGCTCTCGGCATCGCCCGAATCAATGGACTGGTTTGACCCGGCGCTCTTCGCGCGAATGGTCCTCCGCGGCTCGCTCTACCAGTCGACGCAACAGGTGGTGGACGACCTCACCGAGATCCGCGACTTCGTCCGCGAGAAGAGCATCGAGGCCGGCGAGTACAAGGAGACCGCGATCGAGCGTCTGACCGAGTTCTTCTATCGCGTGGATCGCGCTGCTCGCGACCCGGGCTTCCTCTCTGTCTTCCGTCGGGTCGACGAGGAGCGCGTCGCGCTCGCGGTCCGGAACATCGACCCGGCCCCGCGTCTTACCGAGGTCGCGGGGCTGCACTGGTGCACGATCCTGATCAGCGGCACGCTCTCGCCGGTCGACGCCTACCGGCGGTACTACTTCGAGGATCTGCCTGTCAGGACGCTCTCGCTGCCGAACGCGTTCCCACGCGAAAACCGGCTCGTCCTCGCGGCAAAGGACGTGACCACCTCGTTCTCGCAGCGGCAGAGCCGGGAGAACGCGGATCTGATCGCGGACTACATCGCCGCGTTCGCGACCGCCCCGGGCAACCTTGCAGTCTACTTCCCGTCGTATTATCTCCTCGAGCAGTTCGCCGGGAAGGCCGCGCCCCGGATAACGTCGAAGACGGTCTTCGTCGAGCCGAAGGAGGCTAGCGACGCCGGGACCGCACTCCGCGAATTCCTCGCCCTGCCCGGGCGCGGGAAGGCCGGCGTGCTCTTCGCCGTGACCGGTGGCAAGTGGTCCGAGGGGCTCGACTACCGCGGCGAGATGCTCTCGGGCGCGATGGTCGTGGGACTGCCGCTCGCGCCGTTCAACCGGGTACGGCGCATGGTGATCGACTACTTCGTCCGGAAGTTCGGGGACGAGGGCGAGTTTATCTCATACACGCTGCCCGCGATCAATCGTGCGCTTCAGGCGCTGGGGCGAGTGCTTCGGACACCCGAGGACCGGGGCGTGCTCGTGCTGGCCGAGCAGCGCTTCCTTGAGGATCGCGTCCGGAGCGGCCTGCCGCCCTGGATGCAGGAGGAACTCGCCATTGTCGACCTCAAGGGGTTCCGGGAGGCGATCGCGCGATGGCGCTGAGCGAGGGGATCTGCCGCCTCGGCAGATGGTCTGTGCGGGTTGTCTGGGAGGACGACTTCGTCCACGAAGTCCGATTCTGCGATCTGCCTCCTGGCGGCGAGGTGCCAGCACCGATCGCGGCGTACTGCCGGGGCGAGCAGGTCGATCTCTCGCTCCTCCGCTCCCCGGCGCTCGAGCGACCCGGGAAGTCGGCCACGATCTACAGGGAGGTCTGCGCAGTCCCATACGGCATGACCACGACCTACGGGACGATTGCCCGCCTCGTTGGAACCTCGGCGCGGGCCGTGGGCCAGGTCATGCGCCGCAACCCGACCCCCCTGGTGGTTCCGTGCCACAGGGTGATCGGCGCCGACGGCTCGGTCCTCGGCTTTTCGCCATCGGTTGCGATCAAGGAATATCTGCTCGCGATGGAGCACGGACGAAGCGTTAAGCGATCCGACGCGGAACTCTAGGGAGCCATGAGGATTGCAGTGCTCGGCGCCGGCGCGGTCGGGCTCTCGGTCGCGGCGCGACTCTCGCGTGTTGCCGATGTGGTTGCGGTTACGCGCGAACGGTATGCCGCAGCGATCCGACAGGATGGCTTTCATCTGACCGGCCGGTGGGGCGACGGCGTTTACGACCTCGCGGTCACCACCGGCCTGGATCCGTCGGAGGAGTTCGACTACGTTGTCATCACGACAAAGTCGGTCGACACGGCAGCGGTCTGCCGGGAGTTCGCGCCCATTCTCGCCCGCACGGAGGCCGTGAGCCTCCAGAACGGGATCGGGAACGAGGAGATAATCGCCGGCGTCGCGAATCGCGTGATCGGCGGTATGATCATCACCGGATTCGAATGGCGGAGCACGAACGCGGTCCACGTCTCGGTTGAAGGCGGGCCTATGAAGCTCGGTCGTTACCCCGCCGGGATGGACCCGGCCGTCGAGACACTCGTCGATATAGTCAGGGATGCCGGAATCCCAGTCGAGGGGACGACCTCGATCCGGACCGATATCTGGGGAAAGACCATGTACAACTGCGCCCTGAACCCCCTGGGCGCGCTCATGAATGTCCCGTATGGACGCCTCGTCGATCCTCATGCCCTGGCGATCATCGAGGCGATCGTGACCGAGATTTACGCAGTCGCGCGGACCCAGGGGGTCGCGCTCGCATGGCCGGATCCGTCGTCCTACCTCGCGTTCCTCGTCTCGACGCAGCTGCCGAGCACGAGTGGTCATCACTCCTCGATGCTCCAGGATCTCGCTCGCGGCCAGCGGACCGAGATCGATTTCCTGAACGGCGCGATCGCGGCGATCGGTGCACGACACGGTGTTCCAACGCCGTTCAACGCCTGCATCGCCGACCTGGTCAGGTTCCGTGAATCCCTGACAGGCGGGTGACGGCGTGCAACGCTCGGCCATCGTTCTGGTTGGGGGGTCCGCAACCCGCGCGGGCGGACGGGAGAAGTACTTCTTTCCATTGAGGGGCAGGACTTTCCTCGAGCGCCTGATCGAAGCCCTCGCGCCGGTCGCAGACGAGGTTCTGCTTGTGGCCCGCGACGAGAGCCAGTGCGCGCGCTTCGAGGCATTCCCATCGGTGAAGTGCACCGTCGACGAGCGGCGAGGCCTCGGCCCTATCGGAGGGCTCCACGCCGGGGCTCTGGCGGCCTCGGGGGAAGTCCTCTTCGTGGTCGCGTGCGATATGCCCTGCGTAAACTCCCGCGTGGTCTCCCGCCTCTTCGACCTTCTGGACGACCACGATGCAGTAATCCCGTGCTGGCGCCCGGGGATGTTCGAGCCGCTCCACGCGGTATACGCGCGAAGTGCGCTCCGCCGATATCTCGAGGACCATGACGAACTCTCGCTCCGCGCGATGGTCCGCTCTCTCGACTGCTGCTTCGTCCCGGTCGAGTCCCTTCGCGATCTCGACCCCGGTCTGAAGACCTTCACGAATATCAACCGTGTCGACGACCTCGCGCAGATAGGCGAGGACTGCGACTGAGCGGGCCGGCAACCTCCGCACCTCCTCCTTCTTCCGACATAGCCCCGGGCATTCGACCGATGATTTTATGTCTACAATGAACAACTATGTTCATTGTAGTGTTATCATGTCTGCCAATGTCGTGCAGACATTCCAGGAAGTGTCATCCCATGAAGTCACGTGATATTGCCATCGTCGGCATCCTGCTCGCCATCGGCGCCATCGTCCGGTACCTCTCCCTGATCATCCCCGGTCCGATCGTGGCGAATCTGGTGATCGCGTTCTACTGCCTTGCCATACTGCTCGTCCTCCCGACTCTCACCGAGGCGATCGGTATCGGCTTTGTCGCCGGTATCGTCTCGGCCCTGATCAGCCATTCGGTCTTCCCGCCGGGCAACCTGATCTCGGAGCCGATCGGTGCGGTCGTCTGTCTGCTTGTCTATCGGGTTCTGAAGGGCCGCCTTCCCGGTTCGGAAGGGATTACCACCTTCATCGCGACCGTCGCATCGGGCGGGAGCTTCGTACTCATCTCGCTCGTTGCAGTCGCACCGACGATCCTTTCGAAGTACGCAACCATCGGTGCTTACGCCCTGGTCGTCGTCCCGATCGTTCTGACAGCCGCCGTCGCCAACGCAGTGATCGCCCAGGTTCTGTATATGCCGGCAGCCCGCGCGGTCCTGCGGGACCGACCTGTCCAGCGGCCTTCGCCGGAGAGTACATGATAGAGCTCGAGCAGTACTCGTACGCCTACCCTTCCCGCACCGAAAATGCCCTCGAAAACGTCTCTCTCCGCGTGAAGCGGGGGGAGATTGTACTCGTGACCGGCCCCACGGGAGCGGGCAAGACCACGCTCTGTCTCGCGGCATCGGGGGTTCTCCACCATGACTACGGCGGAGCCTCCTCCGGCCGGATCGCCCTGATGGGCAGGGACGTTGCCGAGTACGACGGACTCGCGGAGATTGGCCGGCACGTCGGCGTCGTCTTTGACGATCCTGATGCCCAGTTGATCTTCACGACCGTCGAAGAGGAGATCGCCTCGGGTCTCGAAGGACTTCCCCTCCCCCGGGAGGAGTTGCTCGCCCGAATGGAACGGATCCTCGAGCTGACCGGGACTGCCGATCTTCGTGATCGGGCACCACATACGCTCTCGGGCGGTCAGAAGCAGCGGGTTGCTATCGCGGCGACCCTTGCCCTCGGAACAGGCATCCTGATCCTGGACGAGCCGACCTCGGAGCTTGACGAGGAGGGGACGCAGCGACTCTTTCGAATTCTCCAACAGCTCAAGGCCGAGGGGACGACCGTGCTGATCGTCGAGCACAAGCTCGACGCCCTCTTCGCACTCGCGGACCGGATGATCTTTCTCGAGGGCGGTCGCATTCTCGCGGAGGGGGCACCCGAGGAGCTCCTGCGTGACGAACGGGTCCGCGCCGTGCTTCACGCGGGACCTCCGGCCATGGCCCTCCACAGCGGCGGACGTCATCGGATCCCGACTTCGGCACCGCCGATCATACGAATTGACGGGCTCGTCCACGCCTACAACGGCGTCGCAGCCCTTCGAGGTCTCGATCTTGCGATCCGGCCAGGAGAGTTCGTGGCGGTGATCGGCGACAACGGCTCGGGCAAGACCACGCTGATAAAGCATCTGGTTGGTCTTCTGAAACCGACCGGAGGCTCGGTGACGGTAAAGGGGACCGATACCCGCAACGCCGCGATCCACGAACTGGCCCGGAGCGTCGGGCTCGTCTTCCAGAATCCGGACACAATGCTTTTCGAGGAGACTGTCGAGCGTGAGATCGCGTTCGGCCCGTCGAACCTGGGTTATCCCGATGTCGCGGACAGAGTGATGCGAGCCCTCGATGAGGTGGGCCTTGCTGCCCAGCGCCACACGTACCCACGCTCCCTCTCTCGGGGCGAGCGCCAGCGCCTCGCCATCGCCTGCGTCATCGCGACGGCTCCAGACGTGATCGTTCTCGATGAGCCGACCACCGGGCTCGACGCGGTCGAATCGGCTCGAGTCATGGCTCTTGCATCGCGCCTCCGCGAAGAAGGCAAGACCATCGTGATGGTGACTCATAACATGCGGATCGTGGAGGACTTCGCAGACCGGGTCGTTCTTCTGGACCACGGTATCCTGGCCGCAGACTCCGACGCAGGAGGTGAGGAGGTCATATGCCAGAGATTATGCAGTACGTTCCGGGCACCAGTCTCTTTCACCGCCTGAACCCACTCTCGAAACTGCTGATGGTCGTCCTCGTCGCGGCCCTCGCGATCACGACGAGCAGCCTCCTTCCTCTCGCGCTGCTCGTGGTCGCGCTCCTTCTGGCAGCGGCCGCGTCGCATCTGGCTCGGCCGCTCATCCGGCAGCTCCCGCTCCTCGTCTCGCTCACGATCTCGCTCCTGCTTCTGACGATCCTGACGATGCAGGACGGCGAGACGATCGGCTTCCTGATCCCGGCCGCTGTTCCCCTGATCGGCGGATCGCTTCCGGTCACCACGGGCGCGATAGTGTTCGGGTTGCTCCTATCCCTCAGGTTCTTTGCGATGCTTTTTGCGTTCCAGCTCCTGGTGACCTCGACCATGCCGCACGACCTTGTCCACGCCCTGCAACGGCTCCGTCTGCCGGCAGATTACGCGCTGATCTTTCTGATCGCGTTACGGTTCATCCCGAGCCTCCAGCTCGAGGGACAGCGGATCCGGGAAGCTCAGCTGGCGCGAGGTTACAATCCAGGAAAGGGGGTCCGGGGCGTGGTCAGAACCATCGCGCCGATCGTCGTACCCCTGGTCTCCAACTCGCTCGGCAAGGCGAATGTCCTCGGCCTGACCATCGATCTACGGGGTTACCGGGCTCCGCGCCGGGTCTCTCTCCGGGATCGGTCTCTGCGACGTGGCGACGTCGCGGCGATCATATTCCTGCTGGCATCGTCGGGGCTCTACCTTGCTCTCTGCCGGGCGGTACTCCCGGCCTGAGTCATTCCCCCCGCAGTTCTCTTTTCACAGCGGACGCGCGCCGACGAATTCCGCGACCTGATCAAACCGCTCGGCTACCTCGGAGTAGGACGGCGACCGAAAGAGGATCAGCGGGTCGTCGGATCCCTGGGTGTAGGCCGCAATCGCGTAGTGATCGATGAGTTCGCTGTCCTCGGTGATCCCGATCTCTTCAATCAGGTCGAGGTTCAGCATGTCCGGGTTGCCGGTCTGCACGTTCTGATACCTCAGCCACATCCCCGAATGATTGAGCCTGCGTCCTTATGGAAGTAGCAGATCGGTGCATCGGCCAGGTCATCGCCGAGGCCCCGAGTTATATCGCAACATATAGTTTATCGGTGACAATCTCCGGTCTCGAACGCGCATCACTCGCTGCTGAGGGTGATGCGAAGGGGTAAATTCCGGGCCCTGCAACAGTGTACGGGGCCCACCGGGGCCCTGTGATCGCCATGAATCCTCTGTCCTCTGCCGCCCTGCTCTCAATGGTCCGGGAAACTCGTCCTCTCGTCCATCATATCACGAACTACGTCACCGTCAACGACTGCGCGAACGTCACGCTCTCTGTGGGGGCGGCGCCTGTGATGGCCGATGCCCTTGAGGAGGTCGCCGAGATGGCCGGGATGGCCGATGCGCTGGTTCTCAACATCGGCACGCTGTCATCGGTCCAGGTCGAGGCGATGCTCGTTGCCGGGGAAACCGCGAACGCTCGAGGGATCCCTGTCGTGCTGGATCCGGTCGGGGCCGGCGCCACCGCCTTCCGAACGGCCACGGTGCTCCGGCTTCTCGAGGCACTCGAGATTGCTGTCCTAAAAGGAAATGCCGGTGAGATTGGGACGATCGCGGGAATCGAGGCTCGGGTCCGGGGCGTTGATTCGGCCGGCTTGGTCGGCGACCCGGCCGAAGTCTGCCGCCAGCTCGCTGAGCGCCTCGGTTGTATCGTAGCCATGAGTGCCCCGGTCGACGTCGTTTCTGACGGAGATCGGGTTGCGTTCGTGGAGAACGGCCATCCGTTGATGGGCGCCGTCTCGGGGACCGGATGCATGGCTGCGTCGGTGACGGGGGCCTTGGCTGCGATCGCCGATGATCGATTCGAGGCCGCGGTTGTGGCGCTGGCGGCTTTCGGCCTCGCCGGCGAGCGCGCAGCCGTACGTGCGGCGGGGCCGGGCTCGTTCCGGTCCGGGCTCTTCGACGCGCTGGCCGGAATGGATGCCGCTGCATTTGCTGCCGGGGCAAAAATCCGGATTGCCTGATGCCGTCCTTTGCTCTGTACGTGGTTACGGATGAGGTCGTCTCGGGGGGCCGTAGCCACCTCGAGTGCGCGCGGGGGGCCGTCGCCGGGGGCGCGGATGTCGTCCAGCTCCGGGAGAAAGCGAGATCGGCGGGCGAGATCCTGGCGATTGCACGAGCAATCCGGGCCGCTACGGCAGGATCAGGGACTCTTTTCGTCGTGAACGACCGATTGGATATTGCGCTCGCAGCCGATGCCGACGGCGTCCATCTCGGCCAGGGTGATCTGCCCGTCGCGGCCGCCCGGCAATTGGCGTCTCGGCCGTTCCTGATCGGCGCCTCGGTGGGCAGCGCCGAGGATGCCGTTCGCGCCGAGCGCGACGGCGCCGATTATGTAGCAGTCAGCCCGGTCTATTCTACGGGTTCGAAGACGGATGCCGGTCCGGGGCACGGGCTCGAGGCCGTTTCGGTCATACGGGATGCGGTCCGCATCCCGGTGATCGGCATCGGCGGTATCGGTCCGGGAAACGCGGCGGACGTGATCCTGGCGGGGGCCGATGGCTGTGCCGTCATCTCGGCCGTCCTCGCGCAGCCGGAGATTGTCGAAGCGGTGCGGTCACTCAGGGGAGTCATTCGCCGAGCGCTCGCCGACCGGGGCTCCGAATCTGCCTGAAAACCGCGCCTCTCCTGCCTTTTTGAGCCGGTATTTCTCCAGGGGTCGACCTGTAAGGTGATTCTGGTGCGGTTTTCCAACCTTGGGGATTGTACGGCCGATCTCTCATCCGGGCCGAGATCGCCTCTCGGAATTTCGCAGAATGGGGATTCTGCGAAATCTGCCTCTACGGCCGCCGATTCGGGGCTGGTTTCCGGGCCCGGACGACCTCGGTCGAGCGCTGGTACAGCCCCCGCGAGCCCTTCTCCGAGACCTTCTTCGCAGGAACGCCCGCAACCGTGATGCTGTTCTCGGGAAACGACCGGTTCACCACCGCGTTCGCGCCGATCGCGACGTCGTCGCCGATCTCGATCGGGCCGAGGATCACTGCGTTCGGGCCGATGAACGCGTTCTTCCCGATGTGGGGCGCCGCGTCCTCCTCTCCGGCCGCCGTGCCGATGGTGACGCCCGGGTGAATTCGGCAGTTCTCACCGATCCGGGCCGCGTCGTTCACGATCAGGGTCCCGGGGTGCGCGATCGAGAGGCCCGCATCGAAGACATTCGGCGGGATCGAATATCCCATGCGGAGCGAGAGGCGGCGGAAGCGCCAGTAGAGATAGTAGTAGATCGGTCGGGAGATGAGCGATCGGTGGCAGTTCTGCCAGTATTCGACCCGCCTGAGGTGTCGCTCGAATCGCCAGACGTCATGCGAGAAGTACTTCGGCCACCAGGAGCGGATATTCAGGGCGACGCGGTCGGCCTCGAGATAGAAGCGGTAGTCCTCCTTCGACCCGATCACGCGTACATTCTCTGAATGGTGTCGGATAAGGCTATCGAACTCTCTCAAACGCTCCGACTCTCCCGCCGATCGCAGGGACGATCCATCCACTGACATGCGATCGCCGCGGGGGCTGTGACTCTCCTTCGACCCTGCCGTCCTCCTGTCTGGGAAATTGTCACCGGTCGGGGGGTCCGTCGCCTCGTCGATCTCCGGATGTCGGCACGACAGGGGTGTCCGGATCCGCTTTTCCCTCGATCGATGATGCTCATAAACCGTATGATGCTATATTAGTGGGGGGCCCCGATTGGAGCCCTGCTGCACACCTTGAAGGCACACCGCGCGGCCGCGTACGGCCACAATCCTGCGTGGCCGCAGCTGGGCCCGATAGCCACGGCGGTGCCGGGCGGCGACGGTTATTCTGCGAAGTTTCATCAGAGAACGGCACGCAGAGCTTTGTGTGGAGGACCGAACGCTCGACGGCTGGATCGACCGGTACGTCGATTTTCTGCGCATGCGCCATTACTCCGAGCGGACGATTGCGACCTACCGCCGATCGCTCCGCTCACTTGCCGCCGATCTCGCTGTACGTAATGGGTCCGAGAAGGACGTGGGGCCGGTCGACGTCACGACAGGGGCGCTCTACGACCATCTTGCCGCCATCTCCGAAGCGCGTCACCTCTCGCCACGAACCCTGAACCGGGTTGTCTGCTCGTTTTCGTCGTTCTTTCGGTTTCTCGTGGCGCAGGGAGCGGTCGATGCGAACCCGGTCGACCGTATCGAGCGGCCGAAGGTCGGCCGAACCGGAGTAAAATGTCTCAAGCACGGGCAGGTCTCGCGACTCCTGCGCTCGATCGACGATCCGCGCGACCGATTGATCGTCCGCCTGATCTATGCGACTGGTGTTCGCGTCTCCGAACTCTGTGCTATACGGATCGAGGCCGTCGACCTCGATGACGGCACGATCCGGGTCACGGGGAAGGGGAACAAGGAGCGGATAGTCTTCCTCGACGACGCGACCGCCGATGCCCTCGACGAGTTCCTCGGCGACCGCACCTCCGGCCCGCTCTTCATCGGGTACGGCGGACGGCCAATCTCGTCGCGGACGGTTCAGATCCTCTTCAAGCGATATGCGCCCGAGGGCGTGACGCCGCACACGATCCGACACAGTTATGCGAGCGAGCTGTACCGACGGAGCCGCAACCTTCGGGTGGTGCAGGAGAACCTCGGGCACACCTCGATCAAGACGACCGAGGTCTACCTGCATACGGATCTCGAGGAGCGACGCGAAGTGTACCGGCGCCACTTCCCCCTTGCGGGTGGCGACGACGGCGGGACGTAACCCGCTGAGAACGACGAATTCTCCACAAATTTCTCGACCCGGATTGAGACGCCGTGCTGTTGTGCGTCGGTACGCTATGAGATACGGCTGGGATCGGGGCGGTTACGGGCTCGACGGAACCCTCGGGCTCCGCCGTCTTCGCCGCCATGGGCTGAAGCAAACGATTAACCGGGCCTGTAGAGAAAGAAGTGAGAGATACCCCCGTAGTGTAGCGGTCAATCATGCAGGACTTTGGATCCGGCGACCCCGGTTCGAATCCGGGCGGGGGTATTATCATCTTTCGTTAGGAATGGGAGGGCACATTCGCTCCGTCCCGATCATTACCGCTCGCTCCCTGCGATCCTCATCCTTCTGGATAGATCACAATATCGACAGTCTTCGAAGGCCCCTCCGGGGAGCCTTGTATCGAGAGAATCATCTCGTCCCGGTTCAAAATTCCAGCAGGGACGCTCGATCGGTAAACAACCGATGTGGGCTCATCGCTGGGATAACGGCCAGCCGAACTTCGCAGAAGAATAATTTTGCGAACTTCCTCGTATGATGGCACCCCTAATGTATATCTGTAAGGCCTCCATCTCGTCGATCCGGATGGGGATCCCTTCAATGGCATCAGCAGCGCCTCCTTCGAAGTCCGCCGCGCCGACACCGGGGTTGGGCGACCGGGTATCGGGACGAGGCGGGAACGCATATCCGATAAAGACCAATACCGATCGGCTTCAATTGACGATCGGCTGGAGAACTTGTCATGGTGTTGAGAGAATTCGAGCGTAGAGGCGACGCGCTCCTTCCTGTACGCACGTTCTATCTCCGGCTCGCGAAGTTCGCACTGTTCTCCCTGATCCTCATCCTGATCTCACTGGGTATAGGCATTGGCGGCTATATGGCGCTCGAGGGCATGGAGCCGGTCGACGCGTTCCTCAATGCAGCGATGCTCATGGGAGGTATGGGCCCCGTAACAACGCTCTCGACACAGGGGGGGAAGATCTTCGCGGGGCTGTACGCGATGTACTGCGGGTTCGTGCTGCTCATCTCAGTGGCACTCTTCGTGACACCGATATTCCATCGCCTTCTCCATCACTTCCACCTGGAGGGGAAAGAACGGTGAAAGGCTGTCTCTCCTCAGGTCCCGCCGGTGTGGCATTCGATCTACCGAACATATCCAGTGCGTCCGGCCGGATCCGGGAAATTCAGGGTTCCTTTACTATCATCGTGGGCCCCCCACGCTCAATCGACAGATCGGCGCCGACTGGCGAGCGGAGATCCAGAAGGGTCGCAGGAATCTGGTCCGACGGCGATGGTGCCGACATTCGTTCCGTCGCCCTCCGCCCTCCGGCCGATATGCCGGGGGAAGAACCGGGACATCGGCATGTCCCGCGGGGGCCGAGCGCGTCGCGCCTGCCGAAATCGAGAACCGGATGACATC